>JACKQB010000005.1:300000-574716 GCA_024233115.1 Akkermansiaceae bacterium
ATGGGCAAAGAACAAATCTATCAGAAATTCATTCCCGGAGCACGCAACTACCGACACGTCATCTGGCCGGAAAAACAGTCGGCCTGGGTCAGGATGAAAGACGGCAGCTGGATGCCGGGTTACCAGCCGAATCAGAACGCCTTTGAGCAGAAGGGATTCTGTGAAACCAGCGCGGCTGTGACCACCTTTTTTGTGCCGCATGATCCCACCGGGCTTGCCGGGATGCTGGGCGGTCCGGAAGCTGCGGCGGACAAGCTGAACAAACAATTCGAAAAGGCCGTTAAGGATAAATTCCACCTGCGCGGCCGGGGGCACGGCGGTGCCTGGATCGACTACGCCAACCAGGACGGCACCGGAGCCGCACACTATTTCAACCGCATCGGCTACCCCTGGCTCAGCCAGAAATGGGTGCGTGCCGTGCAACGCGCAACCTTCAGCGGCACCGATCCCTACAGCGGTTACAACGGCGATGAGGACCAGGGGCAGATGGGGGCGTTGAGCGCATTGATGGCGATCGGTCTTTTCCAGTTCGACGGCGGCGCCGGTCCCGATCCCCACTACGACATCACGGCACCGGTCTTTGACGAGGTGACCATCAGGCTCAGCCCGGAGTATTACGATGGTAAAACCGTCACCCTGGTCACCAGGAACCAGGGGCCGGAGAACATCTACATCCAGTCGGCACAATGGAACGGCAAACCCCTCAATACCTCCCTGCTTGCCCACAAACAGCTGGTCGGGGGCGGTGTGCTGGAACTCACACTGGGGCCCAAACCGAACAAAAAGTGGGGACTCGCGAGATAAGGACCTTCTGCTGATGAACGCCGCCATATCCCCTTTCCTAATGGGGGTCTCCGGACAGGAAGAGGGTTCTCAGAACACAAAAAAAATCCCACCCGGGCAACCAGGTGGGGTTTTTTCATTGTGGCATTTTACTTGCGGCGCCGTCTGGGCAGGAGGGCTAACCATGCGAGTGAGACAAGGGCAATGGTCGAGGGCTCCGGAACCTGGGTGATGTCGAGGCCAATCTTGTCCACCCGCGCCTGGGCACCGTCTGTGCCGATCGCGAAGTAGGCATTTCCAGAGTAGGCACTGGTGATGGTTACCGAATCAAACAGAGGGTTGGACCAGTCCGAAATGGAAACGTAGCGCGTGCCGCCAATGAGGCTGTTGGCCACCGCGGATGGAGCATCGACGATATCCCAGAAAACCGTGGGTGCGGCATTCTGGTTGCGGGCAATAAACGACAAGTCGATTACGTCGCCTACCGCCAGCGTGCCGGAAACGGGGAGCAGGGTGGTGATTTCCTGACCGATGATACTGGGATTGCCAGCGCTTTCCTGGAGATAACAAAAGATATTGCCATCGACATTGACTCCTCCGTCCCACTCTTCACCGCAGCTTCCCGAGGCGAGGGTCCAGCCGTTGGGCGTGGTGCCGTTCCAACCACCCGTCAAGGTGCTGTCCTCAAAGGAGGGGTTGATGAGGGCGAGGCTAACAGCCTGGGTGCTTGTTGCGGTCAGGGTAAGGGCGGCGAGGACTCCTTGTAGTTGTTTTGATGCTTTCATAGCGTGTCATTGTTTGGGTTGGTAGGGTTGGTAGGGTGAATATGCGGATGCTGTTCCTTTGTCATCTATGGCGGTGCCGGTGTAGTCATCATGGATGGTAAAGACCTCTTTTGCGTAAGTATGACTTTACATGCCCCCGCGAAAAAGCCCGTACGGCAGAAACCGTCCGGGCTGATCGGAGCGGTTGATGCCAGCCTAGCGTCTGCGGCGCAGGAACATCAGGAGTCCGCCCAGCGAGGCGAGCATTGCTCCGCTGGGTTCGGGAACTGAAACCAGGAGGGCCGCACGACCGTTGATGTAGGTTTGGTCCACCGCGCTATCGTGGATCAGGACTTCGTCCATCATGCCGAAGAGGCGTCTAGTAGTAGAGGATTCAAGTGGATTGTCTCCCAGCCCAAAGGTGGCGGCTTGGTCGTTGAGAGAGATCGCACTGCCGGTCCAAACCGATGTGCCATCGATCCACGCCTCCGCACCAGCGGCGGAGCTGGTGATGGCGAGATGGTGCCAGCCGTCCGCGAAATCGGTGGCAGGGGCTGTATTCACACTATCCACGGCGTTGGTGACACTGCTATCGTAGAGATCGAGATTTCCCGCCGCCAAAGCAAAGTGGTATTCATAGGGGTTCGCCCATTTCATGACAAGGCGATTCCAGTCCTTTGCTGGGTCATCCACGTGCACGAAGGCCTCGATCGTCCAGGTGTTGCCAGAGATGGACAGATCCGCCGAATCGGCTGCGGAGAAGTAGTTGCCGTCGAAGACGGCGGCCTGTCCACCGAGTCCGAGGGGCCCGGCCGTGTAGGTCGGGGCACTGCTCCCCGAGGAGGCTTGGACATAGGTGAGATTGTCGGCGGTGCCGCCGCCCGCTGCGGTATCGTTTATGTTACCCTCGAAGGAGTATTGCGCCACAATGGCGGCATTGGCAAGCGTCCCGAAGGATGCCGTTGCGAGCATGGTGACGATTGTTTTTATTTTCATGGTGTTTTTATGGTAGGTGGTTCGTAGTTCTGGCCTAGATGGTCAGTCCGGCATGGATTAGAGCGGGCCTAGCGTCTGCGGCGCAGGAACATCAGGAGTCCGCCCAGCGAGGCGAGCATTGCTCCGCTGGGTTCGGGAACCAGATTGGCGGTAACGATGGTGTTGCCACCGTCCGGGGTGAATACGAGTTCATAACCCGTAAGTCCACTGGCCAATGCCAGCGTTTGGCTGCCGCCTCCTATGCCGTTCGCCCAGGTAGCGTATTCGGCTGTCGAGGTGATTGCTGCGGGGACCACAAACGCGCCATCAGCGCCAACATTATACAACATGCTGCCACCCTGGTTCCAAAAACCACCCAAATTCGCAAAACTCAGGGTGCCATCATTGATGTTGATGGTGTTGGTTCCTCCGGAATAGGAAAGGGGGTGGGTGGTTCCTGTGCCGATGTTGAGCGTTACCCCTCCGTCGAGGTTGATGGTTGCGACCACACTTCCCGTGCTGTGGCCGAAGCGGGCAATCTGATCATAGGCAGGGGAGACCAGATTGAAGCTACCATTGCCGGTGAGATTCAGGGTGGTGGATGAATTGTCCAATTGATCTCCTATGGCGACAAAAAAGCGTCCGTCGTTACCCGATCCACCGTTGGTGAAGGTGACAGTAGAGCTGTTCTCCGCAGTGAGGGTGATGGGAGTGCTGGACGATATGAAGATATAGTCCGTGATGGTCGTATCCGTCGAATAGGTTACATCCGTGGTAATAGTAGCCGCAGACAAGTGCCCGGTTGCGAGGAGGCTGGGCAAGGCGAGCATGGTGACGATTGTTTTTGGTTTCATGGTGTTTTTATGGTTTGATTTTACTGGTTATCAGGCCGTTCCCGATCGTCGGGTCAGCCCAGAATACACATAGGGTCGTTTCTACATGGCAGTAGATACGTGCCACGCTTAACAGGTCCATAACCGGGGTCAAGAGGAAAATGGAGTTGTTTTGTGGGGTGGGTCGGGCCGCCGGAGTTTAACCGGTGGCCGGCTGGGGTTTGGGCCGCGAAAATCGCTTCCCGTCGGTTTGTCGGGATGCGTTGCAGCACCGGCAGCCCACATGAGGAAATACGCGGCACGCAAGCATAAGTCTCGCCCACTCGCACACAGGAAGACGTGTCGAGGTCTTCTTACCCGAGCCTTCTACCCATGCAGCGAATTACAAGATGAAGGTTCTTTCCATTAATAAAGGAAGGACCTCCACCATCGATCTCCCTCACCACGCCCTTGCCGACTCCGCGCCATAAGTAATCCCATCGGCGACAATCCCCAAGGGCGAAGGGGCTAAGAGTGCCACGCCATCTTGAGCGAGCGCAACTTGCGGCTGCCCTTCCGGAGTGATGCTCAGGCTGAGGGTGAGTTTTTTTCTGGACTATGGATGCGCAGCTCAGCGGCGTGGCTGAGACCCAAGGAAAAGGTGAGGAGGATGGGTATTATAAGCGACTTCATGTTCTTATTGCGAATGATTTTCGGTATTTGTTGGCTCATAATCTGAAAGAAAGAGTGAACGACTGGCGTAATAGAGATATGACAGCTAGATACGTATCTCTTCACTTTTTGCTCCTGCTTTTTCTCGCCGCCCCCTTGGCCTTTGGCGTGCCGCCCCAGCCGCAGTCGCCTCTTGTTGCCCCTCCCATGCCCTCCAGCCTGAAGCCGGGGCAGAAGGCGCCGCAGGTCACCGATATCTGGGTGGTGTTTAAAACCCACTGCGACCTCGGCTACACCAAGAGTGCCGAAGCGGTGAACACCGACTACCGCGTCCCCATGATGGATAACGCCATCCGTCTCTACGAAGCGGATCGCGAAAAACCCGCCGACCAGCGCTTCAAGTGGACCATTGCGGGCTGGCCGATGCAGGCCAATATCCTCGGTCCCTTGCAAGACCCCGCTCGCAAGGAGAAAATCGAGCAGGGCCTGCGCGACGGCGCTTTTGCCGTGCATGCCCTTCCCGCCACCATCCACCCCGAGTCCATGGATCTCGAGGATCTTGTGCGCGGCTTTTCCTACTCCTCACGCGTCGCGCGCACTTATGGCTTGCCCTTGTCTATTTCGGGAAAAATGACCGATGTCCCAGGCCACGCCTGGATTATGCCCAGCCTGCTCCACCACGCGGGGGTGGAGTTCCTCCAACTCGGTTGCAACTACGCCTGTAACTCCATGCGCCTGCCGGGACTTTTCTGGTGGGAGGGCCCTGACGGCTCCCGCGTTTTTTGCCATTACAGCGCCAAATACGGCTCGGACATCACTCCTCCCAAAGACTGGCCCGCCAAAAACTACCTCGCTGTTATCATGACCCACGACAACGTGGGGCCTCCCTCCGCCGCGCAGGTCAAGGCGGTGCGCGATGCCGTGGCGCGCATGCCCGGGGTCACGCTCCACATGGCGACGATGGATGATTTTGCCAAAGCCGTGCTCGCCGAAAAACCCGATCTGCAAGTCGTCCGCGGAGACATGGTGGATTCTTGGATTCACGGTCTCAGTTCCATGCCCAATGCCGCCCGCATGGCACGCGCCACCCGCCCGCTGCTTTCTGCTTTGGCTATCCTTGATACCGAGTTGAAAACTTGGAACATCCCCACCGCCGACGTCGCGCCCACCCTCGGCGCGGCGTATGAAAAAAGCCTGCTCTATGGCGAGCACACCTACGGCCCCTTATCCCCGGGCCGCGGCTTTTGGATCACCGATTACAAGCTGCCCAGCCGCTACCATTACGGCGACGCCTTCCGCGATGCGCGCAAAAAAGGCTTCTACACCTCCTTCGAAGCGAGCTTTAATGACAAACGCCAATTCGCTATCGATCTCAAAAACATAACGGAAACCAACCTGCAAGCCCGCCTCAGTTCCCTCGCCAAATCCGTGAACACCGAGGGCAAACGCATCGTCGTATTCAACGCGCTTCCTTGGAAACGCTCGGGGATCGTCGAGCTGGACGGCAAGCGCTACTTTGCCAACGACGTCCCCGCCGGCGGCTATATCACGATTAAAAATCCGACCGATCCGACCGATCTGACCGACCTAAAAAACAACACCCTGGAAACCGTCCATTTCAAAGCCACCTTCGATCTCAGCCGCGGCGGCATAACTTCTCTCATTGAAAAATCCACCGGCCGCGAGCTCGTCGACACAAGCAGTCCCTACGCGCTGGGGCAATTTCTCCACGAGCAATTCAGCTACGAGCAGACGCTGCACTACTACAATTGCTACAACACCATGAACAACTCGTTCTATGCGTCGGTGAAGCCCGACATGCCGCGCGATGTGCCCTACGCCGCCATCAGCCCGAGCGCGTGGAAGGCCAAGGTCCACCGCAGCACGCTGGGCGACAGGGTGATTCTGAGTGCAGGTGATACCAAGGGACTCGCCGAAACCATCACGCTGAGTTTCACCTTTCCCAAGCACGAGGCGACCATGCAGACGGCTTGGAAAATGACGGACAAACACGCCGACACCCTGCCGGAAGGCGGCTGGCTCTGCTATCCCCTCGCCGTGAAGGACCCGCGCTTTTTGCTCGGGCGCATTGGAGGGGTGATGGATCTCGCCAAGGATCAGCTGCCCGGCGGCAACCGCTACCTCTACGGCATCGAGTCGGGCGTCAATCTGCTCGCCCCCGATGGCAAAGGCATGGGCGTATGCGCTATGGACGCGCCGACGATGAGCTTTGGCGAGCCAGGTCTCTGGAAATACGATTTCACTTACCTGCCAACCAAACCTGCCGTATTCGTGCATCTCTACAACAACATGTGGAACACCAACTTCCCTTACTGGATCGAGGGCGACCTCAGCTCGGAGGTCAAAATCTGGCCCGTAGCAAATAGCAAAACGGACGCCATCTGCACGCCTTCATGGGAGGCGCGCCTGCCCCTGCTCGCCGCCGCCGCCGATGGCTCCGCAGGACCACTTCCCACCAGCCAAAACGGCATCAGCGTCTCGCGCGCGGGCGTGCTCGTCACCACCTTCGGCCCCAACCCCGATGGCGAGGGCACCGTCCTCCGCCTCTGGGAGCAGGCGGGACTCTCGGGTCCGATGACCATCACCCTGCCACCCAACGCGCCATGGACTCACGCCCAACCCGTCAATCTGCGCGGCGAGGTACAAGGCCCGGCGATTCCCATAAACACAGGAACCTTCACCATCGATCTCCCGCACCACGCTCCCGCCAGTTTCGTTCTGCAATAAGCGCGTCTCAGGGGGCGGCGGATGCCACCATCCGACACGATGTAGCGGGGGTTATCCCAGTTTCGGAAGTCCCACGCCCGCGTCCACCCGCAGGGTGAGACCATCGACCTCATCCGCCAGCGGTGAGCACAGGTAGAGAAAGGCGTTGGCGATGGCCTCGGGGGAATTGCGTTTACCGAGCGGGGAGACGCGGTCGACCCATGCGCGGTAGCTGGCATCGGTTTCATAAACCAGCTTCGAGCTTCCTGCGGCCACATTGCCCGGGCTGACGCAGTTGACCCTGATTCCATGCGGCGCGTATTCCAGTGCCAGGTTTTTGGCGAACATCTCCAGCGCGGCCTTGGATGCGACGTAGGCGCTGATGCCATCCATGGGGATGCTGGAAACATAGGACGACGTGAAAATCAAATGCCCCTGACAATTCCGTGCGCGCCATTGCTGCAAGACCGCGCGCGCAAAGTAAGTCTGGGCCAGGAAGTTAAATCGCACCAGCTCATCAAATGCCTCCTGCGAACAGGTGGCAAAGGGAAAGATACCCGTGCCGCCCGCGTGCCCGAGCGCGATGTTGATATCCGGATGGGCAGCAAAGGCCGCCGCCGCCACGCGCTCCACGGCATCGGGGGCGGTCACATCGAGCTCATGGTAGTCGGCGGACACCTCCCATTGCGCCAGGGTTTTTTGCGCCTGCGCTTGGGGGGTGATGTCGGTCACTATGAGTGTGGCTCCCGCTGCATGCAGCGCTTTCAATACATATTCGGCAATCGCACCCAAGCCGCCGGTGATGAGAATGGTTTTGTCTTTGAGGTCAATGGTCATCATGTGTTGGAAGGTTAAAGGACTTTGTATTTGCGCAGGGCTTCTGTAGAACTCATGCCCGCTTCAATGGCCTTGCGCACGACATTTTCCGCCATGGCTTTTTCAAGGGATTGGGCAATCACTTCCTCTTCATGTTTTTTAGGGATAACGACGATACCATCCTGGTCGGCGAAAATCAAATCACCGGGGTTGATCCATACCTCGCCCACCTCGATGGGGCAGCGATAGTCGGCTACCTGGGTGCGGACGCGGGAATCGCGCGCGCAGCGCCCGCGCGAAAACACCGGCCAATTTTGCTCAAGCACTTTTGGTGTGTCGCGATGAAAGCCGTTGACCACCGCCCCCATGGCCCCCCGCGTGCGCGCGGTGGCAGTGAGTAGCTCGCCCCAATAGGCGCAGCGCATATCGCCGCCCGAGCAGACATAAATCTCGCCCGCCTTGAGCTGGTCGAGTGCCTCGGTCAGGTAGCCGAAGGGCTTTTTCTGCGGGCCATAGACATCGATCATCAGCACCGGCATCGCGCGGCCCACCAGCTTCATCTCCGTGCGCATGGGCTGGATTTCCTGCGGCAGGAACTGGTGATAACAACCCAGGCCGTCCAGGATGTCTCCCACGACGGGTGTGTAGAGCTGCTTGACCTGTTCGAAAAGCGTCGCTTCTTTTTTGGACGGCTTGGGGATGGGAATGTTACTTTCTGGGTTTGACATTGTGGTTTGGGTTGGAGAATAAATATGTTAGGGCTGGAATATGGCGCAAACAGGGCTGCCCAGCGAAAGAGTCGCGCCCGAGCCCCCCGTTGGCAAACCCGTGGCAGGGTCAAAGGCAAAGGAAATCACCGTATCGGAATCCTGGTTGAGTGCTATCAACCAACGCCCCGAAGGAGAGAAAACAACATCGCGCGGATTCTTGCCGCCGGTTGAAAAGTGGCTGTGCAAGGAAAGGGAGCCCGATGCATCAATCACAAATACGGCAACCGTATCACTCCCGCGTACCGAGACGGCCAGGGATTTTCCTGATGGATGCAAGCGGATCGCCGCCCCCCCAGGAACGCCTGCAAAACCGGGTGGAAGGGCAGACAGCGAATCGACCAGCTGCCAATCTTCTTTCCCCCCTGACGCATAGACGCGCACCATCGCATCCAGCTCGCCGATGAGATAAAATACCGGAAGACGCGGATGGAAAACCAGATGACGCGGACCGGAACCCGCCGGGAGAGAAAGGGAACGCGCTTCTCCAAGCCTCTTTCCTTCGATCGCATGAACCCAGACAGCATCACTGCCCAGATCACAAACCAACACCTGCTTGCCATCGGGCGAAAGGGTGGCCTGGTGCGGGTGGGGTTTTTCCTGGCGCTCTTTGTTAGGGCCCGAGCCGCGATAGCTGATCACCTGATGGGCGGGCAGGATCTCTCCGTCGGCACGCAACGCATGAACCGAAACACCAGCCAAATAACTCACCGCATAGAGAGTCGCGCCATCGGCAGAGAGTTCCAGATGACAGATCGCGCCCCCGCTGCTTTTTTGCGCCGGGAAGGCCAGGGTGCGGGGCTGCCCTTCCTCCAGCCCATAGACCGAGATCTCGCCATCCTCCATAAAACGTTCATGCGCTACCAGGAGATGCCTGGGCGTTCTTGCCATCCAGATGGCATTTTCTACCTCAGGAAATTGCGCCACCGCGGAAAGGTGGCCCGACATCTCGTCCAGCGTGCACAGCGTCAGCCCGCAGCCTGTGGCGCGAAACCAATCGCCGGCAATGTTGATGGAGCCGATGAGCAATTGTGTTGTGTTGTTGCTGGTCATAGGAAATTTCTTGATCGGGTCGGGCCGTCACAGTTTAGCCGGTTTCAAGTTGCGAGGGGATCATAAAAATCGCACTGCCTGCCGCCGTCGTCTCGTCCGGACATCATGTGTTGCTGCGTGGGTTTAATCCGTGTGGAAAACCTCCTTCATGGACATCCAGAGGCCGTCGCCTTGGTGGCTGGGCACCTTGACCTGGCAGGCGTCCGTGAGTTTCCACCACTTGCGGTTGATCTCGTAGGACTCCGCCTTTTTCTGGTCGGCCGCCATATCGCTGCCCCAGTATTCGAGGTATCCAAAGAGGTAGTGTTTCCCCGGTTCGATCTCGGCGATGTAGATGGAGAAATTACGGAAGTTGCATTCCTTCATTGCATCAAGCACACCCGGCCAGCACTCGGCGTGGAGTTTGGTGTATTCCTCGATTTTCTCCGGCTTGATCCCCACGACCATGCCCAGCCGGGTCACGTTTTCCGGTCGCTGCCGGTTTGTTGGATTGCCTTCACCAGAATCGTCGGATGATTTGGTTTGATGGCATCCGGAGATCAGCAGTGTGAGCAGCAGGATGGGGATGGATAATCGGGTATGCATTGGTTCGCGGGATGGGTTAGTTGAAAATACAGTAAATGGCGATCATGAGGGCAAACACCCCCCCCCAGAGATACCAACCTGGTTTTCCAAGCGGATGGTTACTTTGGTAGGCTTCCCGGAGACTGGGGAAGTTGGCTTCCTCCTTGCTGTGGCGGGTGAGTAGTGAGGAGATCACCATGAGCAGAAGGTTGAAAACGAACAAGTAGAACGAGATCATCAGGAAGTGCGGCCACGGCGTGATCGTGACGAGTGTTTTTCCACCGATAGTGAGCTGGTCGACCTCGAGCAGGTTCAGCATGCCCACGGAGATGCAGCACAGTGTTCCCAGGACAAGTGTGAGGAAGGCAGCCTTCGACGTGGCCCGGTGCCAGAAAACACCTAACAGGAATACCGCTGCAATGGGCGGAGCCAGGAACCCGATCAGACTTTGGAAGAGGTCAAAGAGGTTTCTCTCGCCTTTGTTGTTAGCGAGGAAGATAGCAATTCCCACGGCAAGAACGGCGGCTGACACAGTGATGATCCGACCGGTTTTCTTCAGCAGATGATCACTTGCTCCCGGGTTGATATGACGTTTGTAGATATCGAGTGTGAAAATGGTGCTGAAGGAGTTCAGTCCCGAGTCGAGGGTGCTGATCACTGCGGCCACCAGCACGGCCATGATCAAACCGATCATCCCGTGGGGGAGGTAGGTGGCGACCATTGTGGTGAAGACTGCTTTGTCGTCATCAATCCCCGGCAGCAGTCTGGCGGCAAAAATCCCCGGTATCAGGAAGATGAACGGTGGAAGTATTTTCAGGAAAGCGGCAAACAGGGTGCCTGCCTGCCCCTGTTTCAAATCCCTGGCTCCCAACACGCGCTGGACGATGGTTTGGTCGGTACACCAAAACCAGAATCCAAGCACGGGATAACCCAGGAAATAGACATACCATGGGGTCTCCGCGCCATTGCCATGGAAGAGCTTCCATGTCATCTCAGGGTTACTACCCACCTCGATGGTCGCCGCCTCCCCGAACCCACCCACCTGGACGAGGCCGATGACGGCGAGTGCGGATGCGCCGCCGATCATTAACAGCGATTGAAAAGAGTCCGTCCATACCACGGCGGCGAGGCCGCCTGCCACCGTGAAGCTGGCGGCAATCAATGCCAGTAATGCAATACTCGTGTATAGTTCCAACCCGGTGAGCTGGCTAAACAGGGCTCCTCCCGCAAAAAGCGTGCCACCTAACCACATGACAACGGTGCTAAACAACGCATACCAACTCATAAAGCTGTAACATCGATTGCCAAAGCGCTTGCGCATGAATTCGGGCATGGTCGATACCTTGGTGTGCAGGTAGTAGGGCACAAAAAACATCCCTAGAAAGAAGAGGAAAACAAACGCCATCCACTCATAGTTAGCCGTTGCCATCCCGGTTGTGTAGCCCGCGCCACAGCTCGCTATTAAAAATGCCGGGCCAACGTTGGTGCCAAAAATACTGAGTCCCACATTACCCCAGCCCAGGGAGCGGGACGCAAGGAACAAGTCATCTGAATGCCGCTGCCGCCAGCTGACAAAAAATCCAACACCTAACAATACTAACACATATACGACAATCACCCCGTAATCCGTTCCGTTCAGATGGATACCGGTATTGGCAACGAGTGGTTGTATGGACATGTGTAGATGAAATGATGAGGAAGCGATGACCTACGGCTGGGTATGGATGATGCATTGGGTTAGCCCCGCAGGCGAAGTCACGAAGGTCAGTGAGCCATCCGTTTGCACCGGTATCTCGTCGCCGGGGTCGTTAAGCGGGTTTGCGAAACAGGCGCGACGGATTGTCAGTTGCGGCACAGTCAGGATGGCTGTGCTGGCTTGCTTCCCATGGTTGATGACACGGCAAATAAACTTGCCGCCCCCCTCGGGATGTGGCCCGAGATGCAACAGGCTCAGGTTTTCGCCTTCGAGATGGACGATAGTTTCGGTCCTGGCCTGATCGATGTTAGAAACCACCGGGTGGTAGTGGATCGTCTGCTCCCTGGCCTCGCGTGTGGCTTTGGCGGGGTCGAGTTTTGGCGACGATGTCAGGGTGTAGCGGAGCCGGATGGGGCCGGGCTGGGATACCTTGAAGTTGGTGTTCCAGTAGTTGTTCATCGGCCAGCCGAGCAACAAGGCCTTTTCCTGGGGGACCGCCGATTGAAGGTGCCGCGCGAAGGTGAATCCGCCGATCTGGAACAGGGGCGCGTCAGGGCAGGACAGGACGATACTTTGGCTGTCGTTATGGCAGGCAATCCACGAGTCCGCCACAATGTGGTCGCGACAGCTTCCAGGCAGTTGTTCCTTGTCGTAGACAACAGCTTGCCCGGCGGATTCAAAGGTGACGATGGGGTTTTCAATATCTAACGGAAACATCAGATAGATACCCTCGGGCTCGGAGTTTTCCGTTTTTACCGCGTAGAGCGAGCACTCCACGGCGGCCTTGTCGGCAGCGAGGGTGATGGTTTGTCTGAAGGAAACAAAACCCGGCATGTCATACGCGCGTGTCAGGTGCGCCCCGGCGGGATCGGTGTGGACGCTGATGCTGAGCAGCGCCGAGGGACCACGCCGGCGGGCTTGCCAGTCGGGATTCCAACAGTCGTCGCCCGCATGCACACGGTCGAAGTGGAACTCGGAAAATGTCTGGCGGATGTCACCCGATTCGACGGCCCATCCACTGGGTTGTGCAATTGATTCCTGGATCCCTCCGAAGAATTCATAGGACGAATCCCGGTCGATCAGTTGTTGACCCGATGCTTTGTCGGTGAGGGAGGTGACCCTGCCGCTTCTTCCATCGTATTGAAGTTGGTAATATGCCGTTTCCAGCTGTGTTTCATCCGCCGTGACATGATCCGCCGTAAGGCTTGTTTTGAGCTGGTCGATGGGGATGAATGTGATGCTGTTAGGTGGTAGCTCGCCAACGTCCATCCATGTGGCTGTCTCATCGGTAAGAAACCACCGGGAGATGTCGAGCCGGTGTATCGTGCTGCTGAAATGGGGCCACTGCCCGCCGGTGAGTTCGTTGGGGATGAATAGGGGTTTATGGACTGCGGTTTCCGACGGGTTGTAGAGCATCAGTCCCTGGCAACCCCGGGCGCGTTTCGGGTTGGATGCCGTGCATTCCAGGGCATCGCGCAGATACATCGTGGCGTGGCTGTGTGCGACCCAGGCGAAGTTGCTTTTCTGGTCGGTCTGTTCGCGCACCGGTATGGGTTCGATGTCTTTGGGGGCAAAAAAGGCACCCGCCGCCGCCCATGAGCCGAAGGTGTGTTCCTGATAGAGGTGCTGATGGTGGACGGCTTCCCGTCGGGTGCCCGGGGCATGGTTGTTGGCAAGCACTTGCAGGCGGTCCGCCGCTTCGGTTTTGGCCCGGGCCATGCGCGCCACGGAAGTCTCCACCGCGCTGCACCCCACGCCGAATGTCCAGTAGTCGCTCCAATCACCCTGGTGGACAGGGCGGGTATCGAGCGCCGCCAGTTTTTCCGCAACCATCTGCGGACTGCTAAAGCGGAGCCTGGGGCGGTGACCGGCGTCATTCCACGCGCGGATGATCTCCGGCAGCTCGAAGTCGGGCGCATTGTTGTCATCAAAGTCCGGGTGGGTGGCGGTCAGCATGATAAAGTCATGCGGATACCCCTGGCTCTCCAGGGTGTTCAGGAAACAGGCGAATTTTTCCACCATGGCATCGAGTCGGGTTTCGCCGTGCACCCGACCTGTTTCCCGGTTGAAGGTGTTGTAATGGAGTCCATTCCAGGTGGTCAGGGTTTTGCCGCAGGGACCCTGCCAATCAAAGCAACCGGGGCGGGCGAAGGGCGCGCCGCCGAAGTGGACGTTGATGCCCATGAACAGGTGGTCGATGCCCATGTCCTTGAGCACACCGACAATCGGCCAGGGCAGGCCGTTGACATCGTGCTGCACCGCGAAGTCCATGGTGGCACCGAGTGTTTCACGCAGGTATTTCACCGCCTGCAAACCCTCGGTGAGGTCGTTGAGGTTGTGCAGTGCCGTCACATGATAAGGCATGGCACCAATGCTGATCCGCCCTTGCTGCACCAGTTTTCGAAAACGTCCGGTCTGCCCGGGCGCGGCGGTTTTCAACCAGTTCATTACTGGCATGGTCACTTCACAGAGCCAACGCGCCTGCGCCTCCACAGGGTAGTCAGCCGTCATTTCACAAAGCTCGATGGCATCGTCAATAAAGCGCGACGTCAGGTTTTGTAAAATCGGCTGGGGGTGGGTGTAGCCGATGTCGTAGTGACTGTGGTGGATAAGATGGACTTCTTGGATACTCATGGTACTAGGGAGGGTAGGGTGAGGGCAGCTCGCCCAGGGTGTGAACCCATGTAGCTACGAAACTAGGCGGTGTAATACACAAGCATGGGTGATCTAGCTAGAAAATTATCCGCAGGAAACGCTTGGCAAGAGGATCGACCGCGCTGGTTGGGTCAATCAGAAATGTTAAGTTTGTTCTTGTTGTTGGGAGATACAACAATCAGAGTAGTCACGTAACCATAATGTCAGGAATGCAGTCACCGGCTACTACGACACCACTCACATTTGCGGTCATCGGATGCGGCGCGCGGGCGCGTGCTTATATGGAACTCGCGATGCAGCAACCGGAGCTTCATCGGATTACCGCCGTAGCGGATCCGGTGGCGGCGAGGAGTGGGTTCATCGCGAGCCTGGAGCAGCGCGGCGGGGTGAAATCCTTCGAGTATGGCGAGGAATTATTAGCGGGTCCCAAGCTGGCGGACGTGGCTCTGATCTCGACCCAGGACAGGGATCACTTCGGGCAAGCCCGCATGGCTTTGGAAAGTGGTTATGATGTTCTTTTGGAAAAACCTGCGGCCGGCAGTATCGAAGAGGTGGCGGAATTAAGCCGCCTCGCCTCGGCATTGAACCGAAAGGTGATCCTTTGTTTTGTCCTTCGGTACACGCCCTTTTACAAAAAGGTCAAGGAGGTCGTCGATTCGGGCAGGCTGGGTGAGATTCTCGACATCCAGATGGTCGAGGGGGTGGAGCCATGGCATTTTGCGCATTCCTTTGTCCGTGGTCACTGGGCGAAATCCGCGGATTCAACCCCCTTGATGGTGGCCAAGTGTTGTCACGACACGGATATTATGAGCTGGTTGGTTGGAAGTCGCTGCACGAGTCTCTCAAGCAGCGGGGAGACGGGCTATTTTAATCTTGCCCACGCCCCCGCCAATGCGCCGCAGCGTTGTACGGACGGCTGCGAGCACAGTCAACAATGCCCTTACGATGCCCGCCGCTATGCCTCGGATAAACGCGAGCCATGGCTCCCACAAATCATGCCGGCCCCTCAGGAAGCAACGGCCGAGGAAGTGCTGGACTGGGTGGCAGGCCATCAATGGGGTCGCTGTGTCTTCCGGTGTGATAACGATGCGCCCGATCACCAGAATACCAGTATGACCTTTGAATCCGGTGTGACCGCATCCCTGCTGTTGACCGCCTTTGATGCAGGTCGACGGATCAACATCCGGGGAACCAAGGCCCATCTGCAAGGCGGTTTACACATCGACGGAGTGCCCTACAAACTCTGTATCCGCGATCATTTCACCGGTGATACGGACATCCTCAGCATCGATGATGGATCCGGGCAATCGGGATATGAAAGCCACGGCGGCGGGGACCAAGGTTTGGTACAGACGCTCTACCCGACCTTCAAGGAAACCGGGGCCATCGAATGCCGGGCATCCCTGCTCAAGGATTCGATCGAAGGGCACCGGATTGCCTTTGCTTCGGAAGTGGCGCGCCTGACTGGCCAGACTGTCCACCTGACCCAGACATCTAAATAGGCCCGGATGTGAATCCGAGCCTTTTTAAAGTGGTGGAGGCGAGGGGAGTCGAACCTCTAGAAGTCTATTGAAATTAAAGGGGTTAAACATTTTCCTGTCTCTTGTCCCGTTTTAAAAGCTTGTTTTATGCATGTAAATGCACTTATATTGCACCCATGAGCAAGAAGCGTGTTACTCTGAAAAAGAAGCCAGATGCCAGGGGGGAGGATGAGGAAGCCAAGGTCTATCCCTTCACCTACAAAAAGCGGGGCAAGGAGTATCACGGTTGGATTGTTAGGGGTTGGAAGGAAAACGGCAAGTGGCAGAGAAAGCAATATAAGCTCAAGGACAAAGCTCTAGCCGATGCCTACGCGAACTCCATCAATGTGAATCTCAAGAACGCAGGAAGACGGCAAGCCCTCGTATTGACCTCACTCAAGGAAGAACAGATCAAACAGGCTGAGAATGCATTCAATGCCCTTGGTGACGCGTACACGATGGATGAAGCCGTTGAGTTCTTTCTCAAGCACAACCGCCCGCCTGAGTTCACTATTTCCATTACCGATGGTCTAAAGCACTATCTCGATGAAAAGGAGAGGGAAGGAGTGAGGGAGCCGACACGCAAGAAGACGCGAACTATCATCGAGCGGTTTGCGGATTATGCGGAGAATCCTCTTGTGCATACCGTGGCAGAAAGCCGGGTCATCGCCTATCTGAAATCACTCAGGGGGCAAGATGGAGTGAGCATGGCCAAGAAGAAGACTTGGAATAATCACCGCAACGAGTTGGCCTCTTTTTTCAAGTGGGCAGGAAAGAAAGACCTCGCCACCAATCGCCCTTGGACTTTCCAGAATCCCTTGGAGAACGTTCCAGCGCATTCCAACAAGAGAGTTGCAGAGGAACGACCTGACATCGCCACAACGTCACCAGAGACTCTTAAGGAGCTTTTTACCTACGTGATGAACTACAAGGAAGGCTGCTTGGTGAAGTGGTTTGCTTTGGCTTATTTCGCTGGCATTCGCCCTTCGACTGATCAGGGGGAGCTGGCTAAACTGGCAGAGCGTGAGGACGATCTAATCAACCTGACTACGGGTAGAATATTGCTTCCGGCTGACATGACCAAGACCAAGGACAGCCGCCCGATAATGATTAGTGACAATCTTAAGCTATGGCTGGAAGCATATGCTGATAAGCCTATCATGCCAGCGAATCTCAAGAATCATTACAGGCATGTAAGGCAGAAATTTGACCTTCAACCCGATGAAACACGGCACAGCTTCATTTCCTATCACATCGCCTTGCACCGTTCTATTGGGGGCACCGCACAGGAAGCGGGTAACAGCGAGCGCATGATCAAAAAGCACTACCTCGACCACCGACCCAAGGGCGAAGGCGAAGCCTTCTTTTCCATCGTGCCAGACATGGACAAAGGGCAAGCTGTGTTCTTAGAAATCGAAGAGGAAGAGCAGGAGGAAAAATTTAAAGTCGTTTAGTCATGAGTTACACCAAAGAGGAGGCGGATATTTGCACAATTTATAGTAGTGGCAGAGTTGGCTCTGGCGTGATCATCCTAGGGCATGATGGAGGTGCTGTAGTGATTGAATCGGCTTACAGCGCATTGTCAAAGATAACACAGGGACTAAGAGACAAGGAGCTTGTAGCTAGGTGTAAAGGAGACCTAGAGCCATTAGTGAAAGCAGCATTCATATGCCACCTCAAGGACACTGACAAGCTGTGCCAAGATTGCGAAGGTTTAAGGACTATTTCTAATTATGTGATTGATTCAGCCTGTTTAAGTTTTGGTTTGGACAGAAGTCTCGTCTCAACTCATTTTTTCGAGAATATTGTTGGGGAAGCACTATCCAAAGCCTTCAGAGAAGGTGGTTTGCCTGAGTTGGAAACGGTCACCAAGGTAATCAAAATCGCTCAAAAGAAAAACAAGTCAGAACTGACTGATAACGAGAAGCATTTCATAGATTCTGTGAAATTGGCAACTGAAGCGTTTCGTGGTGTGCCAACACAGAAAACGGTTTTTGATCTATGGGAGGACGGTGAGGATTACAACGATTACGATGTCTTCAGAGATGTCCGTAATAGGCTAGGATTTTCGTGGTTGCCTCAAGGTAAACGAGGCAAGGAAAAGGCTTGGAATTAGATTTTGAAAAAGGTGGTATGGAAGTGAACTAACCTTCGACCCATCCGCGCTTTTGTACTTTCTGGCATGTATTTGCTGCCATGAGCAACAAATACTCAGCGACTGCATTTGCAGAGCAGCATAACGAGCCGACATTGTTAGGCATTGAACCAGCACGCAACGCCGTGTTTCCCGATCCCGCCACCCGTCCAAGCATTAGAGCCTGGAATAGTTGGAGATCGAAGAATTTTTACCCCTATGTCAAAATTGGCAAAAGGGTATGGATAGACCCCGTGCAAGCCCGCAAGGCACTAGAAGCCCGCTTCACCATCGAAGCCATTTAACAAAAGAACCGCCCGCGTATGGAAACACGGAACGGCTCAAAAATTGTCTTAGCTGGACAACACAAGACTACTCCAATCACTGTTTTCATCAAGGGCATAATCCAACAAACGATTATGCATCACCACATCGAAGACCGACCGGAACGCATCGACGTTCCAAGCATCTACCAAAACCCATCAGCACCCCTCACGGATGAAATGATGGAAGGCTTCATCAGGGAAGCCATGCAAATACTTGCCGACTCTCTCAGCGAGCTTGAACACGGAAAGGAGGCGCAGCCATGCTAGATCTTTCCAAGCTCCCAAACGTCCAACAGCGCGGAGGCAAGACCATCGCCGCTTGTCCCGCCTGCCGCGCCGCAGGTGGCGACAAGCAAGGCAATCATCTGGTCATCTACGACAACGGAAAATTTGGATGCGCAGCTCATGACGGCGATAGCGCACACCGCAAGGAGATATTCGCCTTGGCTGGAATCCTCGAAAAGCAGGAACTGACACCGGAGGCAAAACGCCAGTGGGCAGAGCAACGCCGCAGGGAGAAACTCCGCATCACCAAGCAAGAGAAGCTCACAGAGCGCATCCAGGAGATTCTGGAAGGTAAACTATCCCCGTATCTCTCAAACGACTGGCAGGCCGATCTATGGCATGCATCACCCATACGCTTTGACCACTCGGAAGCCGCACCGCACGACTTCATCGCCTCGCTATTCAAGCCCGATGATGTTTTATGGTTAGGCGACACCTACGACACCGGGAAGCCAGAACACGCGGCCAACTTCAAAACGTGCCGTGACTGGCTCACAATCGCCCGCCTGCCGCACCGCATCGCCGCTGGGACATTCCACCCCGGAACCATCAGCCGATGCAAGGAATACGTGAAATCATCCCCCTTCATCCTGCTGGAAAGCGATGAACTGATAGGCCGCAAACCAAGCACGCCGGAAGAACGGGAGAGGAACAAAGCCCTGAGTAGTGCCCTGATAGGCTACGCGAAGGACAAGCTAGGACTGACACTCCGCGCAGTCATCGACACAGGGAATCGCTCGCTTCACGCATGGTATGACCGCCCACCGGAACCAGCCATGAACGCCATCCACAAAATGGCCGCAGGACTCCGCATAGACAAAGCTGTGCTCGATAGCTGCCAAGCAGCCCCCCTACGTATGCCCCACTGCATCCATGAAAAAACAAACCACCCCGCACGCCTTCTTTACCTCAATCCTATCACCCAATGAACCAGACTTCACCAAAACAAATCAAAGAACTTCACCCCGCAGAAAAAGAACTCCAGGGTATCAGCGAGGAAATCAAAAACCCGTTACCATTGATCAAGCAAACCCTTGTCGCTTCGGTTCTTTCATCGTCCGCGTTTCTAGGCATGGACATACCAGAACGTCCGACACTGCTAGACCCATTTTTCAAACAAGGCGACTATGGCATCATTTTCGCCCCGCGAGGCGTAGGTAAGAGCTGGCTATCCCTACTCATGGGCAAAGCTCTATCAGAAAGCTCTATGATGGGCACACACTGGAAGGGCAAGGAGGCTCAGCGCATACTTTATCTTGATTCAGAAATGAATCTGTATGACCTGCAAGAGCGTTGCCGAATGCTCGCCATTACCAGCGACAACTTCAGTATCCTAAGCCATGAAGTGCTGTTCAGTGCCTCGGGTGATAGCTTGTCGCTAAACCTAACGGAACCCGCCCAACAGCAAGCGATTCTGAATTACTGCGAAGAAATGGAAACTAATGTGCTTATCCTTGATAACTTATCCACGGCATTCAGAGGATTGAAAGAAAACGAAAGCGATTCATGGGAGCAGGTCAGCCCTTGGATTCTTGACCTCCGCCGCAGGGGGATTGCCGTCATCCTGGTTTGCCATGCAGGACGTAACGGACAAATTAGAGGCACAAGCAAGCGGGAAGATCCCGCGCACTGGATACTGAGTCTGGAAGATATGGACGGCCTTGATGAAGATGGGTGCCACCAGTTCAAAACCAAGTTTACCAAGTGCCGTAATTGCGCCCCATCCTACGCCCCCTCGCTGGCATGGAAGCTCATTCATACCGAGCAAGGCATCATAGCGGAAACCAGAGCAATCGACCTCTACGACCAGTTCCTTGAGCTTGTAGCCGGGGGGGGCACTTCCGCATCAGAGATTGCTAGTGAATTAGGAAAGGGGAAGGGGACTATCTCAAAATGGGCGCACAAAGCGCAAGCTGACGCGAAAATCATGATCAAAAATGGCCGCTATTTACCGAGCAATTAACACCCCGTTTCCTGTTTCCCCCCTTTAGGGCGGGAAACGGGAAACCGATGGAAACGGATACGGAAACCGACAGACTCAAACCTATCTAAATCAATAGTTTCCCAGAAACATGAAGGAAACGAGCAATCAGAATCATGGAAACGACAGGAGGTAGCACCGTTTCCAAAATCTCCAAAATAGAAACACCCACATCATCAAAGCCATGCCCACCCGCATAAAAGACACCCCACCCCGCCGCAAGGACGGAACCTATCCACCCGGCACATCTGGCAACCCATCGGGCAGACCCAAATCAGCCAACGCCGAGCTACGCCAAAGGCTAGCCAAGGACGGGGAAAAGATCATTCAAGCCGTCATCGATCAAGCCATGGAAGGCGACATGACCGCCGCCAAAATCATCCTCGACCGCATCCTGCCCCCGCTACGCCCCACAGTTGCCCCTGTAACCGTCCCTCTGCCACATGGAGCCAGCCAGACCGACACAGCCCAAGCCATCCTCACAGCCGCCGCCCAGGGGTACATTCCCGCAGACACCGCCGCCCAACTCATCACTGCCACCGCCAATCTGACACGAATCATCGAACTCGAAGAAATAAAGCCCCGCCTCGAAGCCCTCGAACGCGCCTTGAAGAAACAATGACATCCGCACCATGAAAACCATTACAGATACCGCCTACAACAACCTCACCATGCGCCAACGCCTACGCGCCGCAGTTGCCGCTTTTGGCAGGGATGACATGGAAGAAGTCAACCGTCTTGCCGAGACATCACAAGAAGGTGAATACACCATCGACAAGCTCAATGCGCGTCTATCAGATTTCTTCACCATCAGCATGACCATTAACCTCGATCTTATGAACTGCCTTGCGAAGTGGCTCTTGGCGCAAACCTTGGATAATACGGATTTTGCATCAGATCGCACATTCGAGGTGGTTGACCAGGTCATCAGGCAGTCACTCACAGAATGTGCATCCATCATCGAGGCCAGAAATACATGGCTCGATACGCTTGGCGTCAGCTTCGAGGATTTCGACCGCTTCAACAGCCCTGCCTCGCCAATGCTGGTAGCACTCACCAAACGCTCAGAAGGTAAGCAAGACCCATGCATCACAGCCACCTATCTTGAACAAATCCAGAACTACTTCAAAGGCCGCTACCCTTCCTAGACCTGTTTTCAGCCTGCTTATCAGGGCGAAATACATACTCACGGAACAGCTCTTTACAAAATTCAGCAGTAGGAGCAATTCGCATGCTGCCGCCGCCATCTAACAAAGGGACTGTGAACGTTTCTGTCTGAGATGCCATCCTTAACTCACGGATGATACTGCTCTTGATGTTTACAATCTTCAAGAGGGTGTTGGCATCGTGATTTTCTAATTCAGCTTGAACCAACCAGTTAGCCTTTTTGAATAATATGGGATTAACACTTTCAAGATGTTTCTTGGCATAGTCTGTATCAAGTAGGTTGCGCAGCTTCTCTAGTTCAAGTTTTATCGTTTGAACTGTATTGTTAGCAGCTGTGTTTTTGGTTGGCTTTGTATTGCCTTTGTCTCTTGAGGGCTTAGCGGGTTGGTCTTTGCGGGGTAAACTGGTTCTGCTTTTTGCTGCTGGATTTTTTACCAACACCAGCGCACTCGCAATAACGACTGCCAAAGTGACTGTATTGATTACACTCCACACAGCAGGGTTTCCCAACTCGACGGGTAAGAATGGATTATACAACAATGCCAGCAACATAAAGGCGTTACGCCAAGTTGAGCTTTTTTCTTCATGCGCTTTCCACGCCCATAATCCGAAGGCCGAAGCAACACAAAAACGAAGCAACATGAAGAAGGCTGAGTGAAAATTTATGCCAAGTATATTTCCAAGGATCGCAGCTATTAGTGTCATCGCGATGGCGCAATGCCAGCCGTAACTCTGGACAGCTAGCTTACAATTGCGAATGAACAGGTTTCTCTTGATTAGCTTTTCCGCATCTTGTTCTTTCTTAATCTCATCCATCTTCTGCCAAAAACCCTTCCAATGATAACCCTTCTTGAGAATTGTAATTTCGGCATCATGCAAGTTGACCAGTGTTTGAAAAATAAATTTTGAACTGTGTCGGTTTTTGCTCAGCAGGGTAAAGAAGTCCCCATCATGATAAGTATCGTTAAATAGGTTAAAATCCCATTCAGGAATCACCTGCAAACAGTCAATCAATGCGCATTCTAATTCCTTGAAAGGTACATACCCACCATCAAACACCTCTTTTCCTATGCTACGAGCTTTCGCTACAATGTGCCTCCGGTAGCGAAGAGCTGTTTCTGAGTCATCGAATATGTATTCAACTCCTCGAAACCTCGACTCCATAGCCATGACGGATATTCTACCCAAGCTCATCTTTGCATATCATATTCGCACAAAGTGCACTCAGATAACTAGTGTTTTTTTCACCTGATAATCAGATTGATTCTATTTCCATGAATATCCTACACCGACTATTCCCGCCCCTAGGTAAACGCAGAGCTATGAGGATCGCCATGAGACACTGCCAGCCGGAGCTGGAAAGTTTCAAGCATTGCAGCGCATCCATCGACCAACTCAATATCTATTGCAAGCCGACCGAGCCGTGCTGGCTGATCTATGCTCCCTGGCTTGACGGAAGAGACAGAGAAGTATTGCGCTCATCACGCATCATCATGGTTTCCAAGTCGAGCGGGGAAGTCCTTTATGACGGCAGCGCAAACGACGAGGGGTAAACTGACAGAATATTTGTCCCGTTTCGTGTGCCGCTTCAAACAGCGCAAAAACGTGCATTTTTGTGCATTCCTGAAGCGGGACAAGATTTTTTCCAGCTCGCACAAAAACGCCACAAACCTATAAAACAAAAGGCTCAGGAGTGATCCTGAGCCTTTTTAAATTGGTGGAGGCGAGGGGAGTCGAACCCCTGTCCTGGATACCTGCTACTTAAGCGTCTACATGTTTAGCTGGTGATAAGGGTTTTAGGAGGGCAGTCGCTCACCAGCGGCTTGGGCACTCCGATTGACCTGTTGAGTCTTACCTTTGACCCGGTCACCCGGTCTCCGGCCAGCCCACTGTTTGGTCGCCTTCTCCCCTAGTGGACGTCAGGAAGATAGACGTTGCCGTCAATTAAGCAGCAAGTGCGAGCTCGTTAGAGTCTGCAATTAATTTGTTTGAACGGCTTTTTAAAGAGGCCAACCGATCAACCTCTACATGCGGCCTATGCTTTCAATATCCAGTCGAAACCATTACGCCCCCCTCAGTATTTCTCTCCGAGGAGATGCTGCAAGCTGCCCCGGTTTGATAAATTTGCAAGTGATATCGCGTGGATTTTTTAAGGCCGGGTCTTTTTTCTGCAAGATATCCATCCTTCGGCCTTATTAGTAGGGAGCATTGGAATGCAGCATTTTTAATATCATGATCAAACAGACCAGTCGATTTTTCCTCATCTCTCTCCTCTTCACGTTGTTGGGGTCCCACTATGCATCCGCAGTAGAAAAACCGAACATCATCTGGATTTTTTCGGATGACCATTCCTATCAGACGATCGGTGCCTATGGGGGGCGATTGCAGCAGCTGAACATGACGCCCAATATTGACCGGCTGGCCAATGAGGGGATGCGATTCGACCGGTGTTACGTCTCGAACTCGATCTGTGGTCCGAGCCGGGCGGTTCTACTTACGGGCAAACACAGTCATCTGAATGGCAAATTGGATAACCATGGCGGCTTTAACCACGACCAGATGAACTTTGCCAAGCTTCTCCAGAAAAACGGTTATCAAACGGCGCTGATTGGTAAAATCCACCTCAACGGAGCGATGCAGGGCTTCGATTACTGGGACGTTTTGCCAGGGCAGGGAAAATACAATGATCCCGATTTTATATCTCAAAAGGGCAAAGAGAAAAACACCGGTTACGTCAGTGATGTCATCACCGATAAGACCCTGGCGTGGTTGAAAGGCCAGCGTGACAGGTCGAAGCCATTTATGCTGATGATGCATCACAAGGCCCCTCATCGGAACTGGACGCCCGCCAAACGTCACATGGACAAATACGCCGACGTAACCATTCCTGAACCACCGACTCTATTTGACGATTACACGGGTCGCGGCACGGCGGCTCACAAACAGGACATGACGATCGATAAAACCATGCGCATGGTGCAGGATCTTAAAGTGGGTGGCAAATTCGCCACCAGCGAGCAGTTCAAGGCGCGCAATGCATACTACGCAAAAAACAAACCCACGGGCAAGGCATTGGTGAAGTGGAAATACCAGCTCTACATGAAGGATTACCTCCGTTGCATTTGGGCGGTCGACGAGAGCGTGGGCCGTTTGCTCGACTACCTCGACGAGTCGGGTCTCAGTAAAAACACCATCGTCATGTACTGCTCGGATCAAGGTTTTTATATGGGTGAGCATGGCTGGTTTGACAAACGCTTCATGTATGAGGAGTCATTCCGCACACCGCTGTTAGTGCGCTGGCCCGACCACGTAAAAGCGGGTTCGGCCAATGATGATCTCGTTCAGAATATTGATTTTGCGGAAACATTCCTCGATATGGCCGGTGTCCAGGCTCCTGAGGAAATGCAGGGCGAGAGTATTGTGCCATTGATGAAAGGAAAGACCTCGGACAACTGGCGGAAGTCACTCTACTATCATTACTACGAGTATCCTGGTGCGCATAGTGTTAGAAAACACGAGGGGGTTTCAGAAAAACGCTTCAAGCTGATCCGCTACTACGGAAAGGGTGTCCCTGATGACGAAGAGTGGGAGTTTTTCGACCTGGAAAAAGACCCGTCGGAAATGAAAAGCGAATATACCAATCCAGAGTATGAAGCCGAGGTGAGGCGCCTTAAAAAAGAACTGCAGAGACTGCGCGCATACTACAAGGTTCCTGACAATGCATAGCTCGATTGATCTAGTCGACCAATAATTAGTATGATAGTTGTTCCCCATGCATTTCGTGTCCAGGATTCCACTGCTAGTGCTCTGCACGTTGCAGGTTTTTGCAACGGAGCGTCCGAATATTCTGTTTATTTTCTCGGACGACCACGCCCTGCAGTCGATTTCGGCCTACGGGGGTAGGTTGGAGAAGATCGCCCCGACCCCGAACATCGACCGGATTGCCGACGAGGGTGCCATTTTTGAGAACTCCTTCTGTGCCAACTCGATCTGCGGGCCGTCACGCGCCTGTATCCTCACGGGTAAACACTCACATAAAAACGGCTTCATGCGCAATGGTGACCTGTTTGACGGCGACCAGATGACGTTTCCCAAGTTGCTGAAAGCATCCGGCTACCAGACTGCCCTCATCGGGAAATGGCACCTGTCGTCTGACCCCCAGGGTTTTGATTTTTGGGAAGTGCTCCCCGGACAAGGAAGTTATTACAACCCCGACTTCATCCAGATGGATGGCAAGACAAAGCGTTTCCACGGATACGCCACGGATATCATCACGGATCACTCGATTGCCTGGCTTGAAAGGCGGGATAAAACCAAACCCTTCATCCTGATGTGCCAGCACAAGGCACCCCACCGGAACTGGGCGCCTGCACCGCGCCACCTGACGCTGTTTGACGATATCGAAATCCCCGAGCCGAAGACGCTGAACGACGACTACTCGGGTCGCTCGTCGTGGCTGAAGAAAAACGAGATGACGCTCAAGCATCACTTCCACTGGGAGCACGATCTCAAGTTGCATGGGAAATCCATCGTGCCTGGAAAAATCATGGATGGCATGAAAAATGACGAATACATGCGTATGGATGATCAACAGAAAAAAGCCTGGGACGCTGCCTATGGGCCGAAGAATGACTTCTTCCTGGCCCAGCTCAGATCTAACAATTTGAGTGACGGGCAGATCCTGAAGTGGAAATACCAGCGTTACATGAAAGACTACCTGCGCACGATCCGGGCCGTGGATGAAAATGTCGGACGGATGTTGGATTATCTCGATGACAATGGTCTGGCTGACAACACCATCGTGATCTATTCCTCCGACCAGGGGTTTTACCTCGGCGAGCATGGCTGGTATGACAAACGCTGGATGTTCGAGCAGTCGCTTAAAATGCCTTTTGTCATCCGCTGGCCAGGTGTGATCCAAGCCAAACAAAGACCCATGGCGATGATTCAGAACATCGATTATGCACCGACATTGCTCGAGGTTGCCGGTGTCAAAATACCCGGGTCGATCCAGGGCAAAAGCATGGTTCCCCTATTCAAGGGAGAAGTGCAGGACAAGGACTGGCGCCAAAGCATTTACTACGCCTACTACATGAACCCAGGCACGCACAATGTGCCGAGACATGACGGTGTCAGGACGGAGCGGTATAAGCTTTTTTACCTTCCCCAGAGCAAGGAATGGCAAATGTTCGACCTTGTCAAAGATCCCGACGAGATGCGTAGCGTCTATAACGATCCGGAATATGCGGAAGTGCGCAGGATGATGAAAAACACCTACAACGAGCAAAAAAATCACTATCAAGCAGTCATGCAATAATTATAAACTACAATGCACATGAAAAAATCCAAGCTACCCACCCTTGCCCTTGCTGCATCGCTGACCTTGGCTGCCCATGCTGCGGATCAGGCGAAGCCTAACATCCTTTTCATCTTTTCCGATGACCACGCACTCAATTCGATTTCCGCCTATGGTGGCCGGTTGGAAAAAGTGGCACCCACCCCCAACATTGACCGGCTCGCCAATGAGGGGGCGATTTTTACAAACTCGTTCTGCGCCAACTCAATCTGTGGTCCATCCCGTGCCTGTATTCTTACTGGAAAGCATAGTCATAAAAACGGTTTTTTACGTAATTCGGGCAAGGGGCTTGACCAAAACCAGTGGACAGTTTCCAAAGCCCTGCAAAAGGAAGGTTACACCACCGCCGTGATTGGGAAATGGCATCTCAAAACAAATCCCGTCGGATTCGACTACTGGGAGATCTTCCCCGGACAAGGGAACTACTATAACCCGGTATTTATCCAGATGGATGGGAAGTCGAAGCGGTTTCAAGGCTATGCTACAGACCTTACCACCGACAAGGCGATCGCGTGGTTAGATCAGCGTGATAAAACCAAACCCTTTTTCCTGATGTGCCAGCACAAGGCACCCCACCGCACGTTTTCACCCGCCCTCCGTCACTTGAAATCATTTGACGGGGTGAACATACCCGAGCCAGGGAATTTGTTCGATGATTACGCTAACCGAAGTAAGACCCTCCCCAAAAACGAGATGGAGATTGATCGTCACTTTCATTGGACCTACGACCTGAAACTGAGAAAAGACGAGCGCAAGGGAGTTGATCTTCCCGGCCCCGACCAACACGGCACGGTTGAGTACGGTCGGATGAACGACACCCAAAAAAAACAATGGAATGACCACTTCGGACCAGAGAACCAGGCGTTTCTCAAGGATTTCAAAGCAGGAAAACTCAGCCACAAAGACATCGTGCGCTGGAAATACCAACGCTACATGCGCAACTACCTGGGCACGGTCAAAGCGGTCGATGAGAGTGTAGGTCGTATGCTCAAGTACCTCGATGAACACGATCTAGCAAAAAACACCATTGTCATCTATTCATCCGATCAAGGGTTCTATCTCGGCGAACATGGCTGGTTTGATAAACGTTGGATGTTTGAAGAGTCATTTAAAATGCCCTTCCTGATCCGCTGGCCGGGTGTTGTCAAAGCCGGCTCCCGCCCCGAGGCGATGATTCAGAATATCGACTATGCACCGACCTTTCTGGCCGCCGCTGGCCTGTCCGCTCCGGATGAAGTTCAGGGCAAATCCATTCTCCCCATACTCAAGGACCCTTCGAAGTCAGTCAGGGAGTCACTCTACTACGCATACTACGAGGTCGGAGAGCATGCCGTGCCGCAGCATTTTGGTGTTAGAACAGCAACACACAAGCTGTTTTACATTCCATCCACCCAGGAATGGCAGATGTTTGACCTGAAAAAGGACCCACAGGAAATGACCAACGTTGCCGAGAATCCTGAATACGCAACGATCAGAAAAGAACTCACCGCTGAGTATGACCGGCTTCGTAAGGAATACGATGCCCCCAGTTATGAGCAATATGCTCCCAGGGCACGTCAAAAGAAAAAATGATGATGAAATCCCGCCTCTGTCTGTTAGTCATGCTGCTGCTGTCATTGGATAGCGGATTCGCCGCTGGGAAATACAATGTGCTTTTTATTATCTCCGATGACCTGACTGCGACAGCGCTGTCCTGTTACGAGAACAAAGCCTGCAAGACACCTCATATCGATGCCCTGGCCGCACAGGGTGTGCGGTACACGCGCAGCTATTGCCAGTTCCCAGTTTGCGGGCCATCACGCGCTTCATTCATGTCGGGATATTACCCGCATGGCTCCCGTGCGTTTGGCTACGCCAGCGGTCGAAAGCAGATTGGCAACCGCGTTACCTGGTCGCAGCACTTCAAGAACAACGGTTACTACACCGCACGCGTCAGTAAAATCTACCACATGGGCGTGCCGGGCGATATCGTCAAAGGATCAGATGGCACCGACGATCCCGCGTCATGGACGGAGAAATTCAACAGCCAGGGGCCGGAGTGGATGGCTCCGGGTGATGGGGAGTTGTTGGAAAACAACCCCGGTGGCACCAAACCCGTCAAAGCCGGTAACACCCTTGAGCTGGTCAAGGCCGATGGTGATGACCTGGTGCATGCCGATGGGAAAACAGCGAAGAAAGCCTGCGAACTCCTCAAGCTGCACAAAGACAAACCCTTTTTCCTGGCGGTGGGTTTTGTCAGACCGCACGTCCCTTTCGTGGCTCCCCGGGCCTACTACGAACCCTACGACCATCAGTCCATCACCATGCCGGAGAAGGTAAAAGACGACTGGGACGACATCCCGAAGGCGGGTATCAACTACAAGACCAGCAAAAACCTGAAGCTCAACGTCACCCAGGAGCGTAAGGCCGTCGCCGCCTACTACGCCTCCGTTTCCTACATGGACGCGCAGGTGGGCAAGGTGCTGAAAACTCTCAAGTCCGAGGGCCTGGAGGATAACACCATCGTGATCTTCACCAGTGACCACGGCTTCCACCTCGGTGAACATGATTTCTGGATGAAGGTGGGGCTGATGGAAGAGTCGTCCCGCGTACCGATGATCATCAAAGTGCCCGGTAAAAAACCAGCCGTCTGTGATAGCTTCACCGAGCTGGTGGACCTGTATCCCACCATTTCCGAACTCTGCGGTCTGGAGGTCCCATCCCGTTTGCAGGGAAAGAGTCTGGTGAAAACCCTCGATGAGCCCTCCTACAGTGTTAGGGATGCCGCCTTCTGTGTGAACCAGAACTCCTTTCTACTGCGTACCAAAAAATGGGCCTACATCCAGCATGCGGAAAATGCCTCCAAGGGAATCCAGCTCTTTGATATGGAGAAAGACCCGAAACAGTTTACCAACCTGGCAAAGAACCCCGAATACAAGGAGCTGGTAAAAAAGTTCCAAACCCGTCTGGCTAACAAGCTCAAGGAAGTGCGTGATAACGACATCGAAAATGAGCGCCGCAAGTAGAGGGCTTTCGGAATGCGGAGATACATTCTCCGCTTTGTCTTCTCCCTGGCGTGCGACTCCTCCCCGTACCTGCTGGACACCATTCCCCGTTCCTCCTCGATGGGTTGAATGATTTGGTAAAGTGGCAGAGGTGGTCCACAGACATCAGCCGCAGCAACATCGAATGGAGTATCCAAAGCGGAGAATGCATCTCCGCACTCCGAAAGGCGCGAAAGGGCCGAAAGCGCAAACCCTTCTGGAGCGAACTCCAGAAGGGCCAAACGAAACACAAGAATAATGAAAAAATGAGGCCCTTGGATAAGCGGCATGAATATCCTCAAGCACCATAGCCATCGCAGTAAACATCGAGACGTTCACCCGACAACTGATTGCAATGTACACAATTCAAACAATGTTTCAACCAAAAACTTGTTGTGGATGATAAAAAATCACATGCGTGCATCCTGAAGTGGTTACAAAATAACCCCACCCAGCGATCCACCCCGCTTGTGTGCAGTGTCGATGGATGAGCGACCACCACATCGGCCACCACCAGCCTCCCCGGCCACACAGATGATCAGTCCGAACGCCGGAAGGTCGTGCGTCAGTGAGCCTGACGGACTCGAATACTCCGCACTTCCTGCCAAGAAGTAATCATAGCCACATTTATTCGTGCCATAGGCCGTTTCCTTTGTTAGCGTGGGCAACGTTCAAGGTTACTGATCAAACGACGACAATGACGGACCGATACGAAATCATCAAACTTATCAGCAAGGATCCTGCGGGTGGGATGTACCTTGCCCAGGACACCACGTTGGAGCGCAAGGTGGTATTCCGGCATATTGATGCGGATCACAACGATGATCGACCAAGGTCGTGGGCGAAGGAATTCGCCACTTTTTCAGGGAAGTTGTGTGCCTTGCAACATCCAAATTTGCTCACGATCTATGACGTTAGTGTGGATGATGACGGCGTCTCCATCGTTACCCAGTACGTCGAGGGGCAGTCGCTGGCCGAACGCCTTGAACAAGGGCCATTAAAACAAATGGGAGCCTATCGCATGGCCTCGGATCTTCTGGAGGGTTTGCATGCGGCTCACGAATCGGGTGTATATCATGGTGCCCTGCACACGGGCTCGGTGAAAAGATTGCCCAAGGCGACCGGTGGCCATCGCTATCTGCTGGTTGACCTCGGGCTGAATACACTGGCGACGATGGTCAAGGGTGAGGATATCCATATCGCTGACCCTGTGTTGTTGGCACCCGAGCTGCATGATGATGAGAGTTCGCCCGATGTCGCGGCGGACCTTTTTATGTTAGGTCAGCTTTGTTACACCGCGCTGGCTGGTGGTCACCCGTTTGCGGGGCAATCTCCTGCGGAGTGTGCCCGTGCCCATCTGGCCGGCGAGCTGCCGCCGTTGAGTGAATTCGCCCCGGATATACAGCCTGATTTTGAAGCATGGGTGATGCACTTGTCAGCGGGTGACCGGAGCCAGCGACCGGGCTCGATCAAGGAGGCTATGGAGTCGCTGCAGAAGATCGCCATTGACGAGCCCGAGCCCAATGTGCCCGGAAAGACGCATGCCGTGGAAACAACCCTGCCTACTCCCTCCATGCGGACGACCGCCCAGGTCGTTGTTGCTGACGCAGATGTTCCCGTCCTGCAGCGGGCCGGTCAGGGAAAGAAACAGCCTAAAAAAACAATCATAGTCATCGCGTCCTTGTGTGCACTTATTCTGCTGGGGCTGTTGTTAGTGGTCTTCAAGAATCCGGCTAAGGATTCGGCGGTCCCGTCGGTTGCTGATGGAGTCCTTCCCGCTGTCCCGGCAGGAGTGAAGGTCCATCTACACGAGGTCGGGTTGGTGAACACAATGGCCAATCGGAAAAATCCTGTAACCGTGGCACTCGATACGGAAAAAACGCTCGACTGGATAGTGGCCACCGGTGCCCCGGCCGCGACGAACAGAAAGGAAAAAGAGGCCGGGCACTACATTCAGAGTATTTTTGCGGTAGGTAATTTCAAGGAGTTCGCGATGAAGGATGTGCCGGTCAAATTTGCGTCCGGCGAGATCGAGCTGATTCCCAAGGCCGCGACTGATACGCTCAAAGGCCATAAAGCCAAACCCGGCGATGGATGGGAGGTCATACTGCGTATCCCCCCCAAGCACAAGGGGCCGGTCGTTGTCACCCTTTATATGACCCAGAGGAAAAATGACTTTGATATCGCCGTAGCCATGCCCGATGGCAAAGAGGTCATCAAGTTCTCTGTTCCTCAACAAGCCCCCGGGGTTGTTCAAATCCCCTTGGAAATAACAGCACCCAAGGCGGGTGGCTTCTACAGTTTTAAAATACTCGCAGTTGCGTCCGGCCCCAAGGAGGGTTTCACCATCGGGTTCAACGCCGTGCATGTCGAAAGCCGGTAGCTCCACTAGGAGGGATCGTATCATGAATAGATGCAATCCCCGCCAGTGAGACGAGTAGGGCCTGCAGGATCAATGGGACCAGTGACCATGATGTTGTCAGTTTGAAAAATAGTTTGTTAGCACTCTATCACATTTCCTCCATCCAGGTTTAAGCAAGGTCGTCCTGATAAAGTCGTTCAGACTACCCTCGCCCTAATCATTAGCGACGCTGGGGATGATTCACCCTGAAGGTGATTTTGCAACTTTGACTGATATTGTGTATAAGGGGGCATGTCACGACACTACTCCCTGAAGCCGCGCAAGTTTGCAATGGAGCTAAGAACCTCGGAATCATGCTCGGTGCATGGAGGGCAACTGGCCATTGTCGGCTTGATCCGGCAAAGCGGACTAATGGGCTGGATCAGTGATTACCCGCAGCTCGAGCACCGCAAGAACCGCAACCGGGGCTTTGATCCCGAAGTCTACATCAGCACCTTTCTCTACAACTTCTGCACAGGAGGAAGCAGCCTGGCGGATGCGGAGGCTCTCAATGAAGACAAGGCACTGCTAAGGCTGTTAGGAATAAAAAAACTGCCCGACCAGAGCGCCCTGGGCGAATGGCTCCGGGCTCTGGACCCCGCGGGCCTTGATGCCCTCAAGGCGATCAACCGCCGGTTTTGCACATGGGTGCTCAAGACGGCTCCGGCCAATACATACAGCTACGGTGGCAACGAACTCGAATGGTTTTTCGATGATACCCAGATCGAAGTCAGCGGTAAAAAATTTGAAGGTGCCGCAATCAACTACAAGGGGGATGTATCGCTTGGTTGGCAGACGTTGTGGGCCGGGCCTCTCATCCTCGAATGCGAACTCGGGGGACAGCGCGGAGTAAGCGAGTGTTTCGGCAGGTTCTGCGCTAACAGCGGTAAGCTGCGTAAAAAAGGAAAACACTATCTCTACGCCGACAGCGGCAGCAGTGACGGGGAGGATCTTGAACACGCGGCCAAACACTTCACCCGCCACAGCATCAGCTACAACAAATGGACAAGTCCCCTGGAACGCATGGCCGGAGGACTTCCCGAGGAAAGTTGGGGCGAGTCCGAACTTACCCACTGGCGTGGAGGAATCAAACATCTCGTATCCTACAGCTGGGTAAGACACCAGCCCTCGGGCTGTAGGCAAGCGCATAACTTTGCGGCCCTGCGTCACAAACGGGAAGACGACATGTTCTGGAGCTACTGCTTCGTCGAAGTTGAAGAAGGACGGGGTCACACAGCGGCCCAATCCAGGGCAGCCTTTGAACGTCACCGGCTCAAGGGTGAGTGTGAACGCCGCTTTGGCGAAGTGCTCAGTGATCTAGGGCTTCACAGGCCGCCCTGCCACAGTCTCAGCGCCAACGACGGATGGTATAGCCTCGGGGCGTTGGCCTACAACATCCTCGGGGCCCTCAAGCTGTTGGTGTTGCCTGAAAAAGACCTGGCCAAGCGTCCGCGCACGGTGATGCAGCGGCTGTTGTTATTGCCCATGGAAATCAAGCGTCATGCCCGCCAACTCAAGGCGGTGGTTTACATCTGTCATGAGAGGATGAAAGCTTGGCGGCAGATCTTTGAGGAATGGATGCCGGATCACCGGCTGATGTATCCAAAGGCCTGAAGCCGCCTTGCGCAAAAAGTTCCGGTTGAAGACCTCCCGTGCCGGGGAGGAGGAAGGACAACGCCGTCGACTGGGAGTTGGGAGCAATCCAGCCTGAGAATGAGCAGGTAAAAACGCCAGAACATCGTTGCTCCATCACCGTAAGCGATCAACGCGATGGATTTACAACCCCTCAGCATGAATATCACACAAAAATTAATCCAGCCCAATCCTCGCTAACGATCAGGGTACCCTCGTGTTGCGCCAAAAATATCCTTCCCATGGAGGGGGAATTTGTGTAGTAGGACGGGTTGAGCCATTTGCGCAAAATATGCGGAGTATGAAACAGGGGGGGCATTGCCAAGTGGACTGAGATAGGTATATGTTCAGTCCAGCAGCACACCACTGCCTATCTGACATGATTACAAAAATAGACCACTTGGGAGTCGCCGTGAAGTCGTTGGAAGCCGTTATTCCATACTACGAGGATGTATTGGGATTAACGTGTGAAGGAAGGGAGGAAGTCGAATCCCAGAAAGTCCGCACCGCCTTTTTCGCCGCTGGTGATGTCCATATCGAACTTCTTGAGCCTACCTCTGAAGAAAGCCCGATTGCCAAATTCATCGAGAAAAACGGTGAGGGCATCCACCACATAGCATTTGCCACGGACGATATCACCGGCCAGCTTGACCAGGCCAAGGAAAAGGGCGCCCGCCTGATCCACGAAGTGCCATTCGCCGGGGCAGGGGACAAACTCGTCGCCTTCCTTCACCCTAAATCCACTTTCGGAGTTCTCACCGAGTTCTGCCAGGATGCCAAATAATACCACTTGCTTTCCATTTTAACTCATCAACAATCACCACCATGGCCATTGAACCAGCATTACTAGAAAAACTCCACGACCGCAGAGAAGAAGCTCTGTTAGGCGGGGGGCAGGACCGAATCGACAAACGGCACGAAAAAGGTCAACTCACCGCGCGTGAGCGGCTCGACGCGTTTTTTGACGGGGGCAACTACATTGAATTCGGCATGCACGCCCACCACTCCTGCACCAACTTCGGGTTGGAAAAACGCAAGATGCCCGGTGATGGTGTCGTCTGTGCCACTGGGACGGTTGATGGCCGGAGTGTGGCCGCGTTCGCCCAGGATTTCACTGTCGGTGGTGGTGCCGTGGGACGTATTCACGCCAAGAAAATCTGTGACTTGCTCGACTTCGCGGTCAAGGCGGGTATGCCCGTCGTCGGCATCAACGACTCTGGTGGAGCCCGGATCCAGGAAGGGATCGATGCCCTTTCCGGATACGGCCAGGTATTCTTTCGCAACGTGCTTCTATCCGGTGTAGTGCCGCAGGTTTCCATTATCGCTGGCCCCTGCGCCGGTGGCGCTGCCTACTCTCCCGCGCTGACGGACTTTCTCATCATGACCCGTCAGAACGCGAATATGTTTATCTGCGGTCCCGACGTGATCAAGGCCGCCACGGGGCAAACCGCCTCACTTGACCAGTTTGCCAGTGCCGATGCGCATGCGCAGGTCAGCGGTAATATCCACCTCATCGCCAATGACGACCAGCACGCGCTTGACCTTGGCAAACGGTTGCTCTCCTATCTGCCTTCTAACAATGCGGCCGATCCGCCCCACTGTTTGACGGAGCAGATTGCCCTCAGCGAGGATCCCGGCATGAGGGAGATCATCCCCGCCGATTCCAGGAGCCCGCTGGACATGCAGCAGGTCATCGCCCGCATCACCGATCCTGGCAGCTGGTTTGAAATCATGCCTGATTTTGCACCTAACATGCTGATCGGGTTTGCCCGTATCGAAGGTATGGTCATCGGAATCGTGGCTAACCAGCCGACAGTGAAAGCTGGCTGCATCGATATCGATGCATCCGACAAGTCCGCCCGGTTTATCCGCGTCTGTAACATTTACTCGATTCCTATCCTCTCCCTGGTGGATGTTCCCGGCTTTATGCCCGGGCTGGCCCAGGAGCGTGGAGGAATAATTCGTCACGGAGCTAAAATGCTCTTTGCCTGGGCATCCGGCACGGTACCCAAGATCACCCTGATCTGCCGCAAGGCATACGGTGGTGCCTACCTCGCCATGTGCCCCAGTGACCTCGGGGCCGACTTCGTCTTTGCATGGCCCACCGCTGAGATCGCCGTGATGGGTGCCCAGGGTGCCATGAAGGTGCTCTACCGCCGTGAACTCGAGGCAGCCGAAGACCCGGAAGCCCTGGAGCATGAGCTTCGCGTGGCTTATTCGGAGAAATTCGCCTCTCCCTATCAGGCGGCCAGTAATGGTATGATCACCGACGTGATCGATCCAAGCGCATCCCGCTCTACGCTCGCCGTGGCCTTCCGTGGCATGCTCGATAAACGGGAGAGCCGCCCACCGAAGAAACACGGTAACATTCCGCTCTAAAATGCCACATCGTCCATCTGCCACCATCGCTGTTATCGCCATAATGCCAACATACCACCCCCACCCACTACCATGATGAGTCTAGCTTCATCCATCCTCGCATCCGCCGCCGCAGAAAGTACCAGCGTATCAGAGGCGGCTCCCTACCTTGCGGGCTTCCTGGTGGTGCTCGTCACCCTGGCCGCTCTGATGGGTGTCTGTATGGCGGTGAGCAAAATCCTGCAGGCGCTGACCCCCGCACCGGCCGCCCCCGCCCCCGTCGCCAAATCGGCCGCCCCCATCGCACCCGTCGCCGATGATACGGTTCCGCCAGAAGTGGTCGCAGTGATCGCGGCAGCTGTGTCGACCACACTGGGCGGTAAGCCAAGGATTTTGTCCATCCGGCCTAAAAACTCCTCCTGGAGCCAGGCGGGTCGTCAGCAAATCCAGACATCTCACAATATCCGATAACACGCTCTTATTCTCGATTCCCAACAATCATTCATCCATCCATTTATCCATTTTAATACCATGAAACAACTCCGTATCACAGTAGAAGGCAAAGCCTATGATGTCCAAGTAGAAGTGCTCGATGAGGGCGCCGGTTCCCCGACCATCCAACCAGTGGCTCCCGTGGCCGCTGCCGCCGCTCCGGTGGCTGCTCCTGCTCCTGCCCAGGCACCGGCCGCGGCCGATGGTGACATCACCAGCCCCTTGGCAGGCGTTGTGCAGTCCGTGGCTGTTGCCGCAGGGGCATCCGTCAAAGCCGGCGATTTGATCATCACCCTTGAAGCCATGAAAATGTTCACCGAGATCAACGCTCCCAGCGATGGTACTGTGACAGCCATTCACTGCAAGGCAGGCGATGCTGTTGACGAAGGTCAGCCGCTTTACACGATTGGATAAACGAGTCCATTACTCCCCTAACAACCTAACTAATACGGGCAATCATCCCTGCCATCAGTAGAAAACTACACTCACTCTCATGCAAGCACTACAAGAACTGTGGCAAACTACAGGTTTCGTAAATCTCGAATGGCAAATGTTGGTCATGTGGCTCATTGTTGTCGTTCTGCTTTACCTGGCGATCGCCAAACAATTTGAACCCCTTCTACTGGTTCCCATCGCCATGGGTGCTTTGATCATCAATCTTCCCATCGAGGGTTTTCTGATGAACGAGCCGGTCTATGTTGATGGTCATTTGGAGGAGGCCGGTGGGTTGTTCTACTACTTCAATCTGGGGATCAAACTCCAGATCTTTCCGCCGCTCATCTTCATGGGAGTCGGGGCTCTGACCGATTTTGGTCCGCTCATCGCCAACCCCCGCACCCTGCTGCTAGGCGCTGCGGCTCAGTTTGGCATCTTTTTCACCTTCCTTGCCGCGCCTCTGCTGGGCTTCAATCTTGCTGAAGCGGCGGCCATCGGCATCATCGGGGGAGCTGACGGGCCTACTTCAATCTACGTCGCATCCAAGCTTGCACCGGATTTGCTGGGTGCCATCGCCGTTGCCGCATACAGCTACATGGCCATGGTCCCCTTGATCCAACCTCCGATCATGCGTGCCCTGACCACCGTCGAGGAGCGCAAGATCAAGATGAAAACCATGCGCAAGGTCAGCCAGTTGGAAAAAATGATTTTCGCGGTGGTTGTGATGATTTTCTGCCTCCTGGTCATCCCTGCCGCAGCCCCGCTGATCGCCATGTTTTTCCTCGGCAATGTGCTTCGTGAATGTAAGGTCACCGAGCGTTTGGTCAAGGCTTCCCAAAACGAGATCATCAATATCGTCACCATCTTCCTCGGCCTCTGCGTCGGCTTGAAAATGGGCGGGCATAACGCCGAAGGCCAGCACATGTTCCTCAATGGACAAACCCTGAGTATCCTCGCCCTGGGCATTGCAGCCTTTGGCATCGCCACCGCATCCGGTGTCCTGATGGCCAAGTTGATGAACCTGTTCAGCAAAAATAAGATCAACCCGCTGATTGGCTCGGCAGGTGTCTCGGCTGTCCCCATGGCAGCGCGCGTCTCGCACGCTGAAGGGCAGAAGGCGGACTCCTCGAACTACCTCCTCATGCATGCCATGGGCCCCAACGTCGCTGGTGTCATCGGTAGTGCCCTGGCGGCAGGTTACTTCCTTGCCATGTTTGGAAACTAATCACCCCTACACCTTAACCATATTCGAGAATCCGGATTTTTTGTGATCCGGTCCACGCTCCCACTTTCACTTTTTTTAAACCGAAGACCGACCATGAGCTATCCATTCCCAACACTCACTGCAGATGAAGCAGCCGAACTCATTCAACACGATCAAAATGTTGGCTTCAGCGGATTTACCCCCGCTGGTGCCGCCAAAGCGGTTCCTACCGCCCTCGCACGCAAAGCGATCCGCGAACACGACGCAGGCCGCGACTTCAAAATAGGTGTGTTGACCGGTGCCTCCACCGGTGCCTCCCTCGACGGGGAGCTTGCCAAAGCCAAGGCCGTCAAGTTCCGCACTCCCTATCAATCCAACCCGGATATGCGGAAAAGCATCAACGATGGAGAGACCCGCTTCTTCGATATGCACCTGTCGCAAATCCAACAGAATGTTCGCTACGGGTTTCTTGGAAACATCGACTTCGCCGTGGTGGAGGCCGCCGATGTTGCGGCCGACGGGAAAGTCCTGCTGACCTCCAGCGTCGGCGCCACACCGACCTACCTGAATAAAGCCGACAAGGTGATCATCGAACTCAATAGCTACCACCCCAAACAGCTGCTCGGTTTCCATGATATCTACGAACCCCGTGACCCTCCTTTCCGGCGCCCCATCCCCATTTGCAACGCGGAAGACCGCATCGGGAGCCAGCGGGTATGGGTGGACCCTAAAAAAATCGTCGGCGTCGTCGAAACCAACCTGGCTGATGAAATTGGAGGCTTCACCCCGACCTCGGACATCACCCAGAAAATCGGTGAAAATGTCGCGGAATTCCTAGCTGCTGAGATGGCCGCTGGTCGCGTGCCCAAGTCCTTCCTGCCCATCCAGTCCGGTGTCGGCAACGTCGCCAACGCCGTCCTGGGCGCCATGGGCGCCCACCCGGATATCCCGGTTTTCCAGCTCTACACCGAGGTGATTCAGGACTCCGTTATCGCGGGGATGAAAGAAGGGACCATCGGATTCGCCTCCGGCTCGTCACTGACCGTTTCCCCCGAGGTGTTGCTGGAGATCTATGCAAGCCTTGAGGATTTCCAGGGCAAGCTCTTGCTTCGACCCCAGGAGATTTCCAACAATCCGGAGATTGCCCGTCGCCTGGGCATCATTTCCATCAACACCGCGCTCGAAACCGACATCTTCGGCAACGTCAACAGCACCCACGTGCTGGGACAGAAAATGATGAACGGCATCGGTGGCTCCGGCGACTTTACCCGCAACGCCTACATCTCCATCTTCACCTGCCCGTCCACAGCCAAAGGTGGCGCCATCTCGGCGATTGTCCCCCTTTGTTCGCACATGGATCACAGCGAGCATTCTGTGCAGGTCCTCATTACCGAGCATGGAGTTGCAGACCTTCGTGGCAAAAACCCTGAAGAGCGCGCCCACCTCATCATCAACAATTGTGCGGCTCCCGAATACCAGGGCCTGCTCAACCAGTATTACAACAGTGCCAAATCCGGCCATACCCACCAGTCGCTCGATTCCGCCTTTGCCTTCCACAAGGCATTTATCGAAACCGGCAACATGCAGGACGCGAAGTTGTAGTCCGTCATTGGTATTGTTAGAAATAACCACTCATTCTGTAATCAACATTATTCATCCAATAAATCCATGAGCACCGAACCACAAACCGATGGCTTGCTTGCAGAGTTTCCACCTCATACCTACGACCAGTGGCATGAGGCTGCGGAAGCCCTCCTGAAGGGAGCACCCTTTGAAAAACTCCTTGTTAGCAAAACCTACGAGGATATCACCATCCAGCCGATCTATCGCCGCGAGGATATCGCCGATCTCGAACACCGGAAGGATATGCCCGGCGCTGGAACCCTGGTCAGGGGAAGCCGGCCCGGTGGATTTCTCAAAGCCGGATGGGAAGTGTCCCAGGAGCTTTGCAAGTGCAAACCTGAAAAGGTAAACGCCCTCATCCACCAAGGTTTGAACGGTGGCCAGACGGAACTCAACATCGTTCTCAGTGATGTCACCGCGAATGGTTACGACAAGGATCAGACGGAGAAAAAAGTCCGCGGTCTTGACCTGGAGAATCTTGAGGACATGGAAGTCGCCCTCGATGGGGTGGCACTCGATTCCATCTCCACCTTCTGGCGATCGGGCGCCGGCTCAGTTTCTGTAGCGGCTCTCTTTTTTGCCGCCGCCAAGAAACAAGGCATCGCGCTCAAGGACTTGCGCGGATGCTTCGATATCGATCCGCTCGCCGAGCTGGGGCTGCACGGTCACCTTCGGCAAAACCTGAAAACACGCCTCGACCACATGGCGGCACTCACCAAGTTCGCCATCAAACATGCTCCGCAGATGCAGACGATTTGCGTGCAGGGAAATCTTTACCACGACAGTGGAGCCAGTGCCACCCAGGAGCTCGCCTACATCATTGCCACCGCCGTTTGCTACATCGAGAAGATGAAAAAACGCGGTATCGAACCCGCTGACCTGCTGCCCCACATGCGCGTCAGCCTTTCCGTGGGCTCCGATTACTTCATGGAGATCGCCAAGATCCGTGCCACCCGCTGGCTCTGGAGTAAAATGGCCGAGGCTTACGGCGTGGAGGATGCCAGCGTCTACATCCACGCCCGCACCTCGCTCTGGAACAAAACCTGTTACGATGCCCACACCAACATGCTGCGTGTCACCTCGGAGGCCTTCGCCGCCGTCGTCGCCGGTGTCGATGGTATGCACATCGGCCCGTATAACGAGGTCGCTGGCAAAACCGATGAGTTCTCGCGCCGCATCGCGCGCAACATCCACATCATCCTGCGCGAGGAATGTGGTCTCGACCAGGTCATCGACCCCGCAGGCGGCTCGAACTACATCGAGTGGCTCACCGACCAGATTGCCGGTAAATCCTGGGAGATTTTCCAGGGGATTGACCAAGCTGGCGGCATCATATCGATGTTGGAGGACGGCTCGATCCAAAAACAAATCGAGGTTACCTATCAGCAGAAACGCCAGAACGTCCGTCGCCGTAAAGACAGCATCGTAGGTGCTAACATGTATCCCGATCTCAAGGGAGGCAGGCTCACTACCTCTGACAAATCCAAGGGCCATTGTGGCGCTGACAAGCCTAACAAACGCATCGATGTCCCCGCTCTCGCCGCCATCACACCCTCCACAGAGGCCGAAATGGTCGAGCAAGCCATCGCCGCCGCTGAGCAGGGGGCGACCGTTGGCCAGATCGGCGAAGCCACCGGGGTCCACGAAGGACGCACCTTTAACATCCACCTGGTTCCGCAGCGCCGAGCTGCGGAGGAATACGAAGCCCTGCGCGATGCCTCCGCCGCCTACGAGGAAAAAACCGGCTCACCACCGGTGATCCTTCAGCTCAACATGGGGCCGTCCCGCCGCTACCGCCTGCGGGCCGACTGGACAGCCTCCTTCTTCGAGGCCGGCGGCTTCAAGGTCGACGGTGCCACCGACTTCGAGGATACCGAGTCCGCCGTTGCCGCCCTGCAAGCATCACCGGCAACCATCGCCGTGATCACCTCGGACGATGCCAGTTACGATGAATGTGTCGCCCCACTCGCCAAAGCCGTCAAGGCTGCCAAGCCTGGTGTCACTCTGTTAGTCGCCGGAGCACCCGGTGATAACGAAGCCGCCTGGCGTGAGGCTGGTGTCGATGACTTCGTTAACGTCCGCGTCAATAACTACGAAATGAACCAACAACTTTTGAAAGGAGCAGGAGTAATCTCATGAGCAGCCCATCATTTAAAGACATCCCGTATAACTCGACTCAGAAAAAACTGAGCTACGAAGCCTGGTGCGCCAAACTCGAGAAGGAGCAAGGTAAACCCATCGATGAAATCGTATGGAACACCATGGAGCAAATCCCGGTCAAGCCACTCTACACTGAGGACGACATGGAAGAGGTGGAACACCTCGATTACCAGGCGGGCATCGCGCCCTTCCTGCGCGGCCCCTACGCCACCATGTATTGTTTCCGCCCGTGGACGATCCGCCAATACGCCGGCTTCTCCACCGCCGAGGAGTCCAACGCCTTTTACCGCCGCAACCTGGCAGCGGGTCAAAAGGGGCTCTCCGTCGCCTTCGACCTCGCCACCCACCGTGGCTACGACTCGGACCACCCGCGTGTGGTCGGGGATGTCGGCAAGGCCGGTGTCGCCATCGACTCCATCCTCGATATGGAGGTGCTGTTTGGCAATATTCCGTTGGACAAGGTCTCTGTTTCCATGACCATGAACGGTGCGGTGCTGCCGATCCTCGCCTTCTACATCACCGCGGCACTGGAGCAGGGGGCCACCCTCGATCAGCTCGCGGGCACGATCCAGAACGATATTCTCAAGGAGTACATGGTGCGTAACACCTACATCTACCCGCCCGGGCCATCGATGAAAATCATCGCCGACATCTTTGAGTTCACCTCCCAGAAAATGCCGAAGTTCAACTCGATCTCGATCTCCGGCTACCACATGCAGGAGGCCGGGGCGACCGCCGACCTGGAAATGGCCTACACCCTGGCCGACGGCTGGGAGTATTTGAAAACCGGGATCGAGGCGGGCATTGACATCGATGCCTTCGCTCCCCGGCTCTCCTTCTTCTGGGCCCAGGGAAAAAACCACTTCATGGAGGTCGCCAAGATGCGCGCCGCACGTGTGCTCTGGGCGAAGATCGTCAAGACCTTCAATCCGAAGAATCCCAAGTCGCTCGCACTCCGCACCCACTCACAGACATCCGGCTGGAGTCTAACAGAGCAGGATCCGTTTAACAACATTTCCCGCACCTGCATCGAGGCCATGGCCGCGACGCTCGGCCACACCCAGTCGCTGCACACCAACGCGCTCGACGAAGCCATTGCCCTGCCGACGGATTTCTCCGCCCGTATCGCCCGCAACACCCAGCTCTTCCTGCAGGACGAAACGTCGATCTGCCGTGTCATCGACCCGTGGGGCGGCTCGTATTACCTCGAGGCTCTCACCGACGCGCTGATCAAAAAAGCCTGGGCCCACATCATGGAAGCCCAGGAGCTCGGCGGTATGTCGAAGGCCGTGGAAGCGGGTATACCCAAGATGCGAATCGAGGAAGCCGCCGCCCGCCGTCAGGCCCGCATCGACTCCGGTGCGGAAACCATCGTCGGCGTCAACAAGTACCGCTTGGAAAAAGAAGATCCGCTCGACATCCTCGATGTCGACAACACGGCGGTCCGGCTTTCCCAGATAGAACGCCTCAAGAAACTCCGCGCCAACCGCAACGAGCAAGAGTGCCAGGCCAGTCTCAACGCCCTGCGCGATTGCGCTGGGGGCGGCGAAGGCAACCTCCTGGACCTCGCCGTCAAGGCAGCCCAGGCCCGAGCTTCACTCGGTGAGATTTCCGATGCTTGCGAAGACCACTTTGGTCGCTATAAAGCAACCATCCGCTCGATCTCCGGAGTGTACGGAAACGAATTCAGCAACCAAGGTGACATGAAAGACATCCCCGACCTGATCAAGAAATTCGAGTCCAAGGAAGGACGCCGCCCACGCATCATGATCGCGAAAATGGGGCAGGACGGCCACGACCGCGGCGCCAAGGTGGTGTCCACCGCCTACGCGGACATGGGATTTGATGTCGATATAGGACCGCTCTTCCAGACACCTGAGGAAACAGCGAAACAAGCCGTTGAAAACGACGTGCATGTCATCGCCATGAGTTCCCTGGCTGCCGGACACAAAACACTCCTTCCCCAACTCATCGGGGAACTCGCGAAGCTTGACCGGGAGGACATCATGGTCGTCTGCGGCGGTGTGATCCCCGCCCAGGACTACGATTACCTTTATCAAAACGGAGCCGCCGCCATCTTTGGCCCTGGAACCGTCGTTCCGGATTCAGCCCGCAAGGTACTCAACCTTCTGCTTGAGCAGCTTGAGGACTAGCTTGGAATTTAACAAATAGGTCTTATATGTCCTATAAGACCTATTTACGTTATCCATGCCCAAGAAGATCAAACCAGAATGGCAACCTGAAGACGGTGATGACCACCACGGCTGCTACGCCGGGTTTGTCTCCCCCGGGGTCGATGATTCCGGTGACTTTAAGCCGCCTTTGAAAAAGCGCCGCAAGCTCACCCTCGACGATTACGAGCGCGGCATCCTTAGCTCGGATAAAACCATCCTCTCCCGCGCGATCACTCTGGTGGAGAGTAACCATCCCGAGCATGAGGAGCTTGCCCAGTCGTTACTCCAGCGCGTCCTTCCCAAGTCTGGAAACTCCATCCGTGTCGGTATCACCGGCGTTCCCGGTGTCGGCAAAAGCACGCTGATCGAGTCGCTCGGCTGCATGCTTTGTGAAAAAGGCCACCGCGTTGCCATTCTAGCCGTCGATCCCAGCAGTTCGGTCACCGGCGGTAGTATCCTCGGTGACAAAACCCGGATGGAAAACCTGGTCCGCGAACCCAACGCCTACATCCGGCCGTCTCCCTCAAGTGGTTCGCTCGGCGGGGTCGGACGCAAAAGCCGTGAGACCATGCTGCTTTGCGAAGCCGCGGGCTACGATGTCATCCTGGTCGAAACCGTAGGCGTCGGCCAAAACGAGATCACCGTGCGCTCGATGGTGGATTTCTTTTTCCTCGTCATGCTCGCCGGGGCGGGGGACGAGCTCCAGGGGATGAAAAAAGGTGTCATCGAAATCGCCGACCTGTTAGCCGTCAATAAAGCCGATGGCAACAACCTGCACCCGGCCCGACTCGCCGCCGCCGAATACGGCAGGGTGCTGGAATTTCTCCAACCCGCCACCCAAGGCTGGAAGACCCGTGCCGTCACCTGCTCCGCCTTTGAACCACCGACTCTAGAAACTCTTTGGGACACCATCGAAGAGTTCCGCGCCACCACCCAGCAATCCGGTGCCTTTTTTGCGCGCCGCAAACAGCAATCCATCGAGTGGATGCACGCCATGATCGAGGAAGAACTCCGCAACCGTTTCCTCCGCAGCAAACACATCCAGGCCCTGCTCCCTGGCATTGAGCAACAAGTCGCTGACAACACCCTCCCTGCCGCCACCGCCGTGCACCAAATCATGCGTGAGCTGTGAATTTTTGGAGTGCCAGTTTTCAACTGGCGGCAGGGTATGAGTATCCATCCTCTTTGGGAAGCCAGCCAAAATGGCTACCGGAGGAAGCAAGGAGAGGCACAATGTGAATGATCCATTTCTTTGACCTGGCCCTTTCCCGGTCCCCTTTACGAACGCTTTATTTGTTGCCGTGCGGGAACATTGTTCCTCATGAATCGTAATTTACTCCTCCTCTCTCCGCTTTAATAGATATAGATCAGGGAATGTCTAGACTAGTGCCACTGTGACCTATAAAATGGTTTGACGAACTGCACTTCCAATGTTCTCATGAACACATAATGATCTCCTTATCGCCAAATCACGATCTTGTCACATTTGCCGACCAATGTGGCTGGTCGGTATGTGAGGAGCTGGATAGGAGCGGGCGAGCTTCGCAGGGGCAATTTTTTTCGCCAGCGGAGACTGCCCGTTATCTTGCGTCGTGTTATACCAATGCATCATTCGGCAACAAGATCGTGCTCCATGACCCGGGTGCCGGAAGCGGTGTGTTATCAGCAGCATTCGTAGAATCTTTGCTGAAACGCGTGCAGAAAGGGCAGGTGAAGAAACCTTCACACGTCACCCTCGTCGCATGTGAACAGGACGGAGATTTTTTGCAGGCCTTGCATGATGTTCTGAATCGATGCAAAATGGCACTGGAACAGCAGGGCATCTCTGCAAAGGTTATCATTCGGGAAAGCGACTGGATTGAAAGTAGCGTTGAGTCATTGGATAGTGGACTTTTGCCTTCAGAAAAAATTCCGTTAGCGACACATGCCATTTTAAATCCTCCGTATAAAAAGCTGTCTTCCTCGTCAAAGCAACGTCGTTTGCTATCGCGCGTAGGCATTGAAACCAGTAACCTTTACTCGGCATTTGTGTGGCTATGTGTACTCCAGACGAAGCCGAAAGGTGAACTATGTGCGATCACTCCGCGCAGTTTCTGTAATGGTCCGTATTTTAGGCCTTTTCGTAATGCCATATTGGAGAGCACACAAATTAGGCTCCTTCATCAAATTGATTCGCGTAACGAAGTCTTTCAACGTGACAAGGTGCTACAAGAAAACATCATTTATCTCCTGAGCAAAAAGCCAACCAGACAGTCCAAGGTGACGTTGGCATGCGGTAGCTTTGCCCAAATTAAGTTGCGTAAAATGAATCTGGACGAAGTAGTTCACCCTCAGGATTCGGAGAGTTTTATTCATCTTGCGACCGAGAGCGATCATCAATCTGCTAGAGACTTTGTCATGAATCAATCGTCGAGTCTGGTCGAGCTTGGTCTGAATGTTTCGACAGGGCCAGTAGTCGATTTTCGACTGCGTAAGGATCTTAGCCACAGTCAAAGTGCTGACACATATCCTTTGATCTATCCGCACCTTTTCAACAATGGCAAGGTACTCCGCCCCCCTCAGAAATCGGAGGATGCCGATAACCTGCGTCAGCGCAAAAAACCTGTTGCGATACGCGACACTGCCCGCACAGAGAAGTTTCTCGTAAAGCGTGGTTGTTATGTTCTGATCAAGCGTTTCACGTCCAAGGAGGAGAAACGCCGCATTGTTGCCTGTGTTCTTGATCCCAAGGATTTTCCAGAAAAGAAGATCGGACTAGAGAACCATATCAACTATTTCCATGCTAACGGAAAAGGTTTGACCAAAAAACTCGCCAAAGGTCTCGCCGCCTATCTCAATTCGCCAGAAGTAGATCAGTATTTCCGCCAATTCAACGGACACACCCAGGTCAATGCAACCGATCTGAGGAACCTGCGCTATCCAACGGAAGATGAGCTAATCTCCGGAAATCCTAGAACTCGATAAACATGACCCACTTAAGGATTCGACAGGCGCTCAAGATATTGCAGACTCTGAAAGCACCACGTGAGCAGCAAAACGAACGTTCTGCTCTTACTCTTCTGGCGCAGGCAAATATACAGCCTAAAATGACTTGGGGCAGAGCCACTGCACCGCTTCGTAAAATCACAGAAATGATGGAGTGGATGGAGCAACATTACGGGGTAAAGTATGCGCCCAATACACGCGAAACGATTCGGCGACAAACGGTTCACCAATTCGTGCAGATGGGTTTACTTGTTGAAAATCCAGATTGCCCAGACCGCCCCATCAATAGCCCGAAATGGTGTTACCAGCTTACGGAAAGCGCTCTCGATTTACTCAAGACTTATGCAGGAAAACACTGGAAGGAATCGCTGGCTGCATACCTCAAAACATCGGGAGGAGAGAACAGGCTGCGGGAGCGTCATCGCGACTTGCCGATGACCCCCATCGAACTGCCTGAAGGTCAGACCATCGAACTCTCTGCCGGAGGTCAAAACGTACCATCCAGGAGATCGTGGAGCAATTCTGCCCTCGCTTCGTACCCGGAGGAAAAGTCCTTCTTGTAGGTGATGCTGGAAATAAAAATGTGATCGAAGACGATGGTGCATTATCCGCTCTAGGCATCGAACTGGAAGCTCGTGGCAAAGCACCTGATGTGGTTCTGTATGATGTTAAACGAGACTGGTTGATCGTCATTGAAGCCGTGACCTCACACGGTCCAATCGACCAAAAACGTAGAAATGAAATCGCCGACCTGTTTTCAGGTGCGAAAGCCGGGATCGTGTATGTAACAGCGTTTTCTGATACAGCGGGTTATGTCAAATTCGCCCGCGCGATTGCGTGGGAAACCGAAGTTTGGATTGCCGAAGCCCCTGAGCATCTCATCCATTACAATGGCACGCGTTTTTTGGGGCCATACGATGGTTAGACGCACGCGGCCCAAGTGGCAAACAACACCCCTCCCTGCCGCCACCGCCGTGCACCGGATCATGCGTGAGCTGTAGGCGACCCCGTCATCATTCCCCGCCCGCACTGAGCTCCTTCGCAATCGTGCGCATCATCCTCTCGTTGAGTGGATAGATGGTGACGATCGCGACCGAGACAATTCCGAAAGCCGCTGGAATCAGGCTGAAGAGCAGCAGCATCCCCTGCAAACTGTCGGGCGACTGTTCTTGGTTGGCGGCAAAACCCACCTGGGACATGAGCTGCAGGGCCACAAAAGCGCCGAACGCCCAGCCTATTTTTTGCGACATGGTGGAGGCTGAAAAAACAAGCCCCGTGGCACGGCGTCCGTGTTTCCACTGGGCGTAGTCAGCCGAGTCCGCATACATGGCCCATAACAACACACTCATGGGACCTCCGGTCATCGACGCGAGCATCTGCAGGGCAAACATCAAGGGCACCTGCCCGGGCTTGAGGAAATAGAACATCGATGTGCTGAGGATGGCGATGATGAAGAGTATGATGAATGCTGATTTCTTACCGACCAGTCGGGCGAACCAGCCGACGACCAGCACGCCGATCAGCGAGAAGATCTGCCCGACGGTGTTGAAGGCGGAGGCCAAAGTCTCAAAGTCGTAGGTACCGGCGAACAGGGGCAGGGAAAGTGTCTGTTCACCCACATAATATTTGAAGTAATGCACGGTGACGCTACCGCGAATCGCAATAAACAGAATGAAGGTTATCGTGGTGCAGAGCAGGATCCACCAGGGACGGTTCCGCATCAGTGATTTGAGATCTTTGCTCACGGAGGACTTTTGTGTTGAGCTGGGTTTGACCCTCTCCCTGGTGCCGCGAAAGGCGATCAGGAAAAAAACAACCGCGGCGATGCCGTAAATGATAAACGATTGTTGCCAGCCCTTGGCTTCGTTGCCGTTGCCGAGGAAGCCGACCATGGGCAGCAGGGTGGCGGATACGATGATCCCGGCACCAAAGGCGAACATGAACTTGATCGATGAGACAGAGGTGCGGTCGGTGGAATCCGATGAGATTACGCCAAGCAGGGCCGTGTAGGGGATATTGATCGCCGTGTAGAGGATCATGATGCCAAAAAAAGTGGTGTATGCCCAGATGGCCTTACCCGTGGATCCAAAGTCCGGGGTAGTGAAGGTGAGCACCCCCATTACGGCGAAAGGCACGCAGAGCCACAGCAACCAGGGCCTGAAGCTCCCCCATCGCGTGCTGGTGCGATCCGCGATCATACCCATCACCGGGTCGTTCACTCCGTCGAAGATGCGGCTGATCAGAAACATCGTCGCTGCAAACCCCGCCGTCAGCCCAAAAACATCGGTGTAGAAATAGGGCAGATAGAGCATGAACGTCTGCCAATACAGGACCGACGCAAGATCGCCGAAACCATAGGAAATCTTTTCCCGCAGGTCGGGTCGATCGGATGGGGCGGCGGACATGGTTTGATGTTGGCTGTTTCCAGCGGAGTGTTGGAAAATCAATTTGTCGAGTTCGCTGCCAGCCAGTCGAGGATCTCGTCGACCTGGCAGAAAGCAAGTGCCGAAACGGTGTCTGCGCAGCCATAGTAAATGGCGATCCGGCCGGTCTCCGCATCGCAGAGCGCGGCGGTGGGGAAGACGACGTTAGGGACATCACCAACGCACTCGTACGTTTCGCGTGGGTTGAGCAGATAGGGTTTGGATCGGTGCAGGACTTTCCATGGTTGTTCCAGATCGAGCAAGGCGACGCCCATCGAATAGACATAGCCGTTACAAGATAACAGCACACCATGATAGAACATCAGCCAACCCCTGGTGGTTTCAATCGGAGTCGGACCCGCACCTATTTTGAGGCTCTGCCAGCCGTCGGTGGCGTTCATCACAAAGCGGTGCGAGCCCCAGTGGGTCAGGTCGGGGCTATGACTCAGATAGATGTCGCCGAAGGGGGTGTGGCCACTGTCGCTGGGCCGGTTCAGCATCACATACCGACCATCGATTTTCCGGGGAAACAGCACACCGTTGCGATTGAACGGCAGAAAGGAGTTCTCCAGTTGGTGGAATGTTTTGAAATCCCTGGTCCAGGCAATGCCAATGGTCGGACCGTGATAGCCGTTACACCAGATGACATAGTAGCGGTCTTCCAGCCAGACGACTCGCGGGTCATAACCGTAAACCCATTCGGCAATCTCCGGGATATCGCATTCAAAGTGGATTCTCTCGGGGTTGATATCCCAGTCGATTCCATTTTCACTGAAGCCGACGTGGAGCTGCATTTCGCGCGCGGTGTTGTCACAGCGGAAGACCCCGGCAAACTTACCCTCGAAGGGAACCGCGGCACTGTTGAAAACCGAGTTACAGGACGGGAACGGGCTGCGCTCCACGATGGGGTTCTCCGAGTAACGCCAGACCGGGTGGGGATAGTCGGTGGGTTTGTCTTGCCAGGGAATGTTAGGAAGGGCCGGGCCCACAACGGTAGCCGACGGAGTTGCTTGTTTCATCATGGTTGTTTTGGAAAAAGGAAATCGGAAATGGTTTCAATCCGATTGAGCGTCAGCATAATTTTCCAATCAACTTTGCCAAGGTTATAAGTTTGGGAAATACCCAGGTATTCCAGATGACCTGGCCAGCCAGTGAGTGGACAGGAGTGTCCACCCTCCCCAAGTCAGCCGCTTTGCCGCGTGATGCCGCTGCAGCATCGGTATTGATGCCGCAGTAGGGCAATGACCACGCGCGTGGTGACCTAGCATGGTTGCCACCTACGATGGGACATCATCAGGCATGTGATTCCGAAACCTAACAAAAATAGCGACGAAGGCTCGGGAACGATGAAGACATCCAGTGCATTCACGTTGTCTCCCGGAGTAAGTCCGAGCGAGCCCGCCAAGGCAAAGGGAACGGCTGAAACGGGTCCACCGCCGGAGGCGATGAGGATGTCACCGGGCCCGGCAGACAGCCCTGGAAGGGACGGTGAGCCGGGGGCGAGGGAAAACAGGATGGTGTCCGCTGCGCCGTAAATACCGTCGCCATCATCAAAGACGACCAGGGCATCGATGTCGTCGGCCGCGGACAGGCCGAGGCCGGCTGCGGTCACATAAGCTGGAGGGAAGGCGGTGTATCCGGGGGCTGCTGCGGTGATGAAAATATCGGCTGAAAATCCAGGTAATGTCAGACTATCTGACGTCCAGTAAATCGAGCCGCCGATTGGAGGCGGCAGCCGCAGGTCCAGCGCGTTTAGGTTGTCTGTGGGTAGTCCGCCGATCATCTCGATGAGTCCGAGTCCGATCGGGGCAGTGCCAGCCCCCGGAGGGGAAGCGCCATTTCCATCAAACAGCAGGGTGTTGAATAATGGCGCGGCGATCGTGGCGGCGTAGACATCGGCCGACTGCTCACCGAGGCCGCCACTGCTTTCCACGAAAGTGGCGGTGCCGGGAATGCCGCCGGATACCCGGTCGACACTGAAGGCGAAGCCTGAGACGGATGCGAAGGATGTATGGGAATGGCCGTAGGAAATGCCGTTAACATCGAAGCCCGAGCCTCCGCCGGGGAGTACGGGGAAGGGGCCGGCTGTTAGAATGTCATCGGTCGGTGCGCCCGTGGGGCTGGCGGCATCGAGGGAAAATGATATGGCCAACGCGGAGGGCCAGGTGAAGACGAGGCAAATGCAGCTGATGATCGCTGCGAGTGAGGTATGGGGGGACGTGCGAGTGTGCATGGCTCTATGGGGTTGTGCATGGGGTTGTGCATGGTTTTCCCGGAGTAGAATGGGGGCATACCCATTCAATTTTCCGAGCACTACAGGGTAGACACGGGTAAAGGCATGGGTAAATAAAAATATGCTACTACCGTAAAACGTGATTTTAAATGATAGAACAAAGCCCCCCCGGCGGGCAGTGGACCGCATGTGAAACCCCGCCACGCGAGGCAGGCCCTACCAGCCACAAGGAGGTGGCAAGCCACGCGCTCTCAATAGGGGTCTATGACAGCCGGGGCCGCAACTGGACGATTGATGAGCGCGAATATTATAATTCAGTCGCTTTGTAAGGCTCGCTCCGGTCTTTGGTGTCGGTGCGGACTTGCTTGACGAGTTTGGCATCCACGGCCTTTGCCTTGTTGCCCCAGCTGTTTCTAACAAAAGTCATGACGTCGGCGATATCCTGGTCGGAAATCGCGGCATTGGCACCGAGTCCAGGCATGGCGAGGGCCGGGGTGTAGACCGTGCCGTCGACCCTAACAGGGCCGGTCATACCGTGAAGCAGAACCTTGGAGAGGCGGGTGGCGTTGCCTGTGACCCATTCCGATTTGACCAGTGGTGGACCGAGGCTGGTGAGGCCATTGCCGTCGTCACCGTGGCAACCTATGCAGGCGGCTTTGGTGGTGAAGACTTCCTGGCCACGTATAAATGAGGCGAGTTCCTTGCCATGGAGGTGTTTGCCTGGAGAGCTGGTTTTGACGGACCTGGCCTGGGATGCAGCCACGATCATTTTTTCCAGTGATGCGTCGGCGACTTTGCCGTGTTGATTGTGGAAATGAGCCGCGTTTTCACCGAGGCCGCTGATGAAGGCTTCACGAAGCAGGTCTGCATTGGGGTTTTTAAGTACGAGTTGCAGCGCTTTTTCCGGTTGGTCCGCGACAGCCAGCGCACGGACCAGGGAGTGTAGGATACGAGCTTCGGGTTTGATCCCATCGATGACATCTACCGTGCTTGGTTCGGAAATCCGCCTGATGGAAACAATATCAAGGGCGGTGGCCACCACCTCGGGATCGGATGATTTCAAAGCGGCTTCAAGGGCTTGGTAGGATTCCAGGTTGAGCCCGTCCAGCGTCCATAGCGCATGGATTTGCCCCAGGGGTTTGGTGTCATCCGAGGCTAGCTCAACCAGTGGTTTGAGCACACTGGTATCGCCGGATTCAACGATCAGGCGTTGCGCGGTATCGCGATGCAGCCCGTTGGGGTGATTGAGGAATTCAACGAGTCGGCCAGCCGCCAATCCTTCCATGCGTGGCACGGGGGATGCGGGGGTGTCGGCATAGCGGATACGGTAGATCCTGCCGGTTGACGGCGGGGTTTTATCCAGACCACGGCTGATGTACTGCTTGCGCAGGTAGGAGGTCATGTAGGTCTTGTGCTGGAGCATACCGAAATACATATCGACCATCCAGAGCGTGCCATCGGGTCCGGTGTAGAGGTTGCAGGGGAGGAACCATTCATCGGTGCTGGCAAGGAACTCATTGGTGCCGAGTGGATGGCTTCCGCTGGGTTTGTTCCAGGCATCGCGGGTGAGCTGGATGGCTTTGACCAGGTCGGCTGATGGTTCGCAGGAGAATGCCATACCCTGTGCCGAGGCGGGGAAGTTATCGCCCCGGTAGATCACGACTCCACATGAGGCGGTGGCGTTGACCAGCTTTCCGTTTTTGTCGAGGGTGCCCTTCATGTATCCCCGGTTAACGCCGGGGGTCATGTGAATCGGGTGGACACGGTTAGAGCCGAGGCGGTGGGTCATTTTGGCCGCGGGAGGATTGCCGGGGTTGCCCCGGAAGAAGTTCGGGCGAAACCGGTCACCTTGCAGCAAGGTGCTGTTGTTGTTGTAGTAGAGCCTTCCCGCATTGTCCTTGGTAATACCCCACTGGCCCCGGTGGTCGGTGGCCTCGGTGACCCATTTGCCGTTGAAACGACGGTAACGCTTGGCGTATTTGGCGCTGTAATACCAGTTGTCGTGGCCGTAGATCAAGCCGTTGGCACCGTGTTCCGGGTTGCCTGCCTTGGCGTAGTCGGGGTCGACAACGATGGGCTCGCCCACTGGGACAAGCCCTTTCCTTTTGATGAAATAGAGGGCGTTGCCACTGGTGTAGAGGCAGCCGTCGCTGGTGACAGAGACGGCGCGTGGCAGCACCAGCCCATCGAGAAAAGTGGTGACCTGATCGGTTTTGCCATCGCCATCGGTGTCCTCCAGCACACGGATGCGGCCATTGGGCGTCTTTTCCCCATTGCCGGAAATATCCGGCATGTAGCTGCGCATCTCACAGGTCCATGCGCGCCCGTTCGCATCGAATGAGATGGCAACGGCCAGATCGACATCGGTGCCGTAGGCTACGGGTTCGATCACGTAACCGCTGGCAATTTTGAAGCTGTTCAGCGCATCCCGCAGACTGAGATAAGGCGACGGCGGTATTTTGGCGGCAGGGATGGGGTCGATCATCTCGTGCCCCTTGCGGTCGCCTTGCTGGGCCGGGCAGACGACCGTGGTGGCCGCAAGGCAGAGGAATGCGCAGAACGCGCTTCGTTGGATCATAGCGACAACGTGGGTGAATACAGGGTGCCCCATCCCGGGGGGGCTACTAGAGCTGCTTCAGGGTCAGGTTGCGCCAGCGGACGTTACATGATTTGCCGCCGTGAACCTGAAGCCCGAAAAAGCCTTCGCGGGTATCGTGCTTGGGGTCTTTATCAACATAATCGACACGTTTCTCGCCGTTGAGCCAGGTCTGGATGTGGTTGCCCTGGCAGCGGATCACGATGGTGTTCCATTCCGTCCATTTGAAGAGTTTCTTCCCTTGGGCGGTGAATTTGGCGCTGTGCTCCTTGTCCGTTTGTTTGGGGAAGAGCCAACCGCGACGGGCTTCGTCATAGAGTCCGGCGCTCCATGAGCGGTCGGTGTTGTCGCCTTCGCACTGGTAACCGTTGACCCGGCCGTTGCCATCCTTGGAGGGCTTTTGGAGGGCGCGGAACATCAGGCCGGAGTTGCCGGTCCGGTCGTCGAATTTAAATTCATAGCTAAGCTCGAAGTCGCCGTAGGTTTTCTCGGTGCGCAGGAAGGTGTTGCCCCTGACGTTTTTACCAAACCCGACGATACATCCGTCTTCGACTTTGTACTGGCCGTTGCCGCCGACTACTTTCCAACCATCAAGTGTTTTGCCATCGAAGAGCTGGATGGTTTTGCCGGCTTCTGCCGCAGGTTTTTCCTTGGCCACGTCTTTGGCGTGGGCGCAGGAGATCAAGGGGATGAGTCCGAGGAGTAGGAGAGTTGATTTCATGGTGTTGTTATTTTACTGGATTACTTAGGTATGTATACGACCAAATTTCCGAGTTTCTAGGATGAAATGCGGAACAGTTTTTTATGTTTTACGACAGCAGGTCAGCTTCATCTATTTTCCAGTGAGGAAAAGCATCAGATCGCGGAGTTCACCGGGGTTGAGTGCGTTGATCAGCGATGGGGGCATGGGTGAGACGGGTGAGATGCTGCGGTTGACGATGTTTGATTTTACGACAGGTATTTGCTGGGTGAAATCGAAGGCGCTGCTGGCGACATACACGTGGGTGGCGTCCTCCTTGATGATCCTGCCGAGGACCTGGCTCTTGTCCTTGAGGTGGAGGATGGTGAAATGATATTGCTCGGAGACGACTTCCGAGGGGTCGAGGATGGCGGCGAGGATATCCCTTTTGGAAAAGCGTCCGCCGAGATTACTGAGTTCGGGGCCAGAGCTTCCACCTTCCCCCGTGTGGGTGTGGCAGTGGGCGCAGAGGGTGGCCTGGAACATCCGTCTGCCGTTTGCCGCGTCCGCCTTGCTGAGGTCGGCGACTGCAGCGAGAGCCTGCTCGATGGTCCACACGCGGCCCGGGCCCTTGGCGGTCGGCATGGGGGTGGCTGGTGGTGTGTACTTGGGCGCTTTTTCCGCGATGGCCTTGAACTCGGCAGGAAGTTTGCTGAGGGCTTCCATGCGGATGTTGTTGACAAAGCCCTTGTAGCTCATGCCGCCGGTTTTGGATTCGGCTTTGTTGAGCCAGGTGAAGTAGGCGGTAACGTGTGCCGGGGTCCATCCGACGCGGGCATTTTTCAACATCAGGGCATAATGAAGCGCCTGGGTGTCCGGTTGGTTGTTCTGCATGTTGACAAAATGGTTGCCGTATCTGTCGTTGCCCTTGATGACGTCAGCCGGGATGTCCTCTTTGACCGCGACCGAGGTTTGGATGAGGTAGATGGTTTTTGCCACGGCGCTCGCTGAGTCGAGGTAGATGAGCAGTCGGCAAAGCTCCCGATTCAGCGAGGGGTCGGCAGACGGGTAGGCATTTTCCATTTTTTGCGCGAAGCTGGACTTGGTGGCGGCGTCCGGTTCGCCGAGCCGGATAAACACGAGCGCGACGGCACGCATGTATTCGAGTTGTTGGGTTTTTGTTAGTTTGGCAAAATCGAGTGCCAGCAGTTTGGAAACGGCGAGTTGGCGATCACCCTTGCAGCGGGCAAGGGCGATGCTGGCGGTGATGATCGTCTGGGGATCGGTGCTGGTTTTGAACAGGGGTGTCCAGTCGGTGACGGGAAGGGTTTCAAGCGACACCCGGGCGGCGTAGCGCAGGGTACGGTCGGGATGGCAGAGCGCCGGCCAGAGGAACTCCGGATCCCGCGACTGCTGGACATCACGCAGTTGTTTCTGCTCCTTGGATGGGGTGGTGCTGATGGTTCCCTGGGTGTTTTCTTGGCCCACATAATCGATACGATACAGCCCCGACTGGATACGCCGTCCTCCTGTTAGGAAATACATTGACCCATCGGGACCGATGGCGGCGTCGGTCAGTGGCAGTGGTTTTCCCGAGACAAAAGTCTCGCGTTCAGCGCGGTAGCTGTGGCCATCCGGGATGAGGTGGATGGCGTAGATGATGCCGAATGTCCAATCGAGCGCGTAGTAGGCCTTCCGGTATTTCAGGGGAAACCTGGCGCCGGTGCCAAAGAGCACGCCGGTGGGGCTTCCGGGACCGATGTTGATGACCGGGCCGAGGCTATCGGCGTAATAATCCGGCCACTTGGCGGTGCCGGTGCGCCAGCCGTAATCGCCCCCCCTGATCAGATGGAGGATACGGGTGGGGCGATACCAGGGGGTTCCAATATCCCATTCCATGTCGGAGTCGTAGCCGAAGATGTCTCCGGTCGGGCTCACGGCGATATCGTAGGTATTACGCATGCCGGTGGCGATGATTTCCTGTTGTTTGCCGTCGGGTGAGAGACGGAGCAGGGTGCCCCCTGGTGCCCTGATATTGGCTGCGTGGCCGCGGGCGTCAGGTTGGTGAGGGTGGAGGGTGTCCTCGGCCCAGTTTTTGTTAGTAATGGAGCTTGCCGTGGTGGGCGGCGGTGAATGGTTGCCGATAACGAGATAAAGCCCTTTGCCATCGGCCGTCTTAACCAGTCCGTGTGGTCCGTGTTCGCCACCGACTTTGAGTGGGAGAATCAGTTCGGTTTGATCAAAGTTGCCATCCTTGTTGGTATCGGTGAGGCGATAGATGCCGGGTTTGCTTTGATGGTAACGGGCGTGGGATGTGACGTAGAGACTGCCAAAGGCCCAGCACAGACCTTGTGCATTACCGGGCGCGGCGAGAGCTGCCTTGTCCGCTATTTTTCCATCCTTGAGCGTGAGCCGGTAAAGCTTTCCATACTGGTCGCAGACGAAGAGCTTGCCGTCATCGCCGAAACACATGGAGACCCACGAACCCTCGGTTTCGGGATCGACATTGTAGATAAGCTGGGTTCGGAATCCGTCGAGTGTGGTGAGTTGGACAGGTTCTGCCGGCTTGGCGGCACAAGTGAGGGAAGTAAGGGCGCAAAGGATCAGAGCTGGGTGGATTCTTGGTGAGGGCATAGTGTATAAGTTACGTTGATACGTGTATTACCATTCCTGTTTTTCAGAAATCAAGGTGTGTCCTGTGCTTTCGGAGGCGGGTTGTCCGGCTCAGGGGGATGGGGCCTGAGGCACCGGATGCCATGCTTCGATGGCTTTTTTCAGGCGATCGACGATTTCCGGATGTGAGGACGACAGCTCGGACTGTTCGTGAGGATCGTCTTTGAGGTTGTATAACCTGACCGGCTCCTTGTCCCAGATGTGGAGTTTTTTGTACTGCGTGCTGTCATTGCCGGGGTAGCGTACCAGGAGTTTCCAGTCGCCCTCGACACACCAAAGGTATTGCAAGGTCTCGTCGGGGTTGGCTGTGGATATGTTATGACTGGAGTGACAAACGCCAAAAACACGCTTGCGGGTTTGTCGCGACCTGGCATCGAGTAAATTGATCCCCGGAAGCCCGTCTGGAGCCTTCAGACCTGCCGCCGCAGCAATGGTGGGGAAGAGGTCGATGGCATGGGCCAGGTCGGGAACCCGCGAGGCGGAGACGTGGCCGGGCCATGAGATCATCACCGGTGTGCGGGTGCCGTTTTCGTAGGGTGAAGCCTTGGACCGCAGGGCGAAGCGAGGCCAGGTTTTTTGATTCGGGTCATCTTTGTTTGTGCTGGCGGGAGCCCAGCCGTTGTCGCAGATATAGATGACCATGGTGTTGTTGGTGAGTTTTTTTTGATCGAGGTAATCGAGCAGTTCGCCGCAGGTTTCATCGAACCATTCACACATGGCATAGTATTTGGCAAGGTCATCGGCGCGACCGGCCTGGGTGTATTTCCCGAGGATCCGTTCCGGTGGATTATGGGGTGTGTGTGGTAAAAGGGGGGCGTACCAGAGCAGGAATGGCTTGTTCTCTTTGGTGGCATGATCGATGAAGTCGGTGACGGGTTTGAGGCCGGTCCGACCGATTTTGAGGCCCGCGTCGCCGTGTCGACCGCCGCGTTTTGGATCGCCATGGGTCATCCCGTGGGTGAAGCCACCGTCCTGCCACGAGCCTTCCCACCATTTTCCCGACTGATGCGCCAGGTATCCGTTGGATGTCAGGAGTTTGATGAAACTGGGGTGTTGGTGGAACTTTGCTCGCAGAGGGATGTCCAGCTGGGCGCGGTTGTTTTTGCCATCGACATCGTTGCCGGTAATCCCGTGTTGAAACGGATAGAGTCCGGATGCCATCGAGGCAAGTGAGGGTCGGCACAGTGGCGCCGCGACGTAGCCGTTAGGCATGACCAGACTGCGGGCAGCCAGCTTGTCCAGGTGCGGGGTTTTGATATCCGGATGACCCATAAACCCATAATCGGTCCATGACTGGTCGTCGCTGAGGATGAATACGATGTTGGGAGGCTGTGCTGAAGATGTTAGAGCGAGGAGGATGGATGCAAGAAGAGTTAGGGGGGGTAGGGATAATTTCATGGGTTCTACTTATTGGATGATTACTGTCGAAGTGGTATGGAGCTTGACCTCGCCGAGGCTTGGTTTGTTGTTGGAGGTTGAGGTTACGGTGATTTGTAAGGAGTTTTTTCCGGGTTTCAATGTGTCTGTGACGTCGAGAGCAAACGGCGGCATCCAGAGAGTGTCGTAGACTTTACCGTTGAGCTTGACCTTGGCCATGACAGAGACCTTGCCGAGGTCGAGCTTGATGCGCTGGTGGTTTCCAAATGATTGGGGCAGGTCGAATGTAGTTTCCTTCGAGACGGTAAACCCATTTTCATCTAATCGGGTCGATCTCCACGGGCTGTTGATGGTGTGGCTTTGGGGAGCATGTTTGATGATGGCCTGACGTCTGGACTCATCACTCAGGGTCAGTGCGTAGGAGCCGGGATTGGAGGATTCAGCTGTTAGTTTGTTGGTTTGATCATAGCAAAGGGCGAGGTCTGCCGGGGGGATGTCTTTGCCGTCAAGTTGCACGCTGACTACGGATGGTTGGCTTGGTTTGTTTCGGAAAACGATAAAACAAGAATCCGATTGATCGTGCACGTTGATGGTGATTTTAGTGCCATTGTTGACCGGTTTGTAACGGGCCAACTTCGTGATCCGGCCTGTTACCGGGTTAAACAATTCAGGGGCGGTTCCGTAGACACGCAGGGTGGCTTCGAATGTCCCTGGTTTCTTGAAGTTGGAAAGGAAGAAGATCATGCCGCCGCTATCGAGTTGTCGGGCTTTCCAACGGACCGGGCAGCTTGTTTCCGAGACGATCGGGCTGATGCCGATGTCCTGCAACGCGTCAGCGCCTACCGGCACCGCGTCGATGAATTTGCCACCTTGTTTTTTCAGGGTGTCGAGTTTTTTGAGCACCTGCGGGCGGAGGTATTTCGCCTTGGGTAAGGCTAGGACCTGCCATCGTGCGGCAATGCGCCCGGGCTTGTGTTCGTCGTAAACCACCCACTCGCCGTCGACGACGTGTAGTTTTCTCAAAATGGCGTCGGAGCCGATGTAGTCATAATCGTAACCCGCAGCAACGGGATTGGCCGGGCCGGTCATCTGCGGGGCGAAGTCACCGATGTAGACGGCGACGTCGGCAAGCGGTGTTCCTTGTTGCAGCATATAGTGGCAGCGTTGCAGGTAGCTAACCCAATCGCGCGACTGTGTAAACCAGGGGGTGTTGCGGTGAAAGGCGGTGCCAAACCAGGGGTTTTTGCCCGGTGCACCATCGCGTGGCTGGTGGGCGTAGACGTGGAGGACAAAATGGTTGATACCCTCGCAAAACAGCTCTTCCCCACGTGCCTTGAAGGTGTAGGGGTGATGACCGAGGTTGATTTTGCTCGTGTATGCCTCGGCATACACCCTGCGTTTTCCGTAGATGTGCGCGGCCGAGCTGGCGGCCCTGCATTCGATCGCGCCCAGGGTTCCGGTCGACCAGAACTCACCGCCGACCTCGTCCGACTGGCCACCGTAACTCAGGAAATCGCCGGGAAATCCCCAGTGGCCGTAGTTTTCACACCAGAGGGTGAGCCCGTGTTTATGTGAAATCTCCCGGAGTCCCGCAATATAGTATTCAGAGATCATATCGGACACGGTGCGGCGCAGGTCCCATAAAAACTGGTCCGAGGTCCTGGCACTGTCTATCACCCGCCCGGTCATCACAGGCAGCATGGAAATAGGATCGTAGCCATTGCGTTTTTCGAAATCAGGGGCAAATCCATCGGTCCAGTTCTGGGCTCCCTTTTCATAACTATCTATTGTAATGCCCTTGAAGGCCGACTTTTCATCCGGTGATATTTCCCTGAGCAATTTGCCAAACATCGCGTTGAAATGATGTTCGGTGTGCACCCGGCTCAGTTTGTCGCACTCCAGTCCTGTGGCTTCCTCCGGTGCGGGTGAGTTCTTGACACCCGTGGTGACCATGCCGAAGTAGATGACCGTCCAGTTGCCAGTTGGCAGTGTGCAGTTCAAAACACCTGAGGCATCCATGTTTTTTGTTAGGTTGAGAATGCTTTCCCGTGGGATGATTGTTGACGGGTCATCCGGCTCGACCGAGTCGGGAAAAATATAGGACTTCCAGGTCGGTGTGGGGGTCGGGTGGACGCGGCCCAGTTGTTTTTCGATCACCTGGGCAACCATGGGTGCGGAGGTGAGAACGACCTTGCACTTGGGCGCCGGCACCAGCTCGAATTCCTGGGTCCTTGCCTCTTTAAAACCAAATGACTCGATTCCGTTCGGCAGGAAGTCGGTTTTTTTACTTCCTCCCGCGGCATGGATCGCGGCTACAAGTCTCCGTTTGCCGTTTTCGAGTGCGTAGAGTTTTCCTTTTGCCTTGCCGTGCACCACGAGAGCGCGGGCGGCAAACGGCCCGGTGTGGCTGAAGCTCAGGGCATTACCGCGTTTTTTGCCGATGACCGATATGGCATCAAGCTCGGGAACGGCGAGCACGGCAATGTCCTGGCTCTGCGGGATGTTCGCGGGTCGCACTTTCTGGGAAAACGTGCCGCCCTTCGCGGGGTATTCATGCCAGCTGACCCGACGCATCGACTGCTCGGGTTTGATCCACGGGCCACCCGACTGGCTCCATCCGGGCCCGTTGAACATCGTGATATCGATCGAAAGTCGATGCGCCTCCTTCAAGGCATGTCGGGTGATGGAATACCATTCGGGCGAAAACATCTTTACCGGCCCTCCGCCCATGATGTTCCCAATCATGGCACGGTTGATGCCGACCTTGGCCATGGTCTCGAGATCCTTGGTGACGCCATCCTTGGTGATGTCGTTGTCAAGCCAGTACCAGTAGCACCAAGGTTTCGTATTCTCGGTCGGATTTTTAAAACCCTCGTCAAGGCTGGCGGCGACGGTGGCTGTAGGGAGTGCAGACAGCGACAAGGTGGTAGCGATGGCGACAATGGATCGTTTTATCATCAGTGAATGGGTGTTTGGAAAGCGTGTGGAATCCACTGCTGTTTGATGAGTTTCTCAGATACGGCACCAGATACGGCATATGACCTGTGACCGGTTGCCCCCGGCGCGGGTGATCGCGATAGAGGGGAAGAGGATGAGCACTGGCTGTATGTGTTTCATCCAAGGAAACAACTTTATGCAGGAAAAAGCGGCAGCGAAAGAAGAAAGAATAAACGGGAAAGCCGTTGAGGAAAAATCCACGGATAATTAGAAGGTAGGCAAGGGGAGCGTCGACGGGAAAAGGAAAAAGTAATGCAGGCCCGACCTGGCTGTCGCCGTAAAAATGGATCACAGCGTAACGCACCAGCGTTGCCCACTTTGGTAAGGTGGTCTAACGATTCGCCATCAAATACGGTTTAAACCGCGGCCTTGGTTTGATCCTTTCCGGATGAAGGTCACGCTGCCTGGCGATTGACAAAGGGGTTTCCTTTTCATAGGTTGAGTAACTATGGAACAGTCAATCGCGGAAATTATTCAAGAAAACAAAGGCCGGATCTGTAAGATCGACCCCACAGCAACCATCAAAGAAGCATCCAAGCTGATGAAGGCGGAGCGGGTGGGGGCGTTGCTTGTGATGAACGGGGAGAGGGTGATCGGCGTGTTGACCGAGCGCGATATTGTCTATCGCGTGATCGCCGTTGACCGGGATATTGAAACCACCCAGGTGCACGAGGTGATGTCCAAGGATGTGGTGGTGGTGAAGGCGTCACTCACAGTGCGGGATGCGATGAGGGTGATCTCGGAAAAACGTTTCCGGCACTTGCCTGTTGTATCCAATGGCAAACTTGTCGGGGTGGTATCCAGTGGCGACCTGAACAGCAGGATCGTCGCGGAACGGGAAGGTGTGATCGATACCTTGTACGATTACATCTACGGCACCTATCCTGGATAATCAGTTCATGCCGCTGACGCGGAGGTTGTACTGCAAGGGGTTTATCCGGCTGCCGCGATAGGTGGCCCGCAGACGGCGTGGCGGGTGAGGAATTCATCAGCGCAGCCGCCGTAGGCCTGGGCGCCGTTTCCTCCGGGATCGTGCTCGAAGATGGTTATACCGTGACTGGGTGCTTCACCGATCCGGATCGATCGTGGAATCACCGTGTTGTAGAGCTGGGACGGGAAATAGTTGGCAACCTCCTCGACAACCTGTCGGGATAGGTTGGTGCGCCCGTCATACATGGTCATGAGGATTCCTTCGAGGATCACATCCGGATTGGCTCCGGTGTCGCGGATCTGTTCGATCACCTGGACAATCTTGGCCAGGCCCTCAAGGCCAAACCACTCGCACTGGAGCGGGATCAGGATTTCATCGGCGGCGGCGAGAGCCGAGGTCATCAGCACACCGAGCGACGGTGGGGTGTCGAGGATACAGAAATCGTAGCCATTATGCTGCTTCATCCCGGAAAGCAGGCCACGCAGGCGCATCAGGTGGTCATCCATGCGGGCGAGCTCAATCTCCACACCGGCCAGGTCCATGCCGGATGGAATCAGGGAGAGGTTGGCCAGGCGCGACGGGATGATTTTTTCCTCCATCGCACATTCTCCGAGCAAGGGGTAGTACATGCTCTCGCGGCCATCGGGTTCGTGGCCGATACCACTGGTGGCGTTGGCCTGCGGGTCGAGGTCGAGGAGCAGAATACGCTGCCCACGTGCCGCCAGGGCAGCTGAGAGATTGATGGCGGTGGTGGTCTTTCCGACGCCTCCTTTTTGGTTGGCGATAGCAACGATTTTCATTTTTTTAAAAATTGAGAGATCCAGGTGGTCGCAGAGCTGGAAATGAAACATGCACAATTCCAGCGTCTGACCAAAGATAAAAAACCATGATCTTTAAACGCGGCATTGCACTGTAGCCACATTGCGTCAATCTGGGGCCGGAAACGATGCAGATTACGGAGCAATGGGTAGGTCAGTCGGCGGGAGGACGGGTTTTTAAGGATGCCCGTGCCCTGCTTCGTCTCGGCAAGGTGGCGCAGGTGACACGCAAGGATTCCAGCGAGGGTGCCGTCTTTCAAGGACAGGTGGGGACAGGAAACAGGCCCATGCGCGTGGTGGTCAAGGTCTTGGGGCCGACCCAGGTGAAAAACCTCTGCGGCTGCACCATGGCCCGGTCCACAGGCGCCATGTGCGAGCACGCGGCGGCTTTGCTGTTGGCGAGTATACCATCGGAGGCCGCTCCCCGGAAACAGGATCAAACAGGGGGGCGGGATCACCGGCTGCCACCGGAGCCGTGCAAGGGACATCCAGTGATGCCGCTGGAAGTGCGGCTATCTCCGCGTTTTCCTCATGAGGCGGTCCGGGCAATTCATTTGAAACGTGCCGAGGGGGCTGAGGTCAATCAAGCGGACCGAACCCTGACTCAATGGCTGACGGCACATGTGGGCCAGGCCGGTGCGGCGATGTTGTCGCTGCCCGAGGATCAACTGGCGGGGTTTTATCAATCGCTGGACGGACACACCCGCGTTTACAGCGGTGACACGCATCTCGTCATCCAGTCAGCCGTGTTACGTCCCTCGCTGGATCTTGAGCTGGAGTCGGGTGACGAGGGTGATGTCATGTGGCTGAAACTCGGCGGGGGAGATGGTGCCCAGCAGGAGCTGGTCATGCTGGGTGGAAAACTGGCCGAGTGGGACAGCTGGCTTGGGCAATTGGCGGTGGCTTCCTCCGACACCCAACAGCTCGGCAGTGCAGTTGATCTGAGTGAGCTGTTAGCCGGAGACTGGCTGCAGATGGATGCCGGTGATTTTGTTCAATCATTGGAGCTGATGGCTGGGGCTTTCCAGCTTCCGGGCGATCTCGGTGGGCTCGATATCCATGAGGCCGAACCCGTGATTGAGCTGGAGATAGCGGGTTCCACCCGGGCTTTGCAGGCACGTTTGGTGGCGGTTTACGCAGAAAATGCCCGGCTTCCATTGGCCTCGACCCACCAGGTTTCGGTGGAGTTTCCCCTGGCATCCGACCAGCCGGGGCAGTGGCTTGTGCGTAACCCCGAGTATGAGCAACAGGCGATTGCCCGGTTGATGGAGTCCGGCTTCCAGGTGCTTGAAGCCTCTGGCTCCCTGTTTCTACGGGGCGAAGACGAGGTGATTGATTTTCTAACAACGATGTTGCCGGCGCTCCGGCAGCAGTGGGTGGTGAAGACGGAGGCGAAGCTCGTGCAGGTGGAGTCGAAGCTGGACCGCATCGTACCGCGGGTTGAGGTGGAGGGGGGTGGTCGCCAAGCGGGAACCGATTGGTTGGCCTGTGAGGTGTCATGGCAGGTGGGAGGTGAGACGCTCGACCGTGATACGGTCAGGAGACTGCTGCAGTCGGGTAGCCGCACCTTGTCACTGCCACGCGGAGGCAAGGCGGTGATTTCTCACTTCGATGCCGAGGTGATGGAGGGTTTTTTGCTGGATACCGATCCTCGGCAGGAGGATGGGCGGTATTATTTTCCTGTGCAGCAGGAGGCCTATCTGCAACGACTGAGGGCATTTTATGGCGCGCATGGACCCACGGAAGAAGAGCCGGTTCCGGCACTCCCCGATGAGCTGGCTGCCCAACTGCGTGCCTATCAAACCGAGGGGGTCGAGTGGCTGTATCGTAGTGCCGTGCGCACGGGTGGCGCACTCCTTGCCGATGATATGGGCTTGGGGAAAACTTTGCAGACCTTGGCGTTTGTCCAGCATTGGAAAACCCACGGAGGGGATGCCGCCAGGGGGCCGGCCTTGGTGGTCTGTCCTGCCACTCTGTTAGGAAACTGGCGTGATGAGGCGGCGAAGTGGGTGCCCCGTCTGAACGTGCTGGTGATGCACGGCCCGCGACGCAAGGATTATTACGAGGTGATGGAGGTGGCTGATATCATTGTCACCAGTTATGCCTTGCTCGACAAGGATTGTGCGCACTATCAGAAAATCCAGTTAGGCGCGCTGATTCTTGATGAGGCCAGTGCGATCCGTAATCCGGATACCATCGCGGCGAAGGCGGCGAGAAAAGTGAAGGCCGCATGCCGGGTTGCCATCACGGGCACCCCGGTCGAAAACAGTGTCCGTGACCTGTGGTCGGTCTATCAGTTTCTCATGCCTGGATACCTCGGGGGGCGGGAGGACTTCCGGCGTCGATACGAGGTTCCCTGCGCGGCGGAAGTGCCCGACCGTGTGGCGATGCAGCGACTCCGCTGGCGCACCAGTCCATTTATGCTGCGGCGGACCAAATCCCTGGTCGCCAAGGATCTGCCACCAAAGATCGAAAGTGTCGTCTGGTGTGACCCCTCACCGATGCAGCGGGACCAATACCAGGCGATCCTCCGTCACGGGGCGGAAAAGGTCGACCAGCTCCGGGCGCAATCAGGTAAGGACGGCGCGCGGATGCAGATGTTGACCGTGCTCCTGAGGCTCCGGCAGAGCTGTTGTGATCTACGGTTGTTGGATGATAAGCTGAAGGGAAAATCCTTGTCGGATGTTTCCGCCAAGCTGGCCCGACTGATGGAGCTTCTCGACGAGGCGCAACGTGGTGGCCATCGGGTGTTGGTGTTCAGCCAGTTTACATCCATGCTGGCATTGATCCGGGAGGAGCTTGATCGGGAGGATATCGACTATTGTTATCTCGACGGCTCGACACTTGACCGCGCGGGCGTGGTGGACCGTTTCCAGAAACCCGGTGGTCCTCCTGTTTTCCTGATCAGCCTGAAAGCCGGTGGTTATGGACTGACGCTGACGGCGGCAGACACGGTGGTCTTGTTTGACCCCTGGTGGAATCCGGCGGTGGAGGCGCAGGCGGCCGACCGGATTCATCGTATCGGCCAGACCAAACCAGCCACGATTTATAAGTTGATTACCCGCGGGACGGTCGAGGAAAAAATACTCCGCCTGCAGGAGCGGAAACGCAGCGTGATCACCGCCGCCATGGGTGACGTCGGTGATGAATCGGGTCCGATGATGACAGGGCTAACCGAGCGCGAAATGCTGGAGTTGCTTGAATGACCGAAATGTAACTTGATCATCTCCATTCTGCATGTATGAATGGAGTATGAATGCAAAAGAACTTGCGAGATCTGCATCAAGTGGGGGAAATCCGCCTGCGGGGCTCAGTGATGCGGTAAAGGCACTCTGGCTGGCCCGTGCGGGAAGATGGGGTGAAGCGCATGACCTGTGCCAGGAGGTTGACGGATACCAGGGTGCCTGGGTGCATGCCCACCTACACCGGGTCGAGGGTGATCTGGACAATGCCGGTTACTGGTATGAGCGGGCAGGGAAACCACAACCCACCGGCCAGGAGGGCCTGGGAGAGGAGTGGTTGGAGATGGCCGACGAGCTGTTGGAGTGAATCATTGGAGCAATGCGCAGGCGAAGAAGTCTAACAGCATCGCATGCGTTTCCCTTCCTTTGTGGAAAATACTCGGACCGACCCATAAAAAAACCGACGCCTGGAGGCGTCGGTTAGGGTAAAGGTTGATTGATGGGGGTGATGGTTTAGTTACCTCCGATGTCAGTGCGGCCGGAGAGGACGGCGCCTTCCTCCATGCTGAGCATCTTGGTTTTGATATCGCCATCGAGCTTGGAGTTGGTTTTGAGTTCGCAGCGCTCGGAGGTGATCGTGCCTTGGACCTTGCCAAAGAGTTTCACTTCGCCGGCTTTGATGTCGCCTTTGACAATTGCATTTTCACCGATGGTGACCTTGCCCTTTTCAGAGGTGATTTCGCCTTCAACTTTTCCATCAATGACCATGTCATTACTAAACTTGATGGAACCGGTGATTTCGATTCCATTCGCGAGAACGTTGGTTGCATTCGCCATAACGATTGGCAATGTGACTGGGTTTAACAGGAAGGCAATCAAACAATTTAAAAATAATCATTAAGATCCCTTGACGATGGGTTGGCCAGGTTCAGCGTCCGTTCTCCTGGTCTGCCCTCATTTTGCGCAGGGCGTCTTCGATTTTGCGCAGGTTCTCGGAGTTTTCATCGTTGTTTCGTCTGGTTTCCTCGAGAAGGCGGCGGACTTTGCCGATGGTATCCTCCTCATCCGCTGGCACGGCCCTTGGGGCGACTCTGGAGTTTTCCGGGTAGAGGTTACGGCTGTTGCGGCCGTACCGGGGCGCGTAACGAGGGTCTTCGGTATTGTTTCCACTTGCCAGGGCGTTGTCCACTGGTTGGGGTTTGGTGGCGAGGACCTTCTGGATGGTGGACGTCGGGATCACATAGGTTTTGATCCGGCTGCCGCGGGCGATGGTGATACCGACAATGTTGCCATCGAGGTCGGCCACGGGGGCTCCGGTGTCGTAGGGGGCGATCGGCATGTCCGTCTGGATCACACTTGGGAAATTGGAGCGCACATGGCTTGGGACCGTACCCATCCTTTGCATGCGTTCCATCCGTTCGCGGGGGACGCGGCGGATATCCTCGTCGTCTGCCCTGGAGCCGAGCTGCACGGTGGCGGTTTTTTCAACCACGCCGCGGCGGTAGCTGATGTTGATCTTCGATCCGGGCACGAGACGCTGGAGCAGGTTGCGCATTTCCATCGCTCCGGTGATCGCGGTCTGGTCGACCGATATGATCACATCGCCATCGCGTAATCCTGCGCGGTCGGCAGCGGAGTCCGGCATGACTTGCTTCAAGGGCACGCCGTCTTTTCCTGCGGAGGCGAAGTCCATCATCACCCCCAGATAAGCCTTGTCACTTTCGCGCAGGCTGCGTTCCTTGACGCTGACCACCCCAAAGCCCTCGACCTTGCCGTCGGGTCGGGCAAGGACAACAAAGTTCCCCAGCTCCGGCCGTGCAGCTGCCGTCAGATCCAACGGGGTGAGCTTGGTGTCCGAGCCCTCGATACTGAGCAGGGCGAGGTCGTGCTCCGGATAGACGCCTGATACTTTGGCGGGATGCTGTTTGCCTTCGGGGGTGGTGACCACGAGTTGGGCGCGGGCGTTTTTAACCTCGCTCCACTTGGTCAGGATCACGGGATGGGTGGCGCCGGGAGTCAGGACGACGGTGCCATAGGATATCCGGCTATGGCGATAACTGATGGCCACGGTGCTTTTTGCAGCTTTGGCGATAGCCGGTTGGGAGGCGTTAAAAAAGCCGGCGGCCTGGTCCTTGAGGCCCTGGACCTCGGAGGGCTTCAGGTTGGCCAGGGGATCGGGCATCCGCATGCTGTTCTGGGCAGGTGCCTGGGAAATCAGGCCAAGCGCAGTGATGGATGTAAATGCAATGTGTAAAAGGGAGCGTTTCATGATGATTATGAAAAGGTAAAGGGTTGGTGGAATGAGCGGTTCGGAAAATATGGATCAGGGTTGTTCGTCGGGGAGGATGTCACCACGGCGACCGAGTTTGACGGTGCGTATCACGCTGTCCTCACCACGGGTCACGCGGACCCTGATGCTGTCGCCTGGACTGTGTTGGGAGATGGCCGCATAGAGTATGCGGAGGTTGGGGATGGATCGTCCATTGATGGTGCGGATGATGTCGCCTGCCCGGAGGCCGGCTTTGGCGGCTGGGCCACCTTCGAAGACTTTGCTGATGCCGATGCCGCCGCGCTCGGATTCACCGGTCAGGATGCCAAGCACCGGGGCGTCCGGGTTGTCAAGCAGGGGGCTGCCCCCGAGCCGTCCCCAGGTGTCGCCCTTTTTCAGCTTTTCCCAGTCCTGGTGAAATCCTTCAATGCCCGCGTGATTGTTCGCTGCCAGGGAAGTGCCTATCGACGAGTGGATACCGATGACACGTCCGTTGAGGTCGAAGAGCGGCCCCCCGCTGTCGCCGCCGATCAGGGCGCAGTCGGTGCTGAAAAACTGGTTGGGGCCGCGTGAGATCATCCGTCCGAAGCGAACCGGCGGTGTGCGCACGGGATCGTATCCGCCCGCGTGGCCAAGGGCGAGCACCAGATCTCCTGTGGCGAGGTCCTTGGACTGGCCGACCTCAGCGTAGGGCCATCCGGTGGCAGGTTTTTGGTCGATGATTTGAATCATGGCGGAGTCGCGGGTGTAGTTTGCACCGAGCACTTTGCCGCGGGCTTGTTTGCCATTGGGGAAGATGACGGTCATTTCCTCGGCACCGCGGACCACGTGGCCGGCGGTTAGAACCAGTCCGTCCGCACTAACGATGACACCGCTGCCAGAGGCGCCGCTTTTTCCGGAAAACAGGGATACGGTGGCGGGGAGGACTTTCTGGACAACTGCGGCGACCTTGGTTTGCAAGGATTTCAGATCGTTGAGGTCCTGGACTGGAGGTGCCGCCTGGCTGGCTTGGATGGTCAGCAGGCAGCTTAAGGCCCATGCGGTGGCTTTGAAATAATGTGTCATGGTATCAGTAAAAGAGTGGGTAAAATGAGTGGATATACGGGGTGTTGATTTCGAGATCAATGATCCAACATGACAAGCGTTGCATAATTTCACGTTTGTGCCACAAATTTTAGTGTCACAATCACCGAAACGCTGGTCGAATCCGCATGTATGGGTTAGAGTCAACGGACTCGACGCAGGTGATAAGAGCCTGCGCATATCCTGAAACATCCACCATGGCTGCCCGCAAATCCAGTCCCAACCCCAGTCGGAGGCGCACCCCCGCCCGTACGACAAGCCGTAAGACGGCCAGAAAGTCGACCTCCCGCAAGGCCAAAACCCGGGCTACGGCAAAGAAGCGTGGGTGGCTGTTCAAGCTTTGTTTCTGGCCGTTTCTCGTTGTTGCCCGCATCACCCGCAACTGGCACCCGGTGATCAAATGGCCCGCCCGGGTGGCCGGCGTGTTCTGCTCCTGGTTGTTGTTGTGTTTCGTATTGATCGCGGTCGTCTATTACGCGAGGGCAAGCCGGTATGACCTCAGCAAAGTCACCGAAATGCCGGCCCGCACCTTGGTCTACGCCCGCGACGGCAGGACGGAGCTGGGTCGGTTACATGGAGACAACCGCTATATTGTGCATCACGACCAGGTCTCGGATCATTTCAAAAACGCCTTGATCGCACGCGAGGATGCGCGGTTTTACAAACACTTCGGCATTGATCTACGGAGTATCGCGCGGGCTACCGTCGAAAACATCAAACGGGGCAGGCTGGCCCAGGGGGGGTCGACCTTGAGTATCCAGTTGGCGGAAAACACCTATTTCCAACCTGATTCCACGGTTAAAAAACCAAAGTGGAGGTTGCTGGACCAGAAGTTCCTGGAGATGGCGCTGGCCCTGAGGATCGAGCATAAGTTTGAAAAAAACGAAATCCTGGAGCACTACATGAACCGGATTTTCTGGGGCCATTCCATCCGTGGGATCGAGTCTGCGTCGCGGACTTACTTTGAAAAACCGGCGAGTCGGATTACGTTATCCGAGGCGGCCATGCTGGCGGGGATCATCCGCGGTCCGAATGCATTCTCCCCGTTTAATGACATCGCGGCTGCCACCCATGAGCGTGATGTCACGCTCGGTCGTATGGTGTTGTATAAACACATCAGCCGGAAGGATGCCGACAGGGCGATGAAGGAGCCGCTCAGGATCAGGCCCAAAAACCGTCGGGTGGTCCAGGACACCTACGTCATGGATGCCCTGCGCCGGGAGCTTGACCGCATCCTCGAAGAGGAGAATATCGAGGCGGGTGGGCTCACCGTGATCACCACCATTGATCACACCATCCAGCGGGCTGCCGAGCTATCGGTGGAAAGAAATCTCACCAAGGTGGAGAACACAGGCGGCTACGGACACCAGACACGGAAACAGTGGCTGGGTCTCGCCGCCGGCCGGCGTGGTGACCCCGACTACCTCCAGGGGGCCTGCGTGGTGATCGAGAACCGCAGCGGTGCCATACTCGCCGTGGTGGGGGGCAGGAATGCCGATGAATCGAAATACAACCGCGCCATCCAGGCGGAGCGGCAAATTGGTTCCCTTTTCAAACCCTTTGTCTATCTCACGGCCTTTAACCGCGGTATGATGCCCAAGACCTGGGTCCCCGACGGAAGAATCCGGCCAGGCGAGATCGATGGTGCCCCGCGTTCCTGGTCGCCAGCCAATTCCGATGGCTCCTACGGAGGTTATATCACGGCCGAGGATGCCTTGGTGAGATCGCGCAACACGTCATCCGTGCGTGTCGGGAATTATGCCGGACTGAAAAACGTCAACCAGACGGCGATCGACGTCGGTTTTATCCAGGGGGTTCCTAACAATCCATCCACCTACCTCGGCTCATGGGAGGCGACTCCCTGGCAGGTGGCGAGCGCCTATACGGTCTTTCCTAACAATGGCGACTGGTATCGTCCCTACATTGTCCAGGAAATCCGTAACGCCAATGGCGAGCGGGTCTATCCTGGCAAAGGGGACTCGGGGAAACTGGTGGTCAGCGCCGCAGAACCCGGTGCTACCTGGTGTGTATCGAACACCCTGCAGCAAGTCATTGAGCGCGGCACGGGCAGGCGCGTGCGCAGCCTCGGATTCCACGCACCCTGTGCAGGCAAAACCGGCACCACCGACGATTTCAAGGACGCCTGGTTTGCAGGCTACACGGGGACCATTACCTGCGCTGTTTGGGTGGGTATGGACACGCCCAGGAAAATCATCAACGGCGGATACGGCTCTGCCCTGGCTGCGCCGATCTGGACGGACGTCATGATGACGGCCGGCCGGCTCGGCTACGCCACCCCGGCCTTTAAACCACTCCGCATGACCTCGGCCCAGCTCTGCCGGTGGTCGGCGAAGCGGGCGACCCATGGCTGCGTGATGCATCGCGCCGCCTACACCGCCCACGTGCCGGTCGACATGCTGCCGGATGCCAATGACTACTGCACCATCCACCCACTGCGCGCCGTCCCCGTGAACCCTAACAAAACACCGCCGAAGGCAATACCTCTTGAATAAACTCCAAGTTTTAAACTCCAAATACCAAGTAAGATTCCCGCACGACCATGGAAGGTCGCTCCATGTTGGTTTTTGGAGTTTGAAACTTAAATAACAAATCGAACATGAGTTGGAAACCTGCTGCAGAGCCACGACGCCTGGACCGCTGGCTGCCGGATTGGGTGCCGGGCTGGCTGCGTGGCCTGATCCGTTGGTGTATCAAGTGGAGCTTGGTGGGCGCGATCCTGGCCCTGGCGGTTTGTTTGTTCTACTTCTACCTGTCCTGGCAATATGACATGCGGGCCGTTGCCAAGATGCCCGAGCACTCGGTGATCATCGATCGGCACGGCATGGAGTTCGCTACCATTCACGGACAGAAAAGGCGTCAGATCACACGCTCCGAAATACCCGATGTCATGGTGGACGCCCTGCTCGCCAGGGAGGATGCCCGGTTTTTTGAGCATAGCGGGGTCGATAGCAAAGGTCTTGTTAGAGCCACCCTTCGCAATATCAAGGACAGGTCATTTACCCAGGGCGCATCAACCTTGACGATGCAGCTGACACGCAACAGCTATGACCTCAAGGCGAAGTCGCTTCATCGCAAGCTGTTGGAAATCGCGGTGACCTTGCGGATCGAACGCCACTATACCAAAGACGAAATCCTGACGCATTATCTGAACCGGATCTACTTCGGTGCTGGTTGCCATGGTGTGGAAGAGGCGGCACAAACCTATTTCGGCAGGGCCGCCAAGGAGCTGAACATTGGCGAGTGCGCTCTGCTGGTGGGGATCATCCGCGGCCCCCATCTGTTCTCTCCGTTCCGGAATCTGAAAGGGGCGCTCGTGCAGCGTGATGAGGTGCTCGAGAGAATGGTGCAGTGTGATTACCTGAGTCCCGGACAGGTCGGCGCCGCCCGCAGTGCGCCCATCCGTCTGGTTCCCGAGCAGGACCGGCAGCAGGGAAGTTCCTACCTGCGTGAAAGTATCCGTAAACAACTGAACATCATTCTGGATCAACACGATATTCGCCACGGCGGGCTGCGGATCCACACCACCCTGGATGTTGTCCTGCAATCGCAATGCGAGAAACTGCTGATGGCTAACATCCCCGGTCTTGAGAAAGGGGCGCCGGGAGCTTCGCGCGATGGCACAGATGCCGATGCCTTGCAGGCTGCCGTGGTGCGCATGAATCCCAAGACAGGTGGCGTTCTCGCTCTTTGTGGTGGCAGGGATTTCAAACAGTCACAGTTTAATCGCGCCACCCACGGTAAACGTGATCTTGGCGCGGCCTTTTCACCGTTCCTTTACGCCATGGCGATGGAGCGCGGCAAGGTGGCCCTGGCTGGACGGCCATTGCAAACGGGTCGACAGCTTGGTGTGGATGAAACGATCCGACTGGGTAAGCGGTTCGGGTTTTCAGGGCCATTTCTGAAAAGCGAAGACCTCTACCGGGGATCGCTTTCGGCCAGTCCGATGGAGCTTGCCGTGGCTGCATCAGCCTTGTCTAACAGCGGCGTGCGGCCTGATCCGTTTTTCATCCTCAAGATCACCGATGCGAAAGGTCGGGTCATGTATGAATACCATCCGGGTTCAACCCCCGTTGTCGGCAAGGATGTCGCCAGTGAAACGGTGGCGGCACACGCGAGTCTTCGGGCCCGGGAAGGGCGGGTAAGCGCCTCATCGGCCTGCCGGGATGTCTGGGCAACCCGGATTGGCTCTGCCGATGTGACCGTCCTGTGGCTCGGATACGACCAGCCAAGGAAGGTGGGGCCGTCCGATCAAGTCAAACGCACCACAGGTGCGCTGATGCGGAGCTTGAAGGATGCGCCGTGATTGCCTCATGAGAAACTCCCCCGATGCAAGGCGCGGGGTGTCTAACAGGCAGCAAACTCAAAATACCAAACCCAGAATGATAGCCGCCTAGCCTAAAAGCCACTTCAGCACAGAATCAATGGCCGGATTTGACTTCGCGGCAGCCTGGTCCCAGGCCACTCCGATACTGAGCACTCCGCCTCCAATAGGGCAACATCAGTCTTCTCCGCAATATCCTTGGCTTCCTGCTTTGCCTTGATTCCAAAATCCAATAGGGCAACATTTGAAAGAATATCAATTTACCCTCACCACGGCTTTGCCTTGATTCCAAAATCCAATAGGGCAACATTGATCGTTTTCCGAGTGACCCCGAGACGGGCTTTGCCTTGATTCCAAAATCCAATAGGGCAACATCAAATAGTAATTCTGGACGACCCTGATTACGCTTTGCCTTGATTCCAAAATCCAATAGGGCAACATGTCCCTGACGAAGACGTCGAGGGCTCTTCCGCTTTGCCTTGATTCCAAAATCCAATAGGGCAACATTACAAATCTGCTCTTCGGTCCGCCCCAGCTGCTTTGCCTTGATTCCAAAATCCAATAGGGCAACATGCGTCCGGAGGTGAGGCCTCTTGCGCTGATGCTTTGCCTTGATTCCAAAATCCAATAGGGCAACATTGGCCTCTGCACCGGCCCGATTGACCGATTGCTTTGCCTTGATTCCAAAATCCAATAGGGCAACATGCACTCGGGACACGCTGGCACGCTGGCACGGCTTTGCCTTGATTCCAAAATCCAATAGGGCAACATTACAGTCAGCCATGGTGCATCCTACCGCAGCTTTGCCTTGATTCCAAAATCCAATAGGGCAACATCCGGGCCGACAATGTGTCGCAGGCAGCCCAGCTTTGCCTTGATTCCAAAATCCAATAGGGCAACATTCGTTCGCAACTCTTGCCTCGGCCTCGGCTGCTTTGCCTTGATTCCAAAATCCAATAGGGCAACATCGGGATTTACAGCAGCAGCCGCAAGCGTATGCTTTGCCTTGATTCCAAAATCCAATAGGGCAACATAGATATTCGTACGTTGTGTTAGCCTGCGCCGCTTTGCCTTGATTCCAAAATCCAATAGGGCAACATCAGCCTGAGAGCTGCCAGCCGTTCCAGAGCGCTTTGCCTTGATTCCAAAATCCAATAGGGCAACATATGTGCATAGGTGACAATCTCGTGACAACAGCTTTGCCTTGATTCCAAAATCCAATAGGGCAACATTCACCACCAAGCTCGCCGCCCTCCTCGAGTGCTTTGCCTTGATTCCAAAATCCAATAGGGCAACATGTCAAGGTTGATGCGGAAGACAATGACCAGGCTTTGCCTTGATTCCAAAATCCAATAGGGCAACATACGCCAAGGTGACGGCAATTCAACTCAGCTGCTTTGCCTTGATTCCAAAATCCAATAGGGCAACATAGTGATGCCAATAACCAACGTCAGTTAGACGCTTTGCCTTGATTCCAAAATCCAATAGGGCAACATCTGAAGACGCCACGGTCAAAGCCGGGGACAGCTTTGCCTTGATTCCAAAATCCAATAGGGCAACATAGGCCATTGAAATTCTTTCACACATCGCACGCTTTGCCTTGATTCCAAAATCCAATAGGGCAACATATATGCGTTGACCGGGCAAATGTTGGACGCGCTTTGCCTTGATTCCAAAATCCAATAGGGCAACATCCCGTCGTCTTTGAAGCCATCAGCGGCATCGCTTTGCCTTGATTCCAAAATCCAATAGGGCAACATGCGGAGCTGAAGGCCAAGGAATCGGCGGCTGCTTTGCCTTGATTCCAAAATCCAATAGGGCAACATTCAGGAAAACCATCGTGTTCAAGTGCCCCCGCTTTGCCTTGATTCCAAAATCCAATAGGGCAACATACTCGCCCACCGGTGGTGTATCCATGCCCAGCTTTGCCTTGATTCCAAAATCCAATAGGGCAACATTTTTAGGCGTCAATCATCGCAACCACGGCAGCTTTGCCTTGATTCCAAAATCCAATAGGGCAACATGGGCGCGGAGCTGAAGCTGGCCGAGAGGCAGCTTTGCCTTGATTCCAAAATCCAATAGGGCAACATAACACCAACGCCGACTGGCTCGACCTCATAGCTTTGCCTTGATTCCAAAATCCAATAGGGCAACATTCACATGAATGAGGAACGAATGAATGTTGAGCTTTGCCTTGATTCCAAAATCCAATAGGGCAACATGGCCCGCCAGGACAACAAGCCGCACCCCATGCTTTGCCTTGATTCCAAAATCCAATAGGGCAACATGCACCGTCGAGCTTGGCGAGATAAACGGGAGCTTTGCCTTGATTCCAAAATCCAATAGGGCAACATGATAAAATCCAACACCAACCAACACCAACCGCTTTGCCTTGATTCCAAAATCCAATAGGGCAACATGGTTCTCCTGCGCCTACACCAGCAGGGTGTGCTTTGCCTTGATTCCAAAATCCAATAGGGCAACATACAAAGCCGCCGAACAGCTCATGGGCAAGGCTTTGCCTTGATTCCAAAATCCAATAGGGCAACATAAATCACCTCCCCGTGGATCGTCTCCACACGCTTTGCCTTGATTCCAAAATCCAATAGGGCAACATCAGCAATCGGCGCAACAGCATTCTTCATGAGCTTTGCCTTGATTCCAAAATCCAATAGGGCAACATACGCCGGCTCATCCACCGCACCCGTGGACAGCTTTGCCTTGATTCCAAAATCCAATAGGGCAACATCAGCAATCGGCGCAACAGCATTCTTCATGAGCTTTGCCTTGATTCCAAAATCCAATAGGGCAACATGCTTAAGCTGCCGCGCATCACCTCGGCACTGCTTTGCCTTGATTCCAAAATCCAATAGGGCAACATCGCACGCCTGCCGCCACTATTTCGCAACGAGCTTTGCCTTGATTCCAAAATCCAATAGGGCAACATACGTCATACCTAGGCAAGATCGGAGAAACTGCTTTGCCTTGATTCCAAAATCCAATAGGGCAACATGCGAGTGCGCCCGCTGAGAGGACTCCCCTGCTTTGCCTTGATTCCAAAATCCAATAGGGCAACATTCCAGCGTGCCGCCGTGGAAAATCCCCTCAGGCTTTGCCTTGATTCCAAAATCCAATAGGGCAACATGACCACATTACACGGGTCCTCGTCCATCTGGCTTTGCCTTGATTCCAAAATCCAATAGGGCAACATTGGACGCAACGGGAAGCGGAAGCACAACCTGCTTTGCCTTGATTCCAAAATCCAATAGGGCAACATTGAGATGCACCCATCCCGTGGATGGAATATGCTTTGCCTTGATTCCAAAATCCAATAGGGCAACATAGTTGCTCTATTGGATTTTCATTATCAATGAGTTACCACAGAAGGGTCTGGTCAGGCAGTTGTTCTGGAGGGACTTCCTCAGCGGGGCTTCCGTGGATGATGTATGAGCGTTCCCATTGGGCGCGGGTGATGTAAATCGCTCTCACGGAACCTTCCGGGGGCATGTGGGCTTTGACCCGGCGGAGGTGGGTTTGCTGGCGTGAGGCGGTGACGCAGGGGCGGATGTAAACGCTGAACTGCATCATCTGGTATCCATCCTCCAAGAGAAACTTGCGGAAGTTTGTAGCAGCTTTCCGTTCCTTTTTTGTGATGACCGGGAGGTCGAATGCTACCATTAGCCAGCCCATTTTGAATTTGAGTGTGTCCATGGTTTGTAAAGTCCGGCTCTTTGTTCGACGAGAGCTTTCCTGAAGGAGCGAATGACACCTTCGATGCAGCTCCGGATATCGAGTTGGAGGCCGAAGTAGTCGATTCTGACGGTGGGGAAGCCTGTTACCCATTTCCTGAATTCAGGGGTGACCTCCCAGTCTTCGGAGCCGGGGTGCTGTCTAACCCACTGGGCGACGCGCCAATCAACACACGGGCGAAACGGCTCCATGAGGTCGTAGGCGAGGGGAGTGGAACGCTCGCGCACAACATGGTTGATGCCGAAGGTAGGGTCGATTCCGAGAGCAAAACAGTTCTGTAGCACTGTGGAGAGGAGAATGGCGTAACCGTAGTTGAGCAGCTGGTTGACTCCACCCTCGTTTCTGCCGCGTTTGAAGTCGTCTGTCTCGGCAATGGCATCGCCATAGATATCCCAGAATGCCCGGGCACAGATGGATTCCTTGTGCATTTTGCGACCGCGCGCGGTCATGGCGAGGAGCTTGAGAGTGGAGTGATTGGGCGCAATTTGTTCAGCCAAACTCAGTTGATTCAACGTTTTGGCATCGATCGTTTTGCGCCAGAGGTTATCGAGAACCTTCTTGGGCAGGCTGATCTGGGCACGGGTGAGAAGAGTGTCCGTGGATCGGTTGGCGGGTAGCAGCAATGCGGCAGGTTTGAATGTTTCGCAGACGACCAGTGCGACACCTAATTTTGATGCCTCAAGCAGTAGTTTGGAGTGGATAGAAGCTGAAAAAGAGGTGATGACGATGGCTGCGACGTCTTCCAGAGGGATAGACCGTGTTTCATTACCAGTGTTGCACGTCAGTTGTCCTTTCTTGCAAGAAATAGAACACTCGGGGGAGTCGATGCTGACGATGTGGTAAGACACTATGCTATCCTGTAAAATTAGGCGCAGAAATAGGCCCGGATTATCTCGCCTGTCATTCCGTTGTTAGACCTGTAAGAGATGGATGCATTACTTCGATGGCGTTCTTTTGTAACAATGAAGGAATGGACACTTCTCTCCAAAGACTGCTCATCCCATCTACTCTCCCAAGGTCGAGTTTGAGCGATGCTTTGCAGGAGAAGACCCTCCATAGCCCGTTTTTGCCATTCCAATTAGTAATATTAATTAGCATGCCGTTTCTTATAACCCGAGGTGAAGAACCGTTGTTTGCTTCTTTGAGTTGTTTGAGTCGTTGTGAAACATTGTGGAATGGTATGATTACCGGTTGAGGGTCGAGGGCGAGACCGTAATTTTCTGATATGAGGAGTGCGGCTTTATTGTTTGAAAGCTTCCCTTTTTCTAGCCCAACAATCTTCCCAAGTTTTTCTGCCCGGATTTTTACAATGCCGCGTTCAATTAGCTTTCTCTCCCGCGCAGTGAGGACATGTGCGCTCATCTCGAGGAGATTTTTTTCTTTGGATGTTAATGTACCATCTTTCCATTTCCGTTCGGTGTGTGCTTTATCCTGCTCCATGAGCCTACGGTTTGGACGTTGTGTCAGAATGACTTGTTCATTATCGATGAGAACGACTCGCCATTGATTGAGTTCAAGTTTAGCTCCGGATTGATCTGCTGGGATGTGTTGAACCACGCGCTTTTCCGCTAGTCGTTCAGCCAGGTTGCTTTTGATTTCTTTGGGGATGTCGATTAGGCATGCGTCGCATTTGTTCGTTTCGTTTCCTTCTCTGTCTTTTTTAGGGTGTTTGACGAACATATTAGTGCTTAGCAGCATGGCTATTTCCTGATCAGATTTGTTGCGTTTAAGCATGGCTGACCAGATGGCTCCTTTTTCATTTTCTGACTGTCCAGGAAGTCGGCCAGGCAGGTAGTGGTGGGTGAGGGCGATGGTGGCAGCATCGAGAGCATGGTGGAGGTGTGTGATACTCCGTATCTCAGTTTTGTTCCGCGGTTTTCCAGCATTCCGTTTGGCATCATCCGGTATGCGCTCCAGGAAAGTTTGGATGAGTCCTTCGCGATCCTTTTCCTCAAGGGTTCCGGCCTTGATTTGTTTTTTGAGTTCTTTCTCTGCACTTGCGATGGCTTCGGACTCAAGCTCCTTGATGCTTGGCTCGAGAATATCGGGGCAGGCCTGCGCCAGGGTTCCGAGTAGTCGCCAGGATTTGCGGACTTCTGCCGTGATTTGTCCTGGTATGGAGTGGATGCGGACGGTGGGCTCTCCTGTGTTGGGATCAATGAATTTCTTTTCCAACTGGCGGGCCGATAGGCGGTTCAGATGAGATGTTTGAGACAATGCTCCGGCGGTGAAACCGTGGTCCTTTGCCTCGTAGTTTTCCACCATCATGAGTTTTTTTCGAGAGGACTGTCGATGAAAGTCGTCTGGGTAAGTGGCCTTTTGGGCTACTTTAAGTTTAGAAACGAATGCCTCGTATTGTTTGGGCGTCAGAAAACGTTTATCATCTGCCATATCTTTGATAAACTGAAGTCCCGTGCGTTTTCCTTTGAGTTTGTTGACCCAGTCAAAGGTAAGGACAAGGGCGCTGAGTGCGTTGGTTGGTCGGTCTGAATATGGGATGACGTGTTCGCGTTCGAGTTTGTGAAGATCGACAGCATCGTATGATTTACCTGTGAAAGGGCAGTGCCAGTCTAAATCCATGGCAATGCGGCATTTGCGGATGATTGAGCCGTTGATGGGAAGATCCGGCGCATTTTCTTCGAGGTATTTGACAGCGGATTTGAAGTGGGAGAGGCGTTTGGTAAGTTCTCCTGCCATTTCTTTGGCGGTGAGTCCTGAATATTCTTGTAGATCCCGGGCTACTTCGACGATAATATCTGAGACTGCTTTTGGGTTCCCCTCAGCATAGTTTTCGATGATGTCATCAGTTAGGCGAAGTAGGATATCGATCCGTTGGCGAATGAGATGATTGTTGGTTAAATCAGTGATGGGCTTACTCCGCTCTGTGGCTTTGACTTCCTTGGAGCAATAGATAGGCCCGGCAGGGAGATCGCCCTGGCCGGCTTCGGTCGGGTGACGGTCAGTGCTAAGGACAAATTCATATACATCCCGCATGATTTTGCGCGAGTAGCGAGCGCGTCCTGTGAGTGGTTTTGGGCAAAAAGCTTTTTTAAGGAAGTGGTCTTTGGTGAGAAAGGTTGGCTTTTTCTTTTTTTGATCTGCCTCAAAAGATGTTTGAATCTGGGATTCAAGGTCTGAGTTATCATGGTTTTCCTTTTCGCACTCATCGAGCATCCATTGAAGAGTAACGGGACGTTGTTTTTTCCAGCGGTTTATAGCTCGTTTTTGAACCTTTTGTGGAAGGAGCATCCAGTATGGATAGAGGGTGTTGCGTTTGTTGGTATTTGCCGATTCTGCGTAGCCCAGAGCTGGGTCTAGTTCGAGGGCGTCTTTGGAATCGGGGTGGATCTCGAAGGATGCTTTGATGTTGGTGCTTGTTACTCCTGTTAGCTGGCGTACGTGCTTATCGAGTTCTGTAGGGGTTAGCCGCCCTTTACTTTCCATGAGCTGATTGACGGACTGCCGCTGTTTTGGGCTGAGATTTTTACCGTCAGCTTTGATATTAGCGATCAACATGGCCCAGCGGAAGCGGAGAAAATCGAGATTTGCTTTGTTGGGAACCTTGTCGCCGGAGATGGGGCAGACAGAAATGATCCGGTTATCAAAGCGCGGGATGAGTTGTCCGAAGAGCAGGCCGCCGTAGTAGCGGCGGGGGAGTTGAATGCCCGGAACAGAGATGCTTTGCCAAGCACGTTTATCCTTGTCTCCATCGGCGGCAATCAAAGTACGAATGAAATTGTCATCCAGGTGAGGAAGGTGGCCTTTATGTTTCTCGAGGATAGTGAGGACTTCATCGCGAACCACTTTCCTAGGAAAGGCGGCGTCCAGTGTCTTGTAGGGGAGGTGAGATGAGATTTTCTTTTCATGAGGAACTATGCCGAGTGCTGCACATATGGTTTCAGCCATGGTTCCCGTGCCGTGCTCATCCATAAGTTTGAGCGCAGATTTTTCCTTTTCAGTATCCTCAGGCGAGTCTTCTTGCTTTGCCCAGCGTGAGTTGCCGTCGTAGCCTCGATTATGTGCATACCAACGAAGCACGTGCCATAGCTCAAGCCATGAGAGAGTAGGGGAGTTGGAGAGCAAGGAGCGTGCTGCTAAGGCGTGCGGGGCAGGGTGTCCCATAGCATTTAGCTGGTCTTGGGTTAGTAGCTTAAGGTGGAGGAATAGTTTTTTTAGCTGGTCTATTCGCTGGCGGGTAGCACGGATATTGCGGCGGGTGCGGCGGTGTCCGCGTCGTGCCGAGGCAAGGCAATCGTCTTTAGGGAAGATAACGGAGCCGCATCCCAAAACTTCTGGGTGGGGTTGGTTCTGAGTAAGGACAGCCCAGCCGATGGAAGAATGGCCGATATCGAACGAGAACACACATTTTTTGCTTTCAGACATGTCGATATTCTGATATTTATCCTAACGGAATCAAGACAAAGTTTGAAGTACAAGCTGGCTGCTTGAATTAACAGCCTTGCTCCTCGTCCGGCGGGGACGTCCAGATACAAAAGTGCTTCCTTATTGTGACCCCGCCTTTTTGATCAGAGGTGGGGTCGCTTTTTTCTACAACTTCGCGCACTCCACAGCGGGCGAGGGTGGGCAGGCAAGAGTGTCCACCCTCCTTACGTGGGGGGCGCAGTGAATCTTGAGAGCTGAAAATATGGTCATGCCGGCATTCTGTGGGATGTATGGGACATGACACAAGTCACTGGAATTCAGGATACCGTCGCAAAGCTTCCATCCGGGGAGCGGGCGAAAATCGCCACTTTCATTTCGGAGGGTAGGGATGAGGTTTCCAGACTGCTAGAAGGACGTTCTCGATACCCGCATCCCCGGCGTAGCGGGTCATCCTGATGAAGTGTTTGGCGGGGGTTTTGGCGGGGATTCTTAAGCGGATGATGGGGGTGTATCCACGCGCTTCTTGCTGCTGGACGAGGCTGCGGAGGTAGGGCGTGACCTGCGTGTCATCCATGGCATGTTTTCCACGGCTCACCCACTTTCCCTCCTGGTTGTAACTGAGCTCGGTGATGCCGCGGGCGTGACATCCGTAGCGGCCGCCATTGGAGGCTACGGGGAGTTTAAGAAAAGGACGGTCTTTGCCAAAGTACTGGTGGATAAACCCACGGGTCGGTAACAAAACCAGCTGGATGCAGAGTACGACCGAAACAAGTGTGATGGCAAAGATGCGTAGCATACCTCCCCAACGCGTTGGAGGAGGGTTTTCTTAGGGGGTTGAATCTGTTAGCCCACCTTGTTTTTCTTGCGGTATTTCCATTCTGCCTCGATGTCCTTGTGTCGAGGTTTGTCCGGACCAAACAAGATTCCACTCTGGGAGAGGGAAATGATACCCAGGATGCCGATCAAGGTGCCAATCGGGAACGATGCCAACATGAGGATGCAACTGAGAATGCCGATGACCCTGCCACCAGCGGGTCTCCACCACAGTGCGTAGGCGCTGAGCAGACCGAGTATGATCGCTGCAATGGCAATCCCCACTGAGAGCTGGTCGAGGTAGTGGCTGGAGAGCAGGCTGAGCAGTGATGCCGAGACGAGGATCACCAGGATATTCACTCCGCCAAGAGCACGGATGGTGTGCGAGTTGTTGCGCAGTTTTTTCAAGGCTTTGGTATCGAGGTCATGGAAACTGGCCCGGTCTCCGGTGACGCTGATATCCGACTGGGGGGTGGCGTAGGGATTGTTTTCGGTCATTCTATGATGATGCGGTTGCCGTGTTCCGACAGGAGGTCGGCCTGTGACAGGAGCACAGGCCATGGCGGCTAGGGGAGTTTGCGTTCGGCTTCGCGGCCGATCACATCCATGTGGTGTTTTTTACGTTGGTTGCTTTCCCATTTCTTCCCCTCTCTCCATGCCGGGGCTTGTATTCCTTTTTCCCAGGTGGCGAGTTTGGCGGCAAGCTGTTGCACCCTTTCCGGATGTTGTTTGGCCAGGTCCTTTGTTTCGCCAATGTCCCTGGCAAGATCAAAGAGGAGGAAGCGGTGGCCCAGGTCTTCATTCTCCACCCGGATGAGCTTCCAGTTGCCATCCCTGACAGCTGCCGCGACGGAGCGCCGAAAGTAGAGGGTGTCGTGCCCCTTGGACGGGGAAATGTTTTGTAGTCCGGGTAACAGACTGACGCCATCGAGGCCGAGAGCCTTGATTTGTTCCTTCCGACCGGCAACGTCCAGACTGGTGGCCATGAAATCGAGTGTGGAAGTGAGCATCCCGATGCGCTTGCCGCCTGTTAGTCCCCCGGCGGGCCAATGTATGATGCAGGGAACACGGTGGCCACCTTCCCATTTGCTGCCTTTCATGCCGCGGTAGATGCCGTTGTCCGATGCATTTGTCGTGGCGCCTCCGTTGTCGCTGCAGAAAATGACCATGGTATTGTCGCTAAGCTGGTTCTCCTCAAGGTGGCGTCTGAGTCTACCGATGTTTTGATCCATGTTGTGGACCATGGCGGCGTAGGTACGACGGTTTTTTTTGTCGATGTGCCGGTAGAGGGCAAGATCCTCCTCCAGCGCGTGCATGGGTGTGTGTGGCGCGTTGTAGGAGAGGTACATCAAAAAGGGTTTGTCCTTCTGGCGATGATCGATCAGCCGGATCGCCTCATCGGTGAGCCAGTTGGTGACGTATTTGATTTCCGGCTCCGGTACCTGTTTGCCGTTGCGCTGCATCATCTGCTCGGCATTGATTTTCTTTTCCGGGAAATAGCTGCGGCCACCGGCGATAAACCCGCTGAAGTGGTCAAAGCCCTGGGCGTTCGGGTGCATCTCAGGTTGTGAGCCCAAGTGCCATTTGCCAAGTCCCATGGTTTCGTAACCGGCGGCTTTCATGGCTTCGGCGTAGGTGACGACACTGCCGGGCAAGCCGAATTTTCCATGCGGGCCGTTACACTCGAAGCCAAAGTGCTGTTGGTACTTTCCCGACATCAAACCGGCCCGAGACGGAGCGCAGACACTGGCCGTGGTATGGTGGTCATTCAGGATCAGACCAGCACCGGCCAGCTTGTCGAGATGGGGTGTCTTGATATCCTGACAGCCGTTGTAGGAAAGATCTCCATGGCCAAGGTCATCGGCGAGGATCAGGATGATATTGGGTGGTGGCGATGCGCTTTTTTCGGCGGCAACAAAGCTGGTGACAGTCAGGATGATGCCCCCGACCAGGATTAGGGCGCTAAGTGGTTTCACACATGAGGTTTAGATGATCGGGGGGGCATCTCAAGTGCAATTCATCGTCAATTTTACGTACAGGATTCGCGTAAAGCCTGGCTTGCTTCGAGTCGGGAGTTTGATAGCATACCCATTAATTGTTGTATGAACTATGAAATTGGTTTTGTCCTGGCCTTGTTGTTGGTCTCGCTGGTGCTGTTTGTCAGCGACAAGCTGCGGATGGATCTGGTTGCGTTGTTAGTGCTGGCTGTTCTCGCGGTGGCGGGTTTGGTAAGTATGGAACAGGCGCTCGAGGGTTTCAGCAACCCGGCAGTGGTGACGGTGTGGGCCATGTTCATTCTAAGCGCGGGGCTCAGTGCCACCGGGGTGGCGGATGTGATCGGCAGGCAGGTATTCCGTATGGCGGGTGATACCGAGCCGAGGATTATCCTGACGATCATGCTGGCGACCGGGGTGATGTCCGCTTTTATGAACAATATCGGGGTGGCGGCGTTGATGCTGCCTGTGGTAATGGATATCGCCCGCCGAACCGGGATTTCGCCGGCACGTCTGCTGATGCCGATGGCTTATGCATCCCTGTTAGGAGGATTGACAACGATGATCGGAACCCCGCCCAACCTGGTGGCGGCAACGGCTTTGCAGCAAGCCGGGCATGAGCCGTTCGGCCTGTTTTCATTCACACCGGTCGGTTTGCCCGCACTGATCGCGGGCTCGCTGTTTGTGGCGTTTTTGGGTCGTCACCTGCTACCGAAGGAGGTGCCGCACAAATTCCGTGGGAAAATGGTCGAGGCCGGACCGAGGTTGCAGTTTGATTACCAGATTGAGAACCGGCTGTTCCGGTTGCGGGTGCGCCCGCATTCACCTTTGGTGGGTCGGACACTGGCGGATAGCCGGCTTGGTGCGGTGTTAGGCTTGAATGTCTATGCGGTGAAGCGTGGCGAAACGATGCATTCTGATGTGGATGGTGGTTTTATCATCGACGGCGGGGACATTCTATTCCTCCAGGGAAGTATTGAGGAATTCAGGGATTTTTTACAGTGGCAGGCGCTTGAGATGGCGAGTGGCCGGGAAATCACAGAGTTGTTAGCGATTCAACACGTGGTCTTTCTCGATGTTGCATTGGGCGATAGCTCGGACCTGATCGGGAAAAGGGTAGGGGAAACCCAGTTTTCCACGCGCTTCTGCGGGCATATCCTGGCTGTGATCCGTGGTGACCGGGTGACGAGGGAAGGCATTGCCGCCATCGAGCTCAGCGCGGGCGATCGGCTGCTGGTGGAAACGAAGAATGACAACCTCAACCGGTATGAGCAAAAGGGGGGCTTTTCATCGGCTGAAGTGCTTGGGCCGGATCGGATCGGGGAGGTGTATCCAGAGTCTGAAACCTTGTTTGAGCTCAGCATTCCCGGGCAATCCCACCTAACAGGAATGAAGATATCGGAGAGCGGGCTTGGTGATGTGCTGCAATTACGTGTTGTCGGGATAGCCCGCAAATCGGGCTCCAGCTATTTCCCCACCGGGGATGATCGGTTTGAAACCGGTGACAGGCTGTTAGTCCACGGAACCAGGGAGACGGCGGAATGGCTGCAAGCTTTGCAGAGCCTGGAAGTCAGTGAGGAGGATGTGCTCGACCCCCTGGAGCGCAACGAAGTGGGGCATACCGAGATCACCCTGTCACCACAGAGCCGTTTGGTGGGACAGACGGTGAAGGCGCTTAATTTCAGGAAGCGTTATGGCTTGCAGATCCTGGCGATCTGGCGGGGCGGCAAGGCCATGACTGGTTACCTGTGGAAAACAAAACTCGCATTCGGCGACGCCCTGCTTCTTTCCGGCCCCCGGGAGAGGATCGAGGAGCTGACAACGGACCCTGATTTCCTGGTTCTGACACGGACAGCCGATGACGTGGTGGCGGTGAAATCGCGGCCAAAAGCCATCGTGGCATCGGTGGTGATGCTGGCGGTGGTGGTGCTGGTCTTGGGTGGCGTATTACCGATCGCGGTCGCCGCCATCGCCGGAGTGGTGGTCATGGTCGGTGCCCGGTGCCTGAGCATGGACGAGGCGTATCGCTCGATCGAGTGGCAGTCAGTTTTCCTGATTGCCTGTATGATCCCGCTGGGCACCGCGATGCAGGAAACCGGAGCGGCCCAGTGGATTGCAGAGGGGGTGGCGACCGTTGCCGAACCGTTTGGCGCCTGGGGTATTATCATGGGCCTCTATCTGGTGACTGCCGCTGCCACCACCATTGTACCGACAACGGCGCTGGTACTGATCATGGCACCCATTGCCATGGATGCAGCGGGTCGCTTTGGTGTGCCGCCGCACATGATTATCATGGCGGTTGCGATGGCGGCGTCGGCGAGCTTTACCAGTCCCATTTCCCATCCGGCCAATGTCCTGGTCATGGGGCCTGGCGGATACCGGTTTATCGATTACGTCAAAATGGGGATCATGCTGGCTTTGGTGGTGATGCTGACGGTGCTGCCCATGATCGCCGTGCTGGATTGGTAAATGAATGGAAATCTCGTAAACTGGACGATTCTTGTTTTTTACAGGAGCTTTTTTTGCATAGGCTGACTGGCCACCCGTCATCACCCTGATGGCGCGTGAGCCAGACCAACAACCCAACAACCTATTATGAAATCAACATTATCCCTAATTGCGGTAACAACATCCATGGTGCTTTCCCTGTTTGTGATGTCCTGCGGAAAAAAAGACACCGCCGCTTCCCTGAGCGACGAGATGCTTACCCAAATGGAGGAACTGATCACTGCCATTGAGTCCGCCAAAGACAAGGAAAGTGCCGAAAAATCAGCGACAAGAATCGATGAGATCGGCGACGAGCTCGTTGCTATTGCTGGTCGTCTCGATGCCCTTGGCGAGCCGTCCGAAGAGGATAAAAAACTCGTCAAGGAGAAAATGGACAAGGCCGAACAAGACAATAAGGAAAGAATGATGGCTGCCATGAAAAATATCATGGGCAACCAGGAGGTCGGAGCCATCCTTGGCACAGCCATGGAAGCATTTGGCAAAAAAATGGACGGCGTCGAAGACACCTTCAAAAAATACGGCAAAGACTGATACTTTTTAATCCCAACCAATTCCATAGCACACGGGGGCGCATCCTCCGTGTGCTTTTTTGGGATCCCGATTTGCCCAGAACCCGGATCTTTTTTGGCTAAAAAAATACCGGCACCCCCGTGTTGCAAGGGCATCGGTATTTGGAAAAATGGATGTGCTGTTTTTACCCTAATCCCTCCGACGGCGCAGGATCAGCGATCCCGCTCCAACAAGGACCAGAAGGCTGCTGCTTGGCTCGGGAACCGTATTCCAGCTGATGGCTGCAATACCTACACCGTTGCCACCAATGGCATCGAGCTGGTATTCCGAGCCGCTGAATCCAACTGGCACCGGGTTGGCACTCTCACCGGCATTGATACCGATGATATCAAAATCGACGTTCAGTGCTTTCGGCCCGAGAAATGTCACGAGCACGGTTTCGCCCGCATCGAGCTCAAGCGAGTTCATGTAGGTGCCCGAGTCATTCTGGTGATTCATGCCCACGACCAAAACATCCGGGTTGGCAACCTCGAATTTAACGTCCCCATAACCTGCTACGTTCACGGTCAAGGGCGTTGTGGATGTCACCGTCGTTCCCAGTGGGACGACCAGTGCGTTGAAATCGATGGTGAACGCCTGGCTCGCTGCCGTGGCCATCCCAATCGCAATGAGGGTTAGAAATTTGGTTTTCATAAGGGTGTCTTGAGGTTGCTGGATTTATAAATATCAATTTTTATTAAATAAATCAAGAGTCTTTTTGAAAAAAGACCCGGTTGCGGGGTGATGTTCTTGTTTGATCTCCGGGCTCCAGCCCGACAGAATACAGCTATGAAAACCCGAATGCTGTGGTTTGTCGCCATGATGACGGCACTGTCTTCCTTGGCCCTTGCCCAGCAGAAAAACGATCTGGACAAGCTGACAGCGGAGTTGATCCGTATCGCACGGCCTGCCGCCGGAATGGGGGAGGATGAACAGTCCCTGGCCAAGGAGTTCGCCCTGGGAGATAAAAAAGCCGCCGTCAGGGCTCTCATTCCTTTGTTGAAACATGAAAAAAAAGGGGTGCCCAGGTTGGCAGGCTACGTCATTCTGGAATGCTCGGCAGGTGTGGTTCCTGAGCAGCTGGATGCACTGATCGAGGGATACTTGAATGGCTCTGGCTGGCTGCCATCGGTTATCGGTCGGATCGGCAACGCCAAGGCGATCCGCTTTCTCGCCGATGACTTCCTGCGTAACCCGCAGACACATGCGCAAGTGAGTCATACCCTGGCCCAACTGGGACCGAAAGCGATGCCTTATTTATTACACCATTTCGACGTAGTGGATCTCGAAAAACGTTTCGACTACTATCAAGGGCTCAAGTGGGTAATCAAGGAAATGGGAGTGGATGCTGAAAGCGCGGTTGCGGGTTTGCTCAAGATTGCCAAGGATAAAAAGAGGTCAATGAAGCGAAGAAAATGCGCCGTTCTGCTGCTGGGTAGTGTCGGCCCCTCCGCTGAGCCGGCTTTACTTCAATTAAGGAGGCTATGGTCAGAGGATAAGCAAGAGTGGGCTGAGGTGCTGGACTCCGCGATCATTGACTGCGGGGGCAGGCACGCGGCGATCGCTCTGGTCCGTCAATTGAATGCCGGCACGGGGGAATATTCGATTCTCGATATCGGTATGCTTGGGGATGCGGCCCACCACGTTGGGCCTCAGGTGATGCCTTGGTTAGCGTCAGGGGATGGCCAGAGCAGGGTCGCCACGATCACAACCATCGGTGACATCGGGTATCAAGCGGGTGCAAGCCGGGTGACTCCATTTTTAGAAGTAAAAACCGATTGGCGACAAGCCTACGCAGCGGCCTACACCTTGGCAAAGTTGCGGCACAGGCCATCACTGCCAGCACTCAAAAGTGCCTCGAAAGCACATTGGTTCCCTCCGGTGCGTGATCTTGCCCAAAAAGCGATCCAGGTCATCGAGAACGGTGAGAACTTTGAGGAAGTCTTTGGTTGTGACGGCATAGGGGTGTTTGGTGATGTGCTTTATGATTTGACGAACTACAAAAAAAACGACGTTGTGCCGCCCGACTTGGGTGATTTGGCTCCGGTAAGTTCAAGAAACGAGGATTTTCATGCGTTTGAAGTCAAACATCCGAAAATAGCAGCTGAATTCATCAGGCTCAGGGATACCAATGGCGTGCAATTTTTAAAAATGGGCCAAATGGAGAGTTTGCAACTTGCGGGAGGAACCTTGTTAGGTGCCCACGCCGGTGAGTGGTATGGCGGGTTTCAATATGTGCCCACCCAGGGAAAACAAGTGAGTTTGTTGAGTGGAAATGTATATGGACTGGCAAAGTGGAACGGCCATATTCTCGCCGCAGAGGGAATCATGCACATGGGTATGAATGATGGCATGATCTATAAAGTGACCGCCAATGAACATACAGCCACGATTCAGCCGTGGTTTACTCTGCCGGCCTGCCCTCAAAGCATGTCGGTCACGAAGACAGGAAAACTCATCATCGTGTGTGATCAAGGGGTTGTTGTCCTTTCAAAGCAGGGCGGGGTCGATTACTACAGGCTGGCACTTGAGCAGGATGTGCCCCCTTTGGGTGATGATGAGCGATAGGTTTGCCTTTCCAGCTCAGGATTCATAAAACTGAAGCTATAGAATTTTTTCGGCGCGGCGGTGGTGTGGTATTGCATGCCATCGACAGCTATCCCGTTGAAAACCAAGCACAAAAACCTGCAAGGGGCTTGACCAAGTGCATTTGCTTGCTATGTTGCGCCTCCTCTTTCTGGAAATGGGCGAATACTCGCCGCGTTTTCATCTAACAAAAACTACACAACCATCACGATGGCAACCAAAAAGAAGGCCGCTAAAAAGGCCACCAAGAAAATTGCTCGCAAGGCACCCGCCCCTAAGTCCAAACAACACGTCTACTTCTTCGGAGGCGGAGAAGCCGACGGTAACGGCTCTCAAAAAAACCTCCTCGGAGGTAAGGGCGCCAACCTCGCCGAGATGGGCCTCATTGGAATTCCCGTTCCGGCTGGTTTCACGATCACCACCGAGGTCTGCACCTACTACTACGATCACGGTAAGAAATACCCTGCGACTCTCAACGCAGAGATCGAGGCCAACATCGCCAAGGTGGAAGCCGCCATGGGTAAAAAATTCGGCGACCTCGAGAACCCGCTGCTTCTTTCCGTCCGCTCCGGTGCCCGCGAATCCATGCCCGGCATGATGGACACCATCCTTAACCTCGGTATCAACGATGAGGTTGTCGAGGCTCTCGCCAAGAAAACCGGCAACGCCAAGTTCGCCTGGGACTCCTACCGTCGTTTCCTCCAGATGTATGGCAGTGTTGTGATGGAAGTCGAAGCCGAAGCCGGCGAACACCATGACCCCTATGAGGTCATCCTCGACGAAGCCAAGGCCAAGGCCAAGGTGAAGGATGACTCCGGTCTCTCCGCCAAACAACTCCAGTGGGTTGTCGGCGAGTTCAAGGCACTCATCAAGAAGCGTTCCGGCAAGAACTTCCCGGAGGATCCGCGCGACCAGCTCAAGGGTGCCGTCAACGCCGTGTTCAACTCATGGAACAACGACCGCGCCATCGTCTACCGCCAGAAGTACGGTATCCCAGCCGCATGGGGCACCGCCGTGAACGTGCAGGCCATGGTCTTCGGTAACACCGGTAAGACCTCCGGCACCGGCGTCGCCTTCACCCGCGACCCCGCCACCGGCGAAAACGTCTTCTACGGTGAGTACCTCATCGATGCCCAGGGCGAGGACGTGGTGGCAGGTGTCCGCACCCCCAAACCCATCGCCAAGATGGCCAAGGACCTTCCCAAGTCCTACAAGGAACTTCTGAAAATCCGTGCGGTTCTCGAGAAGCACTTCCGTGACGTCCAGGACGTTGAGTTCACCATCGAGGAAGGCAAACTCTGGATGCTCCAGACCCGCAACGGCAAACGCACCGGTTTCGCCGCTGTGAACATCGCCCTCGACATGGTCAAGGAGCGCCTCATCTCGAAAGAGGAGGCCATCCTCCGTATCCCGGCTGATGACCTCAGTCACTTGCTCGCCCCGATCTTTGACTCCAAGGATGAGAAAGCGGCCAGGAAAGTGGGTAGCGGCCTGCCGGCTGGACCGGGTGCCGCATCCGGTAAGATCTACTTCTCCGCTGAGGAGTCCGTCGCCGCCGCCGCCAAGGGCGAGTCCGTCATCCTTGTGCGCCAGGCCACTTCCCCGGAAGACCTTCGCGGCATGATCGCTGCCGAGGGTATTCTCACCACCGAGGGTGGAGCCTCCTCACACGCCGCCCTCGTTGCCCGCCAGATGGGTAAGGTGTGCGTCTGTGGTGCCCACAACATGACCATCGACTACGCCAAGAAAACCATCACCGGAAACGGTGTCACCCTGAAGCAGGGCGACGAGCTTTCCCTGAACGGATTTGTCGGTAGCGTCTACGCCGGTGGCATCAAGTCGTCCCCATCACAGGTGATCCAGGGGCTCATCGAGAACAAGGCGGCCGCCAAGAGGTCCGCCACTTACAAGAAGTTCATGGAACTGATGAAGTGGACCGACAGCCATCGCAAGCTCGGTGTCCGCACCAACTCCGATACCCCTGAGCAAGTTAGCCAGGCCATCAAGTTCGGCGCTGAAGGCATCGGCCTGACTCGCGCGGAGCACATGTTCTTCGAGGGCAACCGCATCGACTCCGTCCGTGAGATGATCCTCGCTGACGACGATGAAGGCCGCGCCAAGGCACTCAAGAAGATCAAGGTGTTTATGAAGAAAGACTTCACCGGTATCTTCAAGGCACTCGACGGCCGCCCTGCGACCATCCGCCTGCTGGACCCACCGCTGCACGAGTTCATCGGCACCATGGATGCCACCCAGAAGAAGGACCTCTCCAAGAAGATCGGTATGAGCGCCGCCGCCATCACCAAGCGTATCCACGCCCTTCACGAAGAGAACCCGATGCTCGGTCACCGCGGCTGCCGTCTCGGTATCAGCTACCCGGCTGTCACCGCCACCCAGGTCGAGGCCATCCTCGAAGCCGCCGCTGAGGTGCAAGCCAAAGGCACCAAGGTCTTCCCCGAGATCATGGTCCCCCTCGTTTCCTACGCCCGTGAGCTCGAGCTCCAGAAACAGGTCATCGATGAAACCGCCGATGCGGTGCGTAAGAAGCTCGGCCTCAAGAAGAGCCAGTTGAAGTACACCGTCGGCACCATGATGGAGATTCCACGCGCATGCCTCACCGCTTCTGAAGTGGCGAAACACGCCGAGTTCTTCTCCTTCGGAACCAACGACCTCACCCAGACCGGCCTCGGTCTGTCGCGTGACGACTCCTCCAGCTTCCTTCCTGCCTACCAGGATGCCGAAGTCCTCAGCAACAACCCGTTCGCCGCTCTCGACCAGGAGGGTGTCGGCAAACTTGTTGAGATGGGTGTCAAGGGCGGACGTGCCACCAAGAAGAAACTCAAGATCGGTATCTGTGGTGAACACGGCGGAGATCCATCCTCCGTGAAATTCTTCCACCGCACCGGACTCAACTACGTTTCCTGCTCACCATTCCGCATCCCCGTCGCCCGCCTTGCCGCCGCGCAAGCCGCCCTCGAGGAAAAAGGATTGGCCCGCGGAGAGATCAGCTAATTGATCTAACGAAGGGGAAAAAACCTTCGCTACAAAAAATCACAAGCCCCGATCAGGCAACTGGTCGGGGCTTTTTTTTAGCTGATTTTCTTATAAGTGTATTCTGCCGACTCCAGTTTACTGAGTTGGCGACATACATCGTCGAGTATCGTGTTGACGGAGTCATCCGTTAGGCTGCCTTCGACACGCATGGTGACATCATAGCTGTCCTCGATGAACCGGACATCAATTCCATCTACTTCGATGGTGTGCTGGTTGTAATCGTCGTCGAACTCGTCATCAAAGTTGGAAAAAATGGGGTCGATTTCCGGAGCGACGGAGTGGGGGATACTAGGGCTATAAAGGGTGGGTAAGAGATCAAGGTCTGTCTTGTTGATTAGCTCTTCATTCTCTTTGGCCATGTCGTTATGACCTTCTTGCAGAAGCTTGAATGTTTCGTCATCGAGATCGCCTCTCAGCATTTCGGGATCGCCGTAAAGATCCAATCCCATGGATGTCATTTCCACGTGAGTGCGTAGATCGAAGAGGTTGTTCATCTCCCCGTCTTTGCGGAACAATCGGTATTGGCTCCAATCCTTCTTTTCGACACATCGCCACTGCCAATTTGTTAGGTCAAGCTCCCAAGTGGCAAAAACATCGACCAAATCGTTTTCTTCAGTCCATTGCTGGGGGTCGGTCATACGGATAACGTTGCTTTCCTCGCAATAAAAAGCAGTGTGTCTGGAGATCCATCCTGGGCTGTTAGTTGTCTCTTGCCGAGTGATCGACCAATCGTTGGTGTTGAGTCGCATGACCTGGGTTTGCAGTGGATCCCGCTTGTCAGGATAGCCGAGTGAGCCAATCAAAATAATCTCATCGCCTACTACGGTGGCGCTATGAAAATCGGTGGCTGGAAATACATCTTCCGGGTAACCGTAAATCTCGACCTCGTCGTCAGGGGTTACGACGATGACATCATGATAGATATAGAAGTCCGGATCATAACTATCCTCATGCTCACCAGCGATGTAAACGACTCTGCCGTCAGGTAGAAGGGTTTCGGTTTGGCCGAAACGGTCAAAGCTCCAGCAGGGGCCGACATCAAATGATGAGTCACCATCGAACGCCTCATTAATTACAAATGCAGAATCAGACGAGTTTACACACCAGACCCAGAACGGATTGGTCATCACCTCAGGGTTTGCCTTTCCACGTCTGGGGCTGCGGAAATTGATGAAATCTTGTTGGCTCGGTAACATGATACTTTTATTACACGGTCGTGAGGGATATTTCAAGCTGCTACGCTTTGACCAATATTTGTCATGAACTATACAATAACTTGCAAATAATGCAACTTTATGTATAGTTTATCCATGACCCCAATGAAAACCCTCTTATCCACGCTTCGTGCCTTGGCGGATCGGGAGCGGTGTGTGTTTGCGGCTTCTGATTTGGCGGGGGCGGTTCCTTTGAGTGGTGTGGGGAGTGACCAGATGGCGGTTTTGTTATCGCGGGCGGTGACGGCGGGGGAATTGAAAAGGGTTTGCCGGGGGATTTATTATTATCCGGTAAGTGGGTATCGGCAGGAAAATTTGCTGTTCCATACTGCGGCTCGGTTGCGGGCTGGGGAGCTGAACTACCTCAGTCTGGAAACGGTGCTGAGTGACGAGGGGGTGATTTCCCAGGTGCCGATGAACTGGATCACGTTGATGAGCTCGGGGCGGAGTCATGTGGTGGACTGTGGCGAGTATGGTCGCATCGAATTTGTGCACACGGCGCAGCGTGCGGAGGATTTGCAGGGCGAGCTGGCATACGATGGCGAGCGGCGTTTGTGGCGGGCATCGGTGCGGCAGGCATTGCGCGATTTACGAGTGACCCGTCGGAGTAAGGATCTGATTAACGAGGAGATGGCCAATGAGTTTGTTTGATACATTAGTGGACGAGGCTTTGAGATCTCGTGAGGATTTGCATGTGTTGCGTCCGGTGGTGGAGAAGGAATTGCTGCATCACGATATCTTGCGCGAAATGAGTGGCGCTGGTTTGTTAGGTGGTCTGACATTTATCGGCGGCACCTGTTTGCGGGCCTGTTATGGGTCGATGCGACTTAGCGAGGATCTAGATTTTACGGGTGGGGTGGATTTTAACCGGGAAGACCTGGCTACGCTTGGAGATGTGTTAGTAGAAAGGTTGAAGACTCGTTACGGGTTACCCGTCAGCGTGGGCGAGCCAGTGAAGGAGGATGGAAATGTCTCAACCTGGAAAATGACGGTGGAAACGAGGCCTGGACTGAGGCACATGCCGGCTCAACGGATTCATCTGGATATTTGTGCGATTCCCAGCCACGACCGCCGACCGATGATGCTCAGGAATTTGTATGGCGTCGATTTAGGCACCTCTGGGCTGATTTTACAGGCTCAGAGCAGAGAGGAAATTTTGGCTGATAAGGTCGTGGCATTGGCTTTCAGAGAGAATCGAGTCAAGAACCGTGACTTGTGGGACATGGCATGGCTTTCCCAGCAAGGAGTGGAGCTGCCGCAAGAGTTGATCCCCGTTAAAGTGGCGGATCACGGCAGGGGGCTAGACGAGTTTAAAAGTCGGTTGGAAGATCGGACGAAGGCGTTGAAACGTGATGCTGAAATGCAAAAAGACTTCGTAGTAGAAATGCGCCGTTTTCTACCTGTGTCCACTGTGATTGAGACAGTAGAGCGAAGCGATTACTGGGAATATTTGACGAATGTAATCAGTGATTTGGGTGGACGAGCCATGGCGTAAGAGCATATGATGTTACCATGTTAAAGGGAATTTCACCACTGCTGTCGCCCGAACTGTTAGCTGTCCTGTGCCGTATGGGGCACGGCGAGGAAATCTTGCTGGCTGATGGTCACTTCCCGGCACACCAGTTCAATGACACGGTGATCAGGGCTGACGGATTAAGCATCCCGGATCTACTCGACGGCATCCTGCCGTTATTCGAGCTCGACCCCTATGACCCGGCACCCGTGATTACCATGGAGGCCGTCGAGGGTGACTCGCTTGATCCAAAAGTGGAGGGTGCCTATGCCGAGGCGATTGAAAGGCACAGCGAACTGAATCCATCCATTTCCCGTCTTGAGAGGTTTGCCTTTTATGACCGTGTCAAAACCGCCCACGCCGTGGTTGCCACAGGTGACGTCAACAAATACGCCAACATCATCCTCAAAAAAGGTGTGACGCCTGTTTAGGCGCCACACCGGTTTCATCAATCCTTTATTGCAACGGAACTCTTGGAGAGTTCGGTTTTATGCCTTGGCCTCGCCGATGTGTTTTCTGTGGGCGAGAAAGCCGTAGATGGCGATGGCGACAAAGCAGATCAAGGGCAGCACGAAGGATACCCGTGTGCTTGAGAGCGTCATGGAGCCGAATTCGAAGGCGTCCTTGTCCATGATGGAGGCTTGGAGGGGAGGCATCAGACAGCCGCCACCGATAGCCATGATCAGTCCGGCGGCACCGAGCTTGGCGTCGTCACCCAGGCCATCGAGGGCGATACCGTAAATGGTGGGGAACATCAGTGACATACAGGCTGAGACCCCGATCAGGCAGTAGAGGCCGGGCATGCCCTTGATAAAGATCAGGCCGAGAACCAAGGCGCCGCCGCCGACCGCAAGTGCGGAGAGAAGTCCGCCCGGGCTGACATACTTGAGCAGGAATGTACAGATGAAGCGGCTGCTTACAAAGATGATCATGGCAACGATGTTATAGCCCTGGGCGGTTGATGCCCGCATACCGAGTTCGTTGCCGGCGTATTGGATGATAAAGGTCCAGATCATGATCTGCGCGCCGACGTAGAATGCCTGGGCGATGACACCTCCGACGTAGTTGGAGTTCTTGAACAGACGGCCCAGCGTGGCGCCGAGGTGCAGGGACTTGTCATCTTCGCCCTGGGCTTCGGGCAGCTTCTTAAAGAGGAAAATGAAAAAGAAGATGGCGACCACAATACCAATGGCGAAATACGGCCCTTGCAGCACGTCCAGATCGGCTTTCTGAATGCTTGTCCATTGGGAGGGATCGGTTTTGGAAATCAGCGTGCGCGCTTGCTCCTCATCGGGCGAGCCGTCAAGCACGGGGCTTTGCTCCCAGTTGACCTCCTTGTTTTTACTGATCTTGGTGGAGATGTTCTTCCTTTGTTTGTCCGTGAGGCTGGTATCAAGCGACTGCTTCTGGATGAGGGTCCACTTTTCAGCATCCGTGGTTTGGGTGTCGGAGGTAATGGCGAGGACTTTGCCCAGACGCTGGTGGTCGGCTTGGATGAGCGCCAGCGTTTCGGTCCAGTTGACGGCGGTCTTTTCCTCCAGGGATTTTTCGATGCCCGCCTTGGCTTTGCCGCCAACCCAGCTACCCAGTCCGAGTTCCTGGATTTTTGTCCATTTGACCGCATCGAGAGACATGCTGTCAGGGTTGAGTTTTTTGTTGGAGATGGAGATCTTGCTTTTATCGGATGTTTGGCTGACCTCGGAAATAAGCTTGTGCGCCTCGGCGGAGACAACCGGCGCCAGCTCGGGGTCGTGGATGACGGATGTCAGGTTGGAGAGGATGAAGACCATCGCGACAAACATCCCGCAGATCGAGCCCATGGGGTTGAACGACTGGGCGAGGTTGAGCCGACGCGTCGCTGTTTCCTGGGACCCCATGGACAGGATGTAGGGGTTGGCGGTGGTCTCAAGGAAAGACAGACCACAGGTCATGGTGAAGTAGGCTAACAGGAATGCCCAGAATGCCATCATCTGGCCCGCGATCGGGAAAAAGAGGGCCGAGACGGCGTACAGCGCCAAACCTACCAGGATGCCTTTTTTATAGGAATACTTCTTGATGAACAGCGCGGCCGGGATGGCCATGAAGCAGTAACCACCGTAAAAAGCCGCCTGCACAAGCGAGCTTTCGAAGTTGGTGATCAGCAGGATTTTTTTAAACGCCGCCACCATCGGGTTGGTGATGTCATTGGCAAATCCCCAGAGTGGAAAAAGAATGGTTACCAGAACAAATGGAATAAGATGCTTTTTTGAGACGACTTGCGGTTTGGATGGGTGCGGGTCTGACATGTTGATAGGTGTGTTATAGGGTGTAGTTTTCTAGGTGGAAAACAAGACTCCGTCAATCTGCGAAACAGATGACGGAGCCGGTGATGGTTCAGGGCAATGTGGCGAATGGGTTCATCAGGCGTTGGCAACATTCTTGAGCATCTCCTTGAGGGCGCGGGCAGAGGCTTGCAGACCTTGTTTTTCCTTCGGCCAGAGTTCGATCTGGATGTGCTTCTCGGCGCCGCCCTTACCGACGATGGTCGGCACGCTGAGGCAGACGTCCTTGATGCCGTAGCAGCCGGTCTGCAGGCTGGAGACGGGCAGCAGTTGCTTCTTGTCGAGAGCGATGGCGTGTACGGTCTCGGCGATGGTGGCACCGACGGCCCAGCCTGCTCCGCCTTTGCGGGAGATGACCTCGGCACCGGATTTCTTGGTGCGTTCGAAGACCTGGCGCTGGTAGTTGGCGTCACAGCCTTTGACACCTGAGAGTGGCAGGCCGCCGACGGTGGCGGACGACCAGACAGGGATCATCGAGTCGCCGTGCTCGCCGAGGATGAGGGCTTTCACCTGCGTTGGCGCGAGGTCGAGGTCGTTGGCGATCAGCGAGCGGAAACGGGCGGTGTCGAGCATGGTGCCGAGCCCGATGACCTGGGCGGAGGGCAGCCCGAGGAAACTCACCGCGAGGTGGGTCAGGATGTCGACGGGGTTGGAGACAACGAGCACCTTGGCGCAGGGTTTCATGCCGGCGGTCTTGATGCTGTTGAGAATCTGGGAAAAGAGACCGACGTTGCGGTTGATCAGGTCGAGACGGCTTTCATCCGGCTTGCGGCGAAGGCCGGCGGTGATGACAAAGATGTCCGAGTCGGCGGCGCGGCTGTAGTCGCCTGCGTAGATGCGCTGGTCGTGAAGACAGGAGGCGCCGTGGAGCAGGTCGAGTGCCTCGCCGTCGGCAAGGTCCTTGTTAGCGTCGAGGATCTGGATTTCGGAAACGATGCCTGCACACTGGAGGCAGATCGCTGCATTGGAGCCTACGCGGCCACCGCCGCCGATAATGGTTACTTTCATAGTGTTGCGTTTGTTAGATTGAACTGGATGATTGGGGCTGAGATTACAAGGAGACGCCGGGCTTGAAGTTTGAGTTGTCACAAACCATGCATTCACCGAGGCCGTCGCGGTGATCGTCCATGCCCAGGCTCTTGCGGATGTCGATCAGGTCCTGGCCCTGTTTCCCCGTCATGGTAAGCAGCTTACCGCGGTTGATTTGCGCCGCTACCGTGACAGTGTGGCAGAGAGCCTCGCAGTTTTCCATGCGCCAGTAGGCTTCCTCGACATGGGCACCCCAGGTGATGACACCGTGGTTGAGCATCAGCACACACATGTGGTTGACACCCGTTTCACCCACGATGCGGGCAACTTCGGGTGTTCCCGGAGTATCGTAGGGAGCCATGCCGATTTCGCCCAGAAAGACATCGGCTTCCGGAACCATGCAGAGGGGGGGGCGGACTCCGGCGACGGCGAAGGCGGTGGCGTGGGTCGGGTGGGCATGGCAGACAGCCTTGCACTTGGGCTGGCGTTTCATGATGGCAAGGTGCGTCATACACTCGCTGGTGCGGGGACGCTTGCCGGCGAGCTGTTTGGCATCCAGATTGACCAGGCACATGTCCTCGGGTTTCATAAACCCCTTGGAGATCAGGGTCGGGGTGCAGAGCACGAGGTTGTCACCCACGCGGATGGTGAAGTTGCCGCCGTTGCCATCGGTGTAATCACGTTCCCACATACGCCTCCCGAGGTCGCAGATGCGTTCTTTGAGCACGTGGATTTCAGGTGAGTAAAAGAAGTCGAGGATTTCACCCGGTGTCCTTGGGTCGCCTCCTGGCGTCCAGACATACTCGTAGTCGGGCAAGACCGGCACTTCAGGAGTGTTAGGTCTGCTGTGAAGCGGTTTTTCCAATGACTTCAGGTAATCCTTGGCCGACGGGGTCAGAATGACATCATCCGTGAAGCTGCCGGGGGATTTGCCCGACAGGATCATGTCTTCAGCCTGTTTGGCGGTGATTACTTTTTTCATGGGGTTCTAAAAAAAGGGTGCCTGTTAGTTGGATGACTGGTTCATCTGAGCGACGATTTCATCGGTGAGTTGTTTGACCAGTGCCTCGGCCTCCGGGTGTAGACGTGAGCCGATGTCCTGGGTGGAGGGGGCGACCTCGCAGACGGTGCCGGGACGGAAATCGTTGTTGTCACAGAGTTCGCATTCCTTCATGCCCTCGCGTGGATCCTCCATGCCGATGGAGCGGCGGATCTTGAAGATGTCCTGCATTTTCTCGGCTGAAATGGTCGGGAGTTTGCCGCCGTTGAGCTGGCTTGCCACCCAGATGGTCTGGCAGGCGGTTTCCATGTTTTCCATTTTCCAGTAGGCGTCTTCCGGATCGCTTCCCCAGGCCATGACGCCGTGGTTGGCTAACAGGATCGCCGGGTTGTCTTTGCCGACCTTGGCGACGGCATCACAGATTTCCTTGCTGCCGGGGGTGTGGTATTCGACGAGTTTGATCGCACCGGTAAAGACTTCAACCTCAGAGCAAAGGCAGCTGGGAGGCTCAATGTTGGCAACGGCGAAGGCGGTGGAATAGGGGGGATGGCCGTGGATGACACTCTTGGCCTTGGGCTGCACCTTCATGATGGCGAGGTGGGTGTTAGCCTCGCTGGTGCGTTTCCGCCAGCCGGCTTTTTGGTTGCCATCGAGATCGATCAGCGCGATTTCGTCGGCAAGGACCTCGCCTTTGGACCTGAGGGTCGGTGTGCAGAGCACCAGGTTGTCACCAACGCGGACGGTGATGTTACCTCCGTTGCCATCGACCATGTTGCGTGTCCACATCTTACGCGCGGTGCGGATCATGGCATCCTTGAGCTCCATGATTTCCGGGGAGTAGAAAAAGCGTTGGATCTCCTCGGGAGTGACGGCATCGGCGCCGGGCTCCCAGTGGTATTCGAGACTCGGGACAATCGGTTCAGGTGGCACAGTCGGCACACCTGGAGGAAGCGGGGGGAATCGGTCTGCTCCTGACGCCTTGCCGGTTGCAGGTTTTTTTTGCTCCTTGTCTTTGCGGTAGGTGCGGATCTCGTCCTTGGCCGATGGGGTGATCACGGCTCCAGCGGGGATGGTATCGAGACAAATGCCTTGTCTGATCATTTCCTGGATGTCTTTTCCGGTGTAAACGTTCTTCATGGTGTGTAAAATGGTTGGATCGCAGTTAGTGGGTGGGTGCTACGTATTTAATGGTATCAAAAATGGCGAGGCTGATGGCGTCGATGGGGGTCGGGTTGTCAAACGGTGCAGTGGCTTCGGCCCCTTCGACAAAACCGATGATGTCACCTTCGCCTGCACCGATGTTATCGTAGACAACCAGAGAGGGCTGGGCGGTGAGGGAAGGTTGTGTGTCAAGGCAGCTGTTGAGCTGATCGGTGTCGACCGGGTTGACCATCAGCCAGCGGGCACCACGGAGGGATTCCTCCTGGGTGTGCATGGTGATTTTTCCGATGACGTGGCCGATGCGCATGGTTTGAGTTATTCGTTATCTGTTATTCGTTATCAGGTGAGTGCGTCGCTGGAGCGACGGGGGCATCATCGATAATGCCCTGGATGAACATGCGGATGGGCGAGTGGTAGTCGTGGACGATGTCGCGGGCGCCGATACCGTCTGTGCTGACAAATACTTTTTGATGCATGCCCGCGCCGAAGAGGTCGATGGCGATGAAGGGGGTGCCGTTGGGGCCGCCTTGCGCGTCAAGTTGTTGGCAAAGCAGCATCTTGAAGCCGTCCAGCGATGGGTGTTTCGCGGTGGCAACTGCATTTCCGACTACTTGGGCGTGGAGCATTGGGAATGAATAATTAGAGGAATGAAGCAATGAATGATTGGCCGGTGGCGCTGGCCGTTTAAGGCGGAGCCGCCCACTTGGTATTTGGAGTTTGAAACTTGGAATTTAAATGATCCGCAGATTTTCAACCATGACGCAGCGGCGGATGCGGGTGAAGGTCTTGGGAGTGGTGATCCCTTCGCCGGTGGAGGTGGCGATGGAGTAGCTGAGGTAGCCTTCACCACCGAGTCCGAGTCCGGCCGTCGATGGTCCGTTTTTGACAAAGATGGTGGTGTCCATGGTTTTGGCCATGTGCGTCATGTTGTCGACGTTCCGGGAGTGGATCACTGCCGAGTGGCGGTAACCATGCTCGGCTTGTTTGGCGAGCTCGACACCGGTTTTGAAATCGGGGACCCGTACGATGGGCAGCATCGGCATCATTTGCTCCTTCTGGACGTAGGGGTGGTCGGCGTCGGTTTCAGCAAAGACGAGGTTGGTGTTTTTGGCGACGCTAAGTCCCGCATGCCCTGCGAGCACTGCGGCATCGACTCCGATGAGGTCGCGGTTCAGCGCGGCCTGGGCGCAGCCACCGGCACCGTTTTCGATGTTGAAGGCAACCTGGGTGAGCTTTTCCAACTGGCTTGTGTTGAGCCGGACAGCTCCGGCTTTTTCCATGGCTTGCATGAACGGCTCGAAAACCTGATCTACCACGAAGACGGCTTTTTCACCGATACAGAGCAGGTTGTTATCAAAGGCGGCACCTTCAATGATGCAGCTGGCGGCCTTGTCGAGATTGGCTGTTTCATCGACGACCACGACCGGGTTGCCCGGGCCGGCGCAGATGGAACGTTTTCCGGATTTCATCGCGGCGTCGACCACGGCAGGGCCGCCGGTGATGGCCATGATGGCAATGTTCCCGTTTTTACAAATCTCGTTGAAGCTCTCGATGGTAGGCTCTTCGATGGTGCAGATCAGGTTGTCGATGCCGAGTTCTTTTTCGATCGCCTGGTTGTAGGCGCGGACAGCCATGGCGGCACTTTTTGCCCCGCCAGGGTGTGGGTTGAAAACAACCGCGTTACCTGCGGCAACCATGCTGATGACATTGCCGGACAGGGTGGGCACCGAGTGAGTCACGGGGAGGATGGCACCGATGACTCCGAAGGGCGCGAATTCCTCCAGCGTGATACCGCCGTCACCACTCATGGCGTCGGGGCGAAGCCACTCGACCCCGGGGACGTCCTTGACGATCTGGAGTTTGGCGATCTTGTGGTCGAGCCGACCGATCTTGGTTTCCTCCATTTCGAACTTACCCCATGCCTCGGCGTTGGATACGCAGAGATTCTTGACGATCTCGATAACGCGCCGACGTCCTCCGACACCTAGTTCCTGAAGTTGGAGGAAGGCTTTGTGGGCGGCGTCGGCAGCGTCGGAGACTTCCTTGAAAACGCCATGTTTGCCACGGGCGCCAGATGCCTTGGTGGTGGTGGTTGGGGCGGCGGGAGAGGGTGCGGGTGTTGGTGCAGGGGTCGGGGCAGCGGTATTGCTGTTCAACTTCCTGAGCACGTTCTCCACCACGTTGCGGAGTGTATCTTGATCGATGGTATTCACAGTTCGAGGATGAGTTAGTTACTCTTGTAGATTTTTTTGCCGAGTACATCGACGGTGTCGACGATGGCCACGACGGCGGCATCCACAGGAAGCGCCTTGAGTCCGGCAGCCTGTCTGGCGGAGCTGCCCTGGCAGAACATCACCAGATCACCCTCGCCGGCACCGACGTTATCGACGGCAACGATGGTGTTGCTGCCGTTACGGAATGCGGCCGGGTTTTTTTCGTCCACAAGCTGTGGGCGTAGCAGCAGGAGCTTTTTCCCCTGCATACTGTCGTCTTTCTTGGTGGCGACGATCTGACCGATGACTTCTGCGAGAAACATGGTGCTGACTTGGTGGTTGGATGATTGATTGGGGAAGTTAATGTCTACCGGTGCTTCAGAATGGATCCGGGCACCGGGGAAACATTACTTCTTAGCGGCTGCCTTCTTGGGGAGGATGGCAGAGGTGGAAGCGTCAGGGCGTGCGATGACGTGTGCGCTGATGACTTCACCGACTTGTGCGGTGGCTGCTGCTCCGGCGTCGATGGCTGCCTTGACGGCGGCGACGTCACCTTCGACAACGACGTTGCACATGGCACTTCCGATCTGGCGCATAGGCCCGACGAGAGTGACGTTAGCGGACTTGAGCATTGCGTCAGTTCCGTTGACAAGGCCTACGAGGCCGCGAGTTTCTAGTATTCCGATTGCTTGTTTAGCCATGGTATTGTTGGGTTGGTTGGTGGTTGATTGGTTGATGGGAGAGTCGGGAAAATTATGCGTTGGCCTTGCGGTAGACCTCGCGGACGAGAACGAGCTCTTCGTTCGCGGGGATGACCAGGACTTTTACCTTGGAGCTGTCCGTGCTGATGACGGCTTCCGTTGCCTGGCAGGCGTTGTTTTTTTCTTTGTCAATGGCTACGCCGAACTCTTCGAGCCCTGCGCAGATGGCGGCACGGAGCCACGGGTTGTTTTCGCCGATGCCGGCGGTGAAGACGAGGGAGTCGAGACCGCCGAGATCAAAGAGGAAGCTGGCGGCCCATTTTCGAGCCGACTGCACTAACATATCGAGTGCGAGCCGGGCGTCTGGATTGCCGTTGCTTGCGGCCTGGTGGATGTCCCGGAGGTCGTTACTGACCCCGGAAACCCCTTGCAGACCGGATTCCTTGGTCAGTTGGCGTTCGGCTTCCTCCATGGTGATACCCAGGGCCTTGACGGCATAGGGCAGGGCGCCGGAATCGAGATCGCCGACGCGGTTGTTCTGTGGCAGGCCACTCTGGGGGGAGAAACCCATGCTGGTGCCGACGGCGATGCCGTTGCGGATTCCGGTCACCGAGCTGCTGCCACCGAGGTGGAAGGAAATGACCCGGAGAGGATCGCCGGAGATCTCCTGCGGACCATGGGTGTAGAGATGACGCACGGTTTCAGCCACATCGTCGCGACCCATCAGCTCGGCTGATCGCTCGGCAACGTATTTGTGGCTGGCACCGTGGAAACCATAACGTTGGATGCCTGCATCATACCACGCCTGCGGGATGGCGTAGCGTGTCGCGGCTTCTGGGACCCACTGATAGAACGCCGTTTCGAAGAGGGCAACGAGCCGGGCATCAGGGAGGATTTGCTGGAATTGGCGGATGCCTTCAGCGTAGGGGGGATTGTGTGCCGGGGCAACCTCACGGAAGCCCTCAAGCGCAGCAATCACGGAGTCGTCAGCTTCCACACATCCACTCAGGTTCCTGCCGAGCACAGTCTTGAATCCCACCGCATCAATATCGCTGATGGCGTTGAGATGACCTTGGTCGACGAGATCAGAGAGAGCCTGGTTGATGACTTCTGCGTAATCGGTCACGCGTTCAAAACCGCCGGATGTGATCACGGACTCATCCTTACCGTCGATCTTGTAGAGACGGTATTTGAATGAGGTGGACCCCAGGTTGGCGATCAGAATGAGCATGATTTCAGGTGACAGGTGTCAGGAATCGGGTGTCAGGATTAGGAAATCCAGGGGCCGAGTTGACCGAGGTCTTCGTGGGGGCGGGGGATGACGAGTACGGATTTTACTTCGCCGACCTGGGCGCCGGCTTCCGCGCCAGCGTCAACAGCTGCTTTTACTGCAGCCACATCGCCGGTGAAGAATCCGCATACCAGACCTGAGCCGATTTTGTCCCAGCCGGTCATGGTGACGTCAGCTGCTTTGATAGCGGCGTCCGATGCTTCGATCAGGGTGGTGAGACCCAGTGTTTCTATCATTCCGAGTGCTTGCTTAGCCATATTGTTATTCTGTTAGTTGTTGAAGTGGATGTGATGATCTTATGTTAGAGATCAAATTGCTTGAGGAGTTCCGGTGCGGGGCGTGCGATGACGTGGGCGCTGACGAGATCGCCTACGCGGCCTGCGGCTTCTGCTCCTGCGTCGACGGCTGCTTTGACGCTGCCTACGTCTCCCTGGACGAGGATGGTGAGGTATCCTGCGCCGATCTGGACTTGTTTGGTGATATCTACGTCAGCGGCTTTGGACATCGCGTCAGCGGCCTCCACGCTACCGACGTAGCCTTTTGTTTCAATCATTCCGAGTGCTTTGCTCATTGTATTGTTGGGTTGTGGTTTTTGGTTATGGTTGGTTGGTTAGTGTCGATGGGTGAACTCATTTTTTGATGAGTTCACAGAAAGTATCGGGTTGGAGTCCGCAGGCATTGCCTTCATCGGTATCAATGTGGGCTTCGAGGTTGAAGCTTTTATCGACCCGGACGACGATGTTGTCGAATGTCACCGAGCATGGGCTGTGGACTTTCATCCTCATGGTATCGAGGTGTTTGACGCCGTAAAAATTGGCGTCATCCGGGTGCATGTGCACGTGGGGTTGGGCGCGGATGACGCCTTCGTCCATTTTGAAATATCCGTTGGGCCCCATCAACATGCAACCCGGGGTTCCGGCGGTGTCGCCCGACATTCTAATCGGGATGTCGAATCCGAGCGCGATGGCATCGGTGAACGCCAGCTCAACCTGGTTGAGGTCGCGGCAGGGGCCGAGGATGCGGAGGTTGGAGATGACCCGGCTGCGTGGTCCGATCAGGGTGACCGACTCCTTGGCCGCGTAGGCACCTTCCTGATAGAGCCACTTGTTAGGTGTCAGTTGGTGGCCCGGGCCGAACAGCGCTTCGACGGCATCCTGGGTGAGGTGGCAATGGCGGGCACTGATATTGACGACAAATCCATTGGGTGCTTTGGCCTGCGGAGGTAGGGAAAGTCCCATCTCGCGGTAAACCTGCTCGCGCACCATGTGCTCGATGACGCCCCGGGGAGTGTTGTTTGGTTGACTGGAAGACATAGTTTTTTCGGCTGACGGGCGAGATTTCACATGTTTTTATTGACAAGTCAACGAAAAACACAGAAAAAACAAATAAACACCAACCAAACAAAGATTGATTATGCTGGCCGCCGAACGACATCACCGGATCATGGAAAGTATTTCCAAGCGTGGTTCAGTTCGTACCAAGGATATTGCGGACAAGCTCGGTGTCACGGATGAAACGATCCGAAAGGACTTCGAGGCACTTGAGCAGCAGGGGAAATTGGTCCGGTCCCACGGTGGCGCGATTATTCCAAGGCGGTTTAACGCTGACCTTACCCTGACTGAACGGCAATTGATCAACCGGGAGGCGAAGAACGAGATTGCCAAGGCTGCGGCCAGTCGGATCCAGCCGAATGAGACGATTTTTGTCGACGCCAGCTCCACGGCACTGTCGATTACCCAGTTTATCCCGGATTTTCATTTTACGGTGGTGACCAATTCCCACGATGTCATATCCGCCCTGGCAGGGGTGGAGCATATCGACCTGATCAGCACGGGCGGACTTTTTGAGTCGCGTTCCCGGTCCATGATTGGTCTGGCGGCCGAACGCACACTCAAGCGGTACAATATCCACCGGATGTTTTTTTCTGGCAATGGTCTGGATCTCAAACGTGGGGTCAGTGAGGCAAACTCACGCCAGGCGGCCTTTAAAGAGCATGTCATTGCGGATGCAGAGGATGTTTGTTTTCTGGCTGACAGTTCGAAAATCGGTGTCTGTTCGGCGTTCTTTTTCGCTGATTGCAGTGAATTGACCACCTTGATCACCACCAAGGATGCGGATGACGCTATTCTTGAATCACTGAAAAGCATCGATGTTGATGTGATCACCGCTTGACTTGGAAACCCAAATAAACCCAAATAAACCCAACCCACGAAATGATGCAGGTCTATCTCGCCATTGATCTCGGAGCCGGCTCCGGTCGACTCGTCGCCGGAAAATACGATGGAGCAACGCTTCAACTGGAGGAAATCCACCGGTTTTCCAACGAAGGAGTGGAAATCAACGGCGGCTACTACTGGGATACGCCGCGGATTTTTGCCAATGTGACGGAGGGTATTCAGAAAGCCATTGAGAAATATGGTGACCGTGTGGTTTCTGTTGCGACCGATTCCTGGGGCTGTGATTTTGCCTTGCTGGATTGCCAGGGCAATGTCCTCGGCGGACACCGCCAGTACCGTGACCCTCGCATAGAAGGAATGCAGCAGGCGATGAACGAGCGGATTCCGCTGAACGAGGTGTTTGCGCACACGGGTATCCAGCCGGCGTTTTATAACAGCAGCCTTCATTTACTCGCGGAGAGCATCAAGGGAAACCCATGTTTCAGTATCGCGGATCGACTGCTGTTTACGCCGGACCTGTTGGCTTTCTGGCTCAGCGGCGTGCGGGCCAATGAGAGGACGATCACCAGCACCAGCCAGCTCTACAATCCGATTGCCCGCGACTGGGCGTGGGAAGTCATCGATGCCCTCGGACTGCCCCGGGAGATGTTTGGAAACATCGTGTCGTCCGGGACAGTGCTTGGCCCCCTCACGGACGGGATGGCAGAAAAAACGGGTGCGACCCACGGCATGAAAGTCGTCGCATCGGCGGGTCACGACACCGCTTCCGCGGTAGCGGGATTACCGATGGAACGGGGAGGTCTCTGGCTCTCATCAGGCACGTGGTCGATTCTAGGTGTCGAATCCGAGCAGCCCGTCACCACCACCGAGGCCTTTGAGGCGAAACTCTCGAACGAGGGCGGAGTGAACAAGACCACCCGGCTGCTGCACAATGTTTCAGGCCTCTGGATCATCCAGGAATGCCGCCGTGAATGGGCCGAGCAGGGTGAGGAAATGAGTTATGCCGAACTGGCACGACTCGCCGAGGAGGCCGAGCCGTTCACCGCGTTTATCGATCCCAATGACCCCACCTTTGCCTCACCCGGTGACATGCCTGGTAAGATCCGTGCCTTTTGCAAGAAAACAGGCCAGTCGGTTCCGGAAAGCAAGGGCCGTATCCTCAGGATCGCAACCGATAGCCTGGCACTGAAATACCGCCAGGTCATCGAAGTGCTCGGAAAAGTGACTGGCAGAACATTTGACGCACTGAATGCCGGCGGCGGCGGCATACAAAACGAACTTCTGATGCAAGCTACGGCCGACGCGATCGGTATCCCTGTAATAGCAGGCCCGACGGAGGCGACCTCCTGTGGTAATATCATCACCCAGATGGTGGCTACCGGGGAGCTGCCCGACATCACGGCCGGCCGCAAACTGGTCGCTGCCTCGATGGAAAGTAAAACCTTCACCCCGAGTGCGTCAAGTGTATGGCAGCCGCATTACGAAAAATTTCTAACACTGATCCATTAACCCATTAGCAATTATTAGCACCAACCATGAAAACCGTATTCAACAAAGACAACATGCCAAAAATCGGCATCCGTCCCACTATTGATGGCCGTCTCGGCGGCGTCCGTGAGTCTCTCGAAGACCAGACCATGAACCAGGCAAAGGCAACGGCAGCCTTCATTGCAGAGAACCTTTGTTATCCTGATGGCTCGCCTGTCGAGTGTGTGATTGCCGATACCTGTATCGGCGGGGTGGCCGAGGCCGCCGCCTGTGCCGATAAATTCAAACGCGAAAACGTCGGCGTGTCACTCACAGTGACGCCATGCTGGTGTTACGGTTCTGAAACCATGGACATGGACCCGCATACACCGAAGGCCGTCTGGGGCTTCAACGGCACCGAGCGTCCGGGGGCGGTTTACCTCGCCGCCGCTCTGGCTGGCCATACCCAGAAGGGTCTGCCGGCATTCGGTATCTATGGTCGTGACGTCATGGAGTCCAGCGACACCAGCATCCCTGATGACGTCGCGCACAAGATCCTCGCGTTCTGCCGTGCCGGTATCTCCGTCGCACTCATGCGTGGAAAATCCTACCTCTCACTCGGTGGCACCTCGATGGGTATTGCCGGCTCAGTCGTCGACCCCGACTTTTTCCAGGACTACCTCGGCATCCGCGTGGAAGCCGTCGATATGACCGAGCTGGCCCGTCGGTTCGAAAGAGGCATCTACGACCAGGAGGAGTATGAAAAAGCCTTTGCCTGGGTGAAGGAAAACTGCCCGGAAGGAAAAGACTACAACTCACCGGAGACCCAGCGGCCTCGCGAGGTACTCGACAAGGAGTGGGAAACATCCGTCAAAATGGCGATCATCACCCGCGACCTCATGGTTGGCAACGAGAAGCTTGCCGAGATGGGATACGGGGAGGAGGCCCACGGTCGCAACGCGATCTGCGGCGGCTTCCAAGGCCAGCGGCAGTGGACCGACCACTACCCGAACGGCGACTTCATGGAGGCGATCCTGACATCATCATTCGATTGGAATGGAAAACGTGCCCCCTACCAGTTTGCCACAGAAAACGATGCGCTCAACGCCGTGACCATGCTGTTTGGCAACCTGCTGACCAATACCGCCCAGATTTTCGCCGACCTGCGCACCTACTGGTCGCCCGACGCCGTCAAGCGTGTCTCCGGTCACGAGCTGACAGGTGCCGCATCCAACGGACTTCTCCACCTGATCAACTCCGGCCCTGCCGCGCTCGATGGCACCGGCGAGATGACCAAGGACGGCAAACCAGCGATGAAACCACATTGGGAAATCACCGATGAGGAAGTCCAGGCCTGCCTCGACGCCACCACCTGGCACCCGTCGATTACCGAATACTTCCCTGGAGGCGGTATGAGCACCCGTTACAAGACCAAGGGGGGAATGCCAGCCACCATCGCCCGGCTCAACCTGGTCAAGGGACTTGGGCCTGCGCTGCAGATTGCCGAGGGCGTTACCGTCGAACTTCCAGAGGACGTGCACCAGGTGCTTGATGACCGCACCAACCCATCCTGGCCAACTACCTGGTTCTGTCCGACACTCACAGGCAAAGGCGCCTTCCGCGACACCTACACGGTGATGAACAACTGGGGTGCCAACCACTGCGTGATGAGCTACGGACTGATCGGTGCCGACCTGATCACACTCGCCTCGATGCTGCGTATCCCGGTTTACATGCACAACGTCGACGAAGAGCGTATCTTCCGCCCATCCTCGTGGAATGCCCATGGCACTGACGGCCTGGAAGGCGCCGACTTCCGTGCCTGCCAGAACTACGGTCCCATTTACGGATAATTCCCATGACAGCCGAATCCATTCAAAACTCCGCCAAGGGCAAGCAGGTTCTCATGATGGGAACTTGCTTGTGCGATGCCTTTTACGTCGAAGCCGCCAAGGCAATGGTCGAAGTGTTAGAATACCTCGGCGTCGAGGTGGTCTATCCGGAAAACCAGACCTGCTGTGGCCAGCCGGCGTTTAACTCAGGCGACTGGAAATCATCCCGCACCGTGGCCCGTCACGCGGTGGAGGTTTTCAAAGGGGATCTCCCCGTGATTATTCCCTCCGGCTCCTGCACCGCGATGCACAAGCACGGGAACCTGCTGCAGTTCGAGAACGAACCCGATTTACCCGCCGTCAAAGACCTCGCTGATCGTTCGTTCGAACTCATCGACTACATTGTCAACCACCTCGGTGTCACTCAGTGGCCGGGAAAGCTGGATGCAAAAATCGCCTTCCACCATTCCTGCCACACCCGTGGCAGCGGCACCCGGCCGGGTGCCCAGACATTGCTCTCCAGCATCGATGGCGTCGACCTCGTCGAATACGGGCAAGGTGAGCAGTGCTGTGGATTCGGCGGCACATTCTGTGTCACCTTCCCCCACATCTCGGGGCAGATGGGAACGCTGAAACTTGATCATCTGTTGGAAAACACACCCGACTACCTGGTCTCAGCCGACCTCTCCTGCATGATGCACCTCGGTGGGCTTGCCGAGAAACAAGGACGCAAACTCCAATACCGCCACGCCGCCCAAATCCTCCTCTACGCCCTCAAGGGTGGGGCGATCGACTAGCCAGTCTGGTAATTCACTATTCACTATTCAAAATTCACCATTCTAAGATGTACGCCTCCAAACAACCCATTGACTCTTATGCGTCAAAGATGACGGATGAAAAACGTCACTCAGTGTACGACGGCACCTCCTCGGGAACCTACAAGCGCTACAGTGTGCTGTTCAAAGATTACGAAGACCCCGACGCACTACGGAAACTTGCCGGTAAGGTCAAGGACCACACCTTGTCCCATCTACCCAAGTACCTTGAACAGGCGGAGAAAAAGCTCACCGAAAACGGCGCGACGGTGCACTTTGCCGACAGCGATGCCGATGCACGCGATACGGTTCTGGCCATTCTCAAAAAACATGGGGTGAAGCGACTGACCAAGTCCAAGTCCATGGCGGCCGAGGAGATTCATCTCAATCCGCATTTGGAAAGAAACGGCATCGAATGCCTCGAAAGCGACCTGGGTGAGTTTATCATCCAGTTGGACGACGACATCCCATCCCATATCGTCAAGCCGATCATCCATAAAAACCGGAACGAGATCGCCGAAACCTTTTTACGCGAGGGCATCGCCGAGGATCTTAATAACGATCCCGAGACCATCACACGTCGCGCGCGATCCTACCTGCGGAAAAAATACTTCGAGGCCGAGGCGGGAATCACCGGGGCGAACTTTGTGTCCGCCGAGAGTGGCCGCATCGCCCTGGTCACCAACGAAGGTAACGCCCGCTTTGGTATGGCACCCGTACCCGTGCATATCGTCCTGGTCGGCATCGAAAAACTGCTTCCCCGCGACAAGGATTTCGGGCTGTTTCTGAATTTGTTAGGTCGTTCGGCCACCGGCCAGCAACTGACGGTTTATACGCAATTTGTCGGTGGCCCAAGACACCCCGACCAGCCAAGCGGCCCCGAGCACATGCACGTGGTCTTTATGAACAACGGTCGCACCGATGTGCTGAAATCCAACTGTCGGGAAATCCTGCGCTGTATCCGTTGCTCCGCCTGCCAGAACGTCTGCCCGGTTTACAGGCAGTCGTCTGGCCACGCCTACCGCTCCGTTTACGGTGGCCCCGTGGGTGCGGTGCTGTCGCCGATCCTGTTTGGTGACCGCTTTGCCGAGCTGGCCGACCTGCCGAAGGCATCCTCGCTCTGCGGCGCCTGTAACGAGGTCTGCCCGGTGGATATCCCGATCCCCGATCTGCTGCTCCGCTTGCGCGACAAGGCGAAGGTGGAAAAGGTTAAATCCGTAGGTGCCTTGCCGATGGCTCCCTTTGCCGTGCTGGCGACCAGTCCCCTGGTCTGGCGCACCGCCATGACCGCTTCCAAGATGATGAACCACCTGCCGATCCAATACACACCGGTCGCGCCGTTGCAAAACTGGCTCAACCAGAGGACGCTGCCGAAGTGGCAGGGTGGCGATTTCCGCAAGTGGATGAAGGGGCGGCAATCAGAAACGACAGAAACGAAGGAATCCTCCAAATCACCCTCTAACGATTAATCTATCATGAGCTCACGCAATTCACGCAGTTCCATTTTTGAAAAAATCCACCAGGCGCTGGGCGAATCATCCGCCGGGCACCCGCTGCCTGATTATGATGACGCCCTCCTGCACTCGGCACCCCGGTTAGAGGGGAATGATCTGTGGGAAATATTCAGCAGGAACTTTGCCGCCGTCAGTGGAATTTCCATGACCGGCACCGAGGGTTTGCTTGATTTGCTGAAAGAGTCGGACTGCAACCACGGCTACTGTGATCCGGCGCTGATGCATACGATTGGCGACTCCTTGGTCGCAGCGGGTCTAACCGTTGAAACCGAATACGACCGCAAGCGTTACGACGACTACCAGTTCGGTATCACCCGGGCCGCTGGAGCGATTGCTGAAAGCGGTTCGGTCATACTCAACGATGAAACCACCTCCGATCGCCTGGCGGCTCTCAGCCCATGGGTGCATATCGCGGTGTTGGAAAATGAGTCCAGCCTGCTCCGCAGCATCCCGGATGCCGTGGCCGCGTTTGGGGCCAGCCCTAACATCATCTGGGCGACCGGACCATCAAAGACAGCCGACGTCGAAGGTATCCTGATCGAAGGAGTCCACGGACCGGGAAGACAGGTCCTGGTCAAGTTGTAGGGTTCCTGTGGGTGGACGATAACCCGCTACACTGTCCTATACGTTCTGATAGGGAGGAGGCGTAGATGGAGACAGGCACTCTTATTTATCCTCCTCCTTTTTCTCTTCCTTGGCTTTTTTCTTAGCCGCCTTTTTCTTCTTCTTTGCTTTTTTCCCGGCAGGTTCCTCTGGTGTTTCCTCCGGCTTTGCGCCCTGCTTCGATTGCCCTACCTCGGGATTTTTTTCCTGGATGCGTTCCAGTTCCTTTTCAAAGGTGCTTGGCTCATACTTCTTGAAGAGTTCTTTGCCGCCAGCGGAGACGGTGACGATGACACCAATGACATCCTGCTTGGAACTGCTGCTCGCTGTCTTTGATTTGGTACTGACATCCTCACAGCTTTCGGGGGTTGTTTCCCATTCCTCGGGTTTTTTGGACGACAGGGATTCGATTTCCTTGACATCAACGATCTCCTTGTATTCCGGATCTCCCGCGTCATCCCCACGGGTGGTGGTGCGCTTGATGATCTGGCTGTAGACAACGATGTTTTCAATGGGGGTGGCTTTCCTCTGCGAGAGCTTGAATTGATAACTAACCTCCTGGATGGAGAGTTTGGTGCTGGCACCTTGTTTTGATTTTTCCTTGTCACGGGGAACGCGGACCCGTGCGGATTTTTTGGTGACCGTGAGACTTAAATCACCCGGGTTGACGTTGCTTTTGTTCTGTGCGTGCCAGTCTTTGATGTATGCCTGGTCGCTTTCTGATAGACTGGTAAATGGCAGGGTGTAAATCTTGCCGCCTTTCATCTTCAGGCTCACTTTGCCCGATGAGACCCCGACAATTTCGGCCTCGATGCTCTTGCCTTCGGTATTGGTGAAGGTGTGCATCTCCGCAACAGTGAACGGGGTGATGCTTGCAAAGGTAAGGAGACCCAGGGTGAGGGCCAGTTTTCGAGCTTGTGGACTCATTTTCATCATATGGGAATCTAAGGTTTGGGGAGGTCAGTTGGAAAAGGGGGGGCGAGGGAGGAAAAAGAAAAATAGATGTATGGAGGAGTTGGTGTGACGATTGTTAGAAATTGCATCCACCCCGTTGTCGACGGTAACAAGGTGCCACTTTTCAGCGGTTCCTGCAATGCCAAATACTCCGTGAGTTCTCATGTCGCAAATGGCAGGGATGCGGGCGAAACAAGCATGACAACACGGTCAAGGGAGCTTGTTTAGCATCAGAAATCAAACAAATCCCCCTGGCTGTCATCCTGTGGTTTTCGAGTCAGCGGGTTGGCCGCGTCATTGACCACCAGCATCCCGTCGCCCGGTGAAAATGATCTCATGTTCCCTTCGAGATAGGAGTCGCATTCTGCCGCCGTCAGCAAGGCAGGCATACGATGGTGCACAGGTGCCATAAGACGGTTGGCCGCCGTGGTGAGCATGGAGAAACATCGGCCCAGCTGCTCCGAATCCTCCCAGATACCAGCCGCCCATAGCAGCAGGCCCTCCCTCGGGCCGAACCGGTGGGTGCGCTTGTGCCCCTTGGCTCCTGACCACTCGTAAAATCCGGACATGGGGATCAGGCACCTGCGGGCACGGATCGACTCCCGCCACATGGGGCTGTCCAGGTTTTCGCTGCGCGTGTTGTTGACGACCCCAAGCCTCGGCCTTTCAAAACCCCAGCGCATCTCCGTGATACCCATGCCGCTGAGAAAGACCGGCGCTATGTCGGTTCTACGGATGATCTTTGATTCCTGGCCGTCCGCGCGGATGGATGCGGTCACCGACGCCAGGTCTTTGCCCGATACCTTTTTGATTTCAAATGTACTGCACATAGTCCACAAATTTCCCTTCCATCCGTGTCAGGATGAAGCTAATGCTAGACCATGAAATAGCACGGATCAAACACGAACCATGCACAGCTTCCAGTGCCACCACTATGAAACGCCGTCACTTCATCACCGCCTCCGCCGCCATGGCCGCGTCCACTCCCTTCCTTGTTTCCCAGGAAAAGAAAACCGGTCCTGTTTCACCCAGGCATGCCGCGGCCCGGCCCAATCCCGTCGGGGTGTCATCCTACTCATTCTGGGCGTTCCACCGTGAGGAATACCGCCCGCTCGAAGTCTGCCTCGACCACGCGGCCCGTATGGGATTCGACGGACTGGAAATCCTCCAGCGCCAGCTGGTCTCCACCGACAATGCGGCGTTGCAGAAAATCAAGCGCCACGCATTTTTGTTAGGCCTCGACCTCATGGGCTTCTCCACCCACCAGGGGTTTTTATCACCCGACAAGGAGGAGCAGCAGAAGAACATCGACCACACCATCGACTGCCTCGAACAAGCCTACCGACTCGGCATCCCGACCATGCGGGTGAACTCGGGTAGATGGGGGACCTCCAAGTCGTTTGATGCCCTCATGGCCAATCGTGGCGAGGAAAATCCCATCAAAGGATACACCGAAGAAGACGCCTACAAGTGGGTGATCGACGCCTACGAAAAACTCGTGCCCGAAGCCGAAAAACGTGGTGTCATCATGGGGCTGGAAAACCACTGGGGCCTGGGCCGCACACCCGAAGGGGTGAAACGTGTCGTTGACGCCGTTAAGTCTCCCTGGCTGCAGGTGACACTCGATACCGGCAATTTCCTCGAAGACCCATATGACCGACTCCAAAAGCTCGCCCCGCAAACCGTCCTCTTACAGGCAAAAACCTACCTCGGCGGCGGCCGCTGGTACACCTTGGATTTAGATTACGCCCGCATCGCCAAAATCATGAAAGAGGCGAAGTTCACCGGCTACGTGTCGCTCGAATTCGAAGGCAAGGCCGATCCGCTGAAAGGCATTCCCGAGTCACTGGCCATGCTGCGGAAGTGCTTTTAGGAGGACGCTGTTTGTCGCTTTAAGCTTAACTATACGTATTCGGGGAGATACGATTTCCCACAGCAATTTTTTTCCCACAGATAGGCGACCTTAAAGCCAAAGGGGAGGAGTTCGACTGTGCCTGTAGAATCGACCAACACTCAGACGTGGAATGGTGGGTGCGTAATGTGGACAAGCAGCCGAGTGCCTTTTGGCTTCAAACTTCACGCGGTCGTTTCTACCCGGATTTTATTGTGAAGCTAACAAGCGGAAAGATTATAGCGATCGAATATAAAGGAAAACACCTCGTCACCGATGCAAAAGAAAAAGACGAGATTGGCAAACTATGGGGGAGGCGGAGTAATGAAGCTTGTGACTTCAAGATGGTGGTCGATAAGGATTGGATAAGCCTTGAGATGATGCTGTGCTCGCAATGATGCCAGGGTGTAGTTAGGCCCGATCAAAGAGATCCGCGAAACGTTTATCGGTTTTCAGGAACACATTTATCAAGCACAAGCGTCATAATGATCTACACAGACAGACTTCAGGAGATTGCCCTTGCGATTATGTCGGGTCAGCCGCTTGTCGCTAAAAACGACGAGGAGCGGGAGTTCATCGAGAAGGCGCGGAAGGAAATCCAGCAGATCAAGGATAAAGGTCTTGTGGTTGATATGATCAAAGAGTGGCCGGATTTCGACTGATCGTGAAGTATGCTGTTGGAAGTGCTGCTGCGCAGGGGGAGAACCGGCAAGCCGGTTCAGAAGAAAGCGGCGGCAAGGCCGCGCGCACTCCAAATTTTTCGCGTTTTTTCGCGTCTTTCGCGGGTTGAAAAATGAATTAAACCGTTTTTGAAAACTTGCCTTTCTGGGAGTCGCCGCCTTGGAGGTAGGCGTCGAAGGCCATGGAGATGTTGCGGATGAAGAGACGGCCTTGCGCGGTGACTTGCAGGGAGTCTTCGTTGAGTTCTAACAAACCGTCGGCTTCCATGGGTTTGAGCGAGGCGATGGCGTCGGCGAAGTGGGACTTGATATCGATGCCGTGTTGCTCGGACTTGGCGGTGTAGTCGAGTTTGAGCTGACACATGATCGACATGATGATGTCGCGACGCAGCACGTCCTCATCGGTGAGCAGGATGCCGCGGTCGATGGGGTAGGCTCCTGCTGCTACGGCTTGGCCGTAGTCGGTGATGTCCTTGAAGTTCTGTCGGTAGGAGCGGGATGTCTGGGAGATGGAGGACATACCAAAGGCGCAGATCTCGACGCCGCCGTGGGTCGAGTAGCCTTGGAAGTTACGCTGCAGGGTGCCGTTTTTCTGAGCGATTGTTAGGGGGTCGTCCTGTTTGGCAAAGTGATCCATACCGAGGTGGTGGTAACCGTGGTCGGTGAGGATGGTGATGATTTTCTCCAGCATCTTCAGCTTCGATTCCGGGTCTGGCAGATCCTTGGCTTCGAGGATTTTCTGGGCGGGCATGATCCATGGCACGTGGGCGTAGGAGAACACGGCGAGTCGGTCCGGCGCGTAGTCGAGGATGTGGTGCAGGGTTTGCTCAAACGATTCAGGCGTCTGTTTCGGTAGCCCGTAGATCAGGTCGAGGTTGCAGGAGGTGATACCGGCGTCGCGCAGCCACTTGAGTGCATTGCGGTTGCATTCGTCCGATTGGATCCGGTGCACGGCTTCCTGGACTTCGATTTTGGTGTCCTGCACCCCCATGGAGGCGCGGTTGATACCCATGGCGCGGAAGGCGGCGATGTGTTCCTCGGTGAGGGTCCGCGGGTCGAGTTCAGTGGAAAGTTCCGCGTCATCGTGGAACTCGAAGTGTGAGTGGATGAACTTGGAAAAGCGGTCGATCTGCGCGGTGGTCAGGTAGTTCGGGGTGCCGCCGCCGAAGTGGAGCTGGCGCACCTTCCTGCCGGGCTTGATGCGTGGCAGGAAGAGCTCGATCTCTTTTTCCATGAGGTCGAGGTAGTGGTCCGCCTTGTCCTGCTGGCTGGTGATGATCTTGGTGCAGCCGCAGAACCAGCAGAGCGAGCGACAGAAGGGGATGTGGAAGTAGAGCGAGAGATCGGAGTCCTCGGTCTCGGTCTGGGCGGCGAGTATCGCCTTGTCCGTCTCCTCACTGAAATGGGGGGCGGTCGGGTAGGAGGTATAACGCGGGCCCGGCTGGTTATACTTGCGGATGAGATCTAGTTCTGGGATGAGCATGGTAAGTTTATGATAGGTCTTATGGGTCCTATGGGACTTATGCACTGAACTGCGCCACTGTGTCGCAGAGGACTTGCATGTTCTCAGGTTTGGCGGAGGGGAGGATGCCGTGGCCGAGGTTGAGGATGTGGCCGTGGCGGCCTTTCATGCTTTCCAGCAGCCGGGTGGTCTCGGTGCGCACGACATCGGCGCTGGAGGAGAGGATGAGGGGGTCGAGGTTGCCTTGCACGGCGACGTTGTCAGGGAGGGCGTCGTAGTAGCTGGGGAGGTTGATGGTCCAGTCGATACTCAAGACGCTGGCGCCGGTGGTGCAGAGCGCGTCCCGCTGGTGGGCCATGCCCTTGGCGAAGATGATGACGGGAAAATCGGCGGGCAGGGCGTCGATGATTTTTTTGATCCACTTGAGCGACATACCGTCGTAGTGGCTGGCCGGGCAGAAAGCGCCGGCGGAGTCGAAGATCTGGATGGCGTCCACCCCGGCGTCGATCTTCATCTTGAACAGGTCGATGACTGCGGAGGTGATTTTTTCCATCAGCAGATCGAAGGTGGCGGGCTCGGAGTAGTAGAGGGTTTTCAGCGCGGCGAGGTCCTTGAGCGAGCCGCCCTCGGTCATGTAAGCGGCGAGCGTCCATGGTGAGCCGCCGAAGCCGAGCAGGGTTTTCTCCTCGCCTATTTCCTGACGTGTCATACGCAGGGCGGCGGGCAGGTAGGCGAGTTTCTCCTCGATGCCCGAGGCGTCGAGCGCGTTGATTTTTTCGACAGAATCCAGCAGGTAGTCCATGCCGATGCCACCGCCGTCACGGAAATGATACGGCTGACCCAGTGCCTCGGGGATGATGAGGATGTCAGAAAAAATGATCGCGGCATCGAGTGGGAAGCGTTTCAGCGGCTGCAGAGTGACCTCGGTCGCCAGCTCGGGCGACTTGACCATTTCCGTGAAGGAATACTTCTCCTTGAGGGCGCGGTATTCGGGAAGATAGCGGCCAGCCTGGCGCATCACCCAGACGGGAGTGCGGTCGGTGGGTTCACGGCGGATGGCGGCGAGGAAGCGTTGTCGGGAAGTCATTTCGGGAGTCAGGAGTCAGGAGTCAGGAGGCGGGAGGAGTGATTGGAGCTTGGGGTTCTTTAACTTGGGAGGTGTCGCGGATGTAGATGATGAAGGATGGGAGTGCGGCGAGGACGAGGATGATGGCGCAGGCGATGATCAGGTTGAACAGGGCACCCTCGGTGAAGCCGTAGGAGTGGAGGCCGACGCTGAGGAGGTTGACCCCGAACCAGGCAAGGAGGACGACGATGTTGGTCAGGGCCAGCATGGTGGCGATGCCGAGCTCCTTGAGTTGTTTACCCCATTTTCCGTGCAGGATGATCAGTAGCCAGAGGCAGAGCAGGAGGGCACCGTTTTCCTTGGGGTCCCAGCCCCAGAAGCGACCCCATGACTGGTCGCCCCAGATACCGCCGAGGATGGTGCCGACGATGCAGAACAACAGCGCGACCAGGGTGACGCCGATGAAGTTCTTGGAGATGCTTTTGATAAGATCCTTGTTTCCGGGCCGGACCAGACGGACAAAGAGATAGGCATTGGCGGTGAGGCCGGCGACAGCCGCCGCGCCGTAGCCGATGGCAATACTGACCACGTGGGTGGCTAGCCAGAAATTGGAATCCAACACCGCGACCAGTCGGCCCATGGTGTCGCCTTCCATGGCGTACTTGAATCCCACAAAGTGAAGGATGATGCCGGGCACGGTGGAGATCAGCAGCCCGAGCCCGTCGCGGCGACGGAACTCGATAATGAGTCCTAACAGGACGCAGATAAACCCGACAAAGATGATCGACTCGTAAATGGTGGTGACGGGGGCGGGTCGGCCCCGGATCATCATACGCAGCAGGATGCCGCCGGCGTGGAGGAGGAAGCCGGTGAGCACCACGCCCCAGCTTCCCCAGCGCATCGCCTTGCCGGCAAAGAGCCAGCTGAGGGCGAGTAACAGGAAGCCGAGGATGTAGAAGGCGATGCTCTTGGTGAAGGCGTCTAACTGGTTGTAAAAGAGTTCACGTTTGGCAAGGGTGGTGGTGACTTTATGGGAGCCCGCCAGAAAGGTTTCCTTGTGGCTGGCCGCTGATTCCTCGTCTTTGTTAGAAAGGGCGGCGATGGTTGCCTCCAGCTCGGTGATGAGATGGAGCTCCTTATCCGTCGGTGTCCGCTGGGGATCGAGAGCCGACCAAGGGGTGAGCCATTCCTTGTGAATGGGATCATCGTCCGGCGGGATGATCGTGAATGTTGCCACGGCGGAGTCGCGTTGCTGCAAGTCCCTGATCCGGCTGACCAGGTCGAAGATCGCCAGGTCATACGGGTTATTGCGATCGAAGGTGGTCTTGAGTTTCTCGACCGTTGTCCGGAACAGGTCCCAGCGTTGGTGGATCTGGAAAAAGCTGAATGGTTTGCCTGCGGGGAGGTTGAGTTCCTTGGCGAGCTGCTCGTTTTCGATGACCAGCTCGGGTGTCAGGCAGGTGAGCGACCGGCTGATCGAGAAGTAGTTGTAAACGGTGTTGTAGAGCTTGAGGAGCTGTTCTTCGACCAAGGTGCGATGGTCCTTGTTGCGTTGCTGGATGGTCTGGGCACGGGAGCGCTGGGCGTCGATCACGGTGCGCAGTTCGTTGAAGCTGTAGATGTATGGGCCGGCGCCTTCTTTTTCCAGTCCGAGGTCGTCGATGAGATCGCCATTCTTGATCCTGAAACACTTGACATCATAGGCGGCTTCGGGGTCGAGCAGGAGCTGGGCCATCCACTGGCTGGCGGAGAGGTCGCCGATTTTTGATTTGTGGTAACATGCCAGCAGGGTGAAGCGGGCAAAGGAGTCGAAGGGTTTGATCCGACCGGCGTTTTGCACCGGGATGGACGCCAGCAGCTTGCCGGAACCGGGCGAGATGTCTTTTTCCGGTGGTGTGGCGGGCGACTGGGCGAGGAGCTGGCCGGAGATGGCGAGGCCGAGGGACAACGCCAGCAGGGGTGCCATTTTTCTGAGCGAGGGGATGGGTATAAAACGGGTCATGGCGTTAAGAGGCTTTACGTGGCTGGTTTTTGTTTTGCGCAGCCACAATGAGGCGTGGAACCTGCATCACGACGTGGACGAGCAGCCCGAGAGTGATCACCACGATGGAGATGTAGGGCATCAATTGGCCTTTGTTGTAGACGACCTGAAGCACCGTCGTCTCGACGCCCACCTGACTGAATGACGCCTGGTAGAGGGTGTAGCCATTGCGTCTCAGCGGGTGGTTCATGTAGATCTTGATATCCTCGGTGGATTCGTCCTGGGTGACCCGGACCTTGGATGAAAACGCCCGGGCCATCATCGTGCCGGCGTGATTGAGCTTTTCAAAATCCTTCAGGTAAAGGCTGAACGGCAGCTGGTGGTGACGCGCGCGCAGTGAGACCTCGTAGGTTTTTCCGTCACCGGCTGTTAGTATGGCCGGTTTCCACTCGGGGTGGGCGATAAAGATGTAGCTACCCGACTGGTCGTCGGGCAAGCCGGTGATCTCGACCTCGATGCCGCGCAGGTTCTGGTCCTTGGGGTCTCCCGGAAGCTCCTCCAGCTCGACGTTGGCGGCGCGGCCTCTGAACTTGTCCGATTTTTTGTTGTCGGGACGTGCCACAGGTTTGCAGTTTTTGTACATGCGGGTGACCTTGAAAGCCATCGGCACGGTGTCATCGCCAAATGGTTGTTTGCTGTGGAAAAACCCCTGGGTGAAGCTGGTGGTGTCGTCGTATTCCGGGTTGGAGCGGTCGGTGACGGCTAGTTCCACCTCGTGGGAGTTCAGGAAAGTGGATGATTCCTCGCCCTCGCGGATGCTGATATGTCCCTCGGTGGTGGTGTAGGCGGTGACAACGGCGCCGACCATCAGCAGGAAAACGCCAAGGTGGGTGATGTTGATGCCGATATTCTGGAACTTCCACTTGGTGCCGACCAAAAGCTTGGCGGTGAGGTTTACCAGGATGACGGCCATGATCAGTCGACCGCCGGGTAGCCAGAGAGGCCACTCCATCGGCTGGATGCACCAGGCGGAAAAGTATTTTTCCAGGCTGTAGTGGAGGCCGAAGTATTTCTGGTTGATGGTGCCCACAACCACCAGAACGACCAGCCAGAGTGTGGCGTAGTAGAAAATGGCGGCGGATGCGAGCGGCTTGAGCAGCCGTACGGCGGGGAGTGGTTTACTCATGAGCTAGTTGGTTGCTGGGGCCAGCGACTGGGTGAACCCGGTGAAGGCGGCGGTGATTTTTTCCAGGTCGGCTGGATTGCCGGGGACTTTGATGAAAACGGAGGTATTTGTCGGCCGGGGAATGATGGCCGCGAGCAGCCCGCTGTCCGGTGAGGCAGGGTTCGAAAGCGAAACGATGTAGCCTTTTCCAAGTCCTGTCTCCACTTCCTTGAGGGTAGCGGCGATGGCGGATTCTTGAAGGGGTGGCAGACCGATCTGACCGCGCCAACGGTTGACGTTACCAGCCAGATCGCCGCCAAACTCGGTGATCGAGGCGTTGAGGGTGCCGGAACCCGACGGGATGAGGATGGTGGCCAGGCGCATGCCGCTGGCAGACTGGGCGGTCCAGCCGTCGGGGAGGGTCCAGGTGTAGGGTGCTTTTGTGGCCGTGGCTGGAGTTTGTGGTGGCTGTTGTGCCGGTGCTGTGGCCTCGGCCCGTGGTGCCTTGGGCGTACGGAAGTGCTGCACCTCGCCTTTTTCACGGCATGAGCAGTGGAGCAGGGCAAGCAGGGCGGCAGTCGTAAGTAGACCGGTGGATGGAAATGTCTTCATATCAGGGGTTTGGTTGGTTGTCGTTGCCTGGTGCCTGTCCGGGTTCCTGCTGGTTCCACAGTTCGATCAACCGGCGTGCTTCGCGGATGCCGTCGGGGTCCTTGGCCTGGGCGATATAGGTTTCCAGATGCGCGATGGCCTTGGCCTTGTTGTTGAGTTCCATGTAACAGCGTGAGGCGGTGATGTGGGCGTCGTGGAATGTGGGATCGTGTTTGAGCAGTGCCAGGCAATCGTCGAGTGCGGGCTGGAAACTCTTGTTGCGGTAGCGGATGATCGCCCGGTAGAGCCGGGCCTTGGTATGGGCCGGGGTGATTTCGAGCACACGGGAGAAATCGGCCAGCGCCTTTTCAGTCTGGCCGGTGGCGATCATGACATAGCCGCGTTGGAAAAAGACATCTGCTGCCCCGGGTGCCAGGGTGGCCGCTTTGTCGAGGTCGGCGAGTGCTGCGGGGAACTGTCGCATCTGGGCGTAAAGCTCGGCCCGTTTGATGTAGGGGCCGGCGTCATCGGGGGATTGCCCGATAGCCGCCGTCTGCTGAGCCACCTGCTGCTGTATGGCCTGCATCGCCTCGGCATGTCCATCGGGGGCTTGCGCCGACGAAGAAGGCGCCGCCCCGGAGTCCTGTGGCCGGACGGGTCGGGTGGGTTCCGGCGCTGGTTCTACCTCGATGTCCTTGACCTCCTTGGCGAGATCGAAGGCGAGCAGGGTGGCTCCGAGAAGAATCAACAGGTAGAGCACAGGTTTCATGCGGGGTTAAAAGCGGATGGAGGTTGTGATGTCAATGGCAGAAAGTACGCGTAGCGCGGGGGAGGGCAGTGATTGTTATGGATGGCCGGATGGGGCCGAGTGGTAACGTAGCATGATAATCGCGTTTTTCACCTCGCAAGGTGTGGTTTTTCCGCTGATCAGCACGAACTGTTTGCCGCGTCCGGGCGACGGGTATGATGCTTATCGGTCAAATCGAGCTGCTGCAGACCGTTTGGAAGCATGGGAACCGCCATTTACGACTACTGGGTCGCCTTGATCCGGTAAAAACTGAATGGTCCGCTGGGCGTGATGGTGACCGTCCCGGTGCTTGCTGGTGGAATCGTGTTACTGCCAGTGGATACCTTTGACGGATCGATGGGATCCCAGTCGGACAGATTAGTGGAACACTCGATGATCATGGGGTGGAGCGTTCCGCCTGGAGGGAGGGGAATGGTGAGTTTGCCGTCCACAGGAATAATCAGCCTGTCCGGTTGGTTTCCAAGGTCATAACCGAGCGCCCAGAGGATGCCGTTGGGGATTGTGCCGATGTCCTGGGAATCGAAGGCACCTCCCGGGGCGTTGTTTTCCTCCGTCCACTGAAGGTAGGCGGATATGTAGACGTAAACGGTGCTGGTGGCCTTGATTGTGCCGTCGAAGGTGAGTGTGGCAGTGACCTCATCATCACCCAGTGAAAAACCCAACGGGACCTGGGTCGTGGCGGTGAAGGGCATGGTCACGGTGATGTTATAGGTGATCCTCGTGCTTGTGGTTCCGTTTTCAGTGATGGTGACGGTGCCGTTTCCCGAGCCTGTCCCCGTAACGACCGTTTCGGAAAGCTGGATATCAGTCGGCGTGTTGCTTCCGGGAACGGTGACGGAGATGGTGCCTTGATCGATGGTAAAGTCGTGCTGGCTGGCATCAAAAATTCCTGTCGATGCATCGACATTACCCGGGGCGAACGGCGTGGATAGAGAAATGCCGAGGTTGGAAAGATTGAGGGTGACGTATCCCGAGACAAAATTTCCAAGTGAAAAACCAACAGGTGACGCGGTGCTGTTGCCAGGGGTGAATGTCAGCTGATTGTTGAATGCCGTGACGGGTGAGATGTCGGTTGTCGCTGTGATGTCACCCGACAGGACGGATGTCTTGCTGTCAGAGCCAAAAATAGGCACCGAGGCAGTAACTGTCATGTTGTTAAAAGAGACATCATTGACGAGGGTTAGACTGGATTCATTGGGACCGGTTTCGGCGTAGAGACGGCTGTAACAAAAAAGGACGAGTACGAGAGGTAAGGTGATTCTCATAGGAGTTTAGAGTGCAAATGCTTAAGAAACCCTAATAAAACAAGGGCCTACCTACAAGTCTCATTATTTGCAGGTTCGTTCGTTCCTGATCATAGTGTTCTTTTTTCCTAGAGAATCTGCCCTGCAACGGCGTCGACGAGTAACCGGCCGTCGTTGATGAGGCGGAGGTGGCCGTTGTGGAGTTCAGCGAGCTTGTTTTCTAACAATGCTTCGACACTGCCTACGGGTGAGTCCTGAAGGTATTGCTCTGGAAGGCCGTGGGTGGTGCGGAGCAGGAGGGCGATACGCTCGGTGCGGTAGGCATCGGCGTCGATGGTTTCCTGCTCGGATTTGGCGTGGCCGACGGTTTCGATCGCGTGGATGTAGCGTGCGGTGTCGGGGAGGTTTTTCCAGCGTGTGCCATCGACGGTGGAGACGGCGGAGGGGCCGAGGCCCAGGTAGTCGTGGCCGTGCCAGTAGGAGAGGTTGTGGAGCGATTCCTTGCCGGGGAGGGCGTAGTTGGATGTCTCGTAATGAATGAAACCGGCGTCTGTTAGTTTCCGCTGCGCCAGGGTAAACATATCCGCATTGGTGTCCTCGCATTCGGAATAGTGCCCTTTTGACAGCCGGTCGAGAAACTCGGTATCCTCCTCGTAGGTGAGGTTATAGGCGGAAATGTGGTCGGGCTCCAGAGCGATGGCGGTGTCGAGGGAATGTGACCAGTCGTCCAAGGTCTGGCCTGGCACTGAAAACATGAGATCGATGTTGATTTCCTCCATCCCGGAGGCGCGGAGAGTGTGCACGGCTTCGGAAGCCTGGTCGGGATTGTGTTCGCGACCGAGTGTTTTGAGCACGTGGGGGGAGAACGACTGGATGCCGAGCGAAGTCCGGTTCACCCCGAGGTCCTTGAACAGGGCGGCCTTGGCGTGGCCGAAGGTGGCGGGGTTCGCCTCAAGAGTGATGTGGGTGTTTTCCAACGGAAGGGTCTCGTGCAGTCCCTCGAATAACTCGGTGAGGTGGCTTGGTGAGAGCATCGATGGCGTCCCACCACCGAGATAGAGGGTGGAAATAGGATCATGGCCGCGACGTTCATGCCACTTGGCCTCCCTGAGGATCGCCTGGATAAATGCCCGTTTATCGGTATCTCCGGGCGTGTGTTTGTAGAAGGAGCAGTAGGGACAGATCCGGTGGCAGAAGGGGATGTGGATGTAGATGATCATAAACTCCAAGCTTTAAACGCCAAATACCAAGTAAGGGCTTGCTGGCGCAAGCAATCACCAATTACGAATTACGAATTACGAATTACTAATCACAGGCCCCGCCGGGATAGCTGTTTCATGTGTTAATCGCGAGCCAAAAGACGGTCTTCGGAGATTTTCACCCACTTGCCGCCTTCGCGGATTTGCAGGGAGAGGGTGATTCCCTCTTTGGGGATTTCATTGGCGGGCCGGATGAAAGCACGGAAACGCTGCTCGTTTCCGGAGTCGGCCAGTTTGAGGTCGGGCAGACGGTTCCGGTTAAAATCCTGCATCGTCATATCGCCGCTGCCACTGAAATCCCCGTCGCCGGTGGCATCGACACAGACAATGCGGTCGTGCTGATCGTAAACCTCAATCCGTGTCGGCTGCGAGGCGACGATACGCATGTCCATGGCCTGTGGAAAGGAGTCGCGGTATTGCAGCAGGTGGTAAAACGGAATCAGGTAGAACGGGTTGTCCAGGTATTCACCTGCATCGACGATGGCGACGCTGAACCCCTCCTCGGCGGGCTGGGCCTGCCAGCTGGCCTCGATGGTTTTGCCTCCTGTGGGAGCCCACTCGACGGTGACCTGGTTCTCGGCGGATCTGGCTTGTTCGATGTCGATGAAAACGACTTGTCCGGGAGCCAGTTCGAGCGTGACCTTGGATGTCGTTTTTTCTTCGGTCGGAGCCACAACGACTTTGACCAGGGAGGATTGGCCGGGGGTTTTCGCGCTGACACCATTGCCGGTGAACGAGAGGGTGCCGTTGATGTTTTCCTGGGTTGGATTTGTCAGGGTGAAGAGACCGCGAGCGGGCATTCCATGGAGTGGGGTGACGCTGGCGCGGCGTGGCTGGATATCAGCGACGTCATTTTTGTTCGTCTCCTGATCGGTGGCTGCTTTGGGCAGGGGCCTGGCCAGCATTGTTTTGATGCGTTGGCTGAATGCCTGCGGCACTTTCCGGTTTTTAAGGGCTTGTGTAGCCATGCTGGCGGCGTTCTTGGCGGCGGTGCTGGCACCCATGGCGGAATAAATTTCGGCCAGCGTGCGGTAGGCGCCGGGCAGGCGAGTAAAAACATCGAACGACTCTAGCAGCCGAATGAGCTCGCGCTGGATTTTCAGGGCGTCATCGAGTCGGCCCGTGGCGATGAGGTAACGGGCGTAGATGTGATAGAGCTCAATTTCATCGGTCTTGATACCTCCCTGGCGTGCGGTGGTGAGCAGTTTGATCAGGAGCGGCTCGATGTCATCGGTCATGCCCGCATCGAGACGGTGTCCGCACCAGGCCATGTCTGCAAGGAAACGACTGCGGGGGCTGGTTTTTTCCGAGTTGCGGAGGCTATCAAGAAGTTCCCACGCCTTGTCCGGTGAGCCACTGCGGAACAGGATGTCTACTTTGTAACGGGTGAGTCTATCCATGTCATCAGCCGTCGGGTATGCCGTGAAATCGTAAAGCAGCTTGCGTTGTTTGTTGATTTTCTGGATGGCTGCTGCGGCAGGTGTTTTTCCTTTGAGGAATTCGTAATAAGCGACTTCACCCACCGCCGAGCTGACGATGTGAGTGTGATGGCCCAGTTTGGGTTTGAACTTGGTGATCTCGCGGTATTCGTTCAGGGCAAGTTCTTGTAAGTCGAGAAATTGATAGCTGTGTGCCATTGCCAGAGACGCCCATCGCCAGAGGTCGAGGCTGTAGTCGACGCTGATTTTGGAGGCGTTTACTTTGGGTCGACTGGAATACCAACGCACACCCATGGCACCCTTTTTCCTGGCCACATGGGCCTGCTCAAGCGCCCTGCGCCATTTGCCCTCGGCGAGATCCTGGGATGCCAGACACGCAAACAGCTGGCTATTACGAGGATCGATCAAGCCCCGGGTGAGCTTGCGGTCCTTGAACTCAGGGAAGTTATTTAGAACCGGTTTTTTTCCGGGTAAGCGGTTGATTTCGATATCTGTCCCGAGCCCTTCACCGAGCTGGTTGACCTCGCGTGTCATCAGCTGCCGCGCATCGTTGTATCTTGCCCGGCTCATGTAGTGGCGGTGAAGGTCCAGTGTGATCTTGCCATACCAGTAACCTTCCCCGTTTTCCCGGCTGTGGTTGTAGATCCATTCTAACAGCATGCCGGCCCATTCCGGATCGTTTAATCCAGACCCCATAAAGGCGGCGTTATACGCATAGCGGTAAAAATCATATTGCGCGAAGGCCGGCACTTGATCGTTATCGAAGATGTCGGGAGCCACCCTGTTCAACTCGGCGATGGCCTTTACCGAGCCTTGTTCTTTCTGAAGTTTGTATGCCTTCATGAACAGATCGTTGGCCGGCTGGTAAACCTTGGGCGCTTTGAAGGTGGTTGGTTTTTCTGCGAAGACGGGGGCTGACACGGCCGCGGCGCAGACGATGAGGATGGCTTTTTTCATGAAGCAATGTGCGGGTTGGAAAACGGATTGGGCGGGGGCGATGGTTGAGCTGTTAGTTACGGCAGCAATTTTGAATCGGGTGTTGGGAAACCCGAATCGCTTAGTTTCTGGGCTTCGGCGACTTCTTCGCGAGTAAAGCTGAAGCGGCTTCGCATGATAAACAGAGTATGATCACTGATTGTGTAATGGGACTTCCTTGCGCTGAGCATGCAGGCGTAGCCGCGGATACGAGCCTGACGGGTGGTGCCCAGGGGGGTGTCCGGGTGGAGGAGAACCCTGCCGGCGTGGGCGGTGGCAACGCCACAAATTCCCAGGTAGGGTCGGGCTGTTTCCAGGCATTTCCGCAGGTCTTTTTTTAACCCGAGGCCGCCCTTGAAGTATAATTCGCAGATGAAGTGAATGGCCGTGTGCATCTCCTGGTGTGACATGGCTGGAGGGACGTCTTTGTAAGCATCGAGGTAGGCTTGATAAAACTCGACCGCTAGTTTCCAATCGAGATCACGGAAGGTGTAGCCCGGTGCGTGTTGGTGGGCTGCTCCTAGCTCGAAGCTGGATTGTGCATGGCCGTGCTGGTGAGACAGCAGCAGCATCTGGTACCAGTCCTCACCCGGGAGTTGTAGATGGGTGCGGCGCATCAGTTTGCGTGCGAGCAGGAACCTGCCGTGATTGCTACCGCGGGCAGCTGCCTTACGCAGCAGGGTAAGGATCTCGTTTTCGTTGCCACCTGCTTTTTTTGCCATCAAGAACTCAGCCAGGGCGACACAGGCATAGGTGGAATTCGCGTCGGCGCTCATTCTGAGATATTTGATCGCGAGATCCTGCTTGCCGGTTTTCCGATAATAATCGGCAAGGTTATTCATGGCGTGATGGTTGCCTTTTTCGAGTGCGAGGTGTTCCAGCGTCTTCAGGGCTTTTTGGGTAGCGCCGGGTTGGTTGTCAGGCCGGCGAAGGTCCAGATTGGCGAGCAGTGTAGATGCTTCCTCACTACCGGCATCCCTGGCTTTCTGAATCAATGCCAGCCCACGGTCAGAGTCGGACTGGTCCTTTGCTTGGGAATAGAGAACCCAGCCATGGATCATCATGCCGCGGAGATCGCCGAGTTCCGCCGCTTGTTTGTGGTCGGCGTTGGACTGTTTGCGGTCGGCTCGGGTTCCGATGCCGTAATAGCGGCAAAGGCCCAGGCCGACAAAGGCGCGGGGGATTTCACCTGCCGCACCTTTCTCGAAAGTCTGGTAAATGGCGTTTTCATCGAAGTCTTTGGTTTTTCCTTCGAGCGCGCGGTAGGCGAGTTCGACCTGTGCGGCAAGTCGGCCGGATTCCGCCCTTTTGCGGAGGGTGACGAGGTCAAGTTGCGTCAAGTCCTCCGCAGCAGCATCGATGGTGATTGTTAGGCAAGCGAGGAGAAGGCCGAATACAAAACAGATAGAACGTCTCATGCTGACTAACCGATATCAATGATCGGCCCCATTTTCAAGGGGAATCGAATACCGTTTTGTTCCAGTCAGAGCCGGTATTTGCCCCGCTTGAGTTAGATGGTCATCGCCGAGAAGCCGCCATCGATGACGATTTCGGTGCCGGTGATAAACGAGCCGGCGTTGTTGGAGGCGAGCATGAGCGTGGCGCCGGTGAGTTCGTTGGCGGTGCCGAAACGTGACATCGGGGTGTGGCGGAGGATTTCCAGGGCACGGGTTTCATCACCCTGGCGAGAGGCTTGTTCTGATGGGAAAAAGCCGGGCACGAGGGTGTTGACCCGGATATCGTGCTCGGCCCATTCGCGGGCGAGGTTTTTGCTGAGGTTATGCACGGCGGCCTTGGCGGCAGAGTAGGCGAAGATACCGGAAACGGGCATGCTGCCAGCCATGGAGCCCATGTTGATGATGCTGCACGGCTCATGGTGATCGATAAAGAACTGCCCGAAAATCTGGCAGGCGTTAAAAACGCTTTTGAAGTTCACGGCCATGAGGTGGTCGAGTTCATCCTCGGTGATTTCGAGGAAGGGAGTGCCTGAGCCAAGACCGGCGCCATTGACCAGGACATCGACTTTTCCGGACCTGAGTAACACGGTGGAGAGGAGGTCATCGATTTCCTGACGTTGGCTGACATCGGCTTTATGAAACCAGGATTTTCCGCCGAATTCATCGATGGCGGCAAGTTTGTCGATGGCGTTTTCCGGGTTGCGGCCGACGAGGACAACCTCGGCACCGGCGCGGGCCATGGCGATACCCATGCTGCCGCAGAGGTTGCCCGTGCCGCCGATGACAACGGCGACATGTCCGGTGAGGTCGAAGAGGGATTTGATCTGTTCCATGGGTCCTGGTTTTCAGGGTTTGCAGCTGGGAGTTTGGCCGTTACATCTTTTTCTCGATCATCGCGTTATCGCGGAGGCGCTTCATCCAGCGGTCGTGTTTGGCTTTGTTTTTGCGGGCGCGGACACGGGCTTCGATTTCGGGTCGGACTTTATTCAAAGACGGTGCTGGGCCGTAGTGTTTTTTATCGAGTCGGACAATGGTGTAGCCGCGGCCGTCCTCCAGGGGGCCGAGGACTTTTCCAATCGGGGTTTCCATCAGGATGGCAGCGAATGCCGGGGAGAGGTCGGTGCGTTTGGTTTTCTCTACCTTGCCGCCCTCGGCGGCCCAGGCATCCTTCGAGTGTTGTTTGGCGAGCTCTTCGAAATTGGCACCCTTTTCGAGTTTGCCCACGATATCCTCCGCCAATTGCAGCTGGGTTTCGGCGGTTACGAGAGCATTCTGGGGGTCGGTTTTAGGGATATAGATCTTGTGGTATTCGAGCGCGTCGCCTGTGGTGTCGCGCAGCTTGATTTTGTGTTTGTTGTACTCGGCGGCGACCTCGTTAGGGAGTGGCGGCACGGCGTTTTTAAACTGCTGGGAGCGCATTGCCTGGACGACGAGTTTTTTCTCGGTTTCACGGCGGTGCTGTGCCGGGGTGACACCGGCCTGGCGGAGTGATTTGTTAAACTCGTTGCGGTTGTTATTGTAGAGCTCACGGACCTGGCGGTCGATTTCCTGGTCGATCAGGTGGGCGGGGATCTTGCCGTCGCCGTTGGTCTTGACCCGGAACTCGGAAAGGATCAGCTCGCGCTCGATGAGGCTGTCGAGGATCTCGTCTTTGGCTTTTTTGAGTAGAGCGGAATACTGGGGGCCTTTGCGGGGCATGGAGGCGTCCAGTTGTTGCCGATAGGGGGTCAGGTGGTAGTTGACCTCGTTCTTGGTGATCACGCGGCCATTTACCTTGGCGGCGATGCCGGTGACCTCGCGCGCGGTGGCGGCGGTGGAAAGCAGGGAAAGGCCTGTAACGGGAATCAATGAGAAGCGGAGGATGAAATTGAGTATGGTCATTGTTGGGAGGGTGTGGAGAGGAAAACGAAGAGCTTGCCAGCGGTTGTTGTCTGGAAATTATTCTATACAGGGATGAATCAAGCTTGAAGTAAATTCATAGACTATCTGGTGATTATGGCAAGGTATAATGGAGCCCGGGCTGTCCGCTTGGAGGATTGCTGGGTGCCAAGGAAAACCGCCACGGAGCAGAACCCCGTGGCGGTGATAGAAAAACAGGGCGCGGCGTTATGCCTCGAGCACTGCGGCACCTTTAGTCAAAACATCGGCGCGGGTGATTTCACCGGCGGCGAGCTTCGCGAGGATGGCCTTTTGCGTCGCGTAGTCCGTGTTTTCAATACCGGCTCTCGATTGCATCAGGCGCCAGGCCTTGCGGCGTTCGACGCAGAAGAGGACCAGCTGACGGCTCAGTGAGTGGTATTTCACCGTGTCACCGAACTCTGTGCGGATGAAGACCCCGAAGTCGGGCACGTAGGCAGTTTCGTTTTTATCGGCAAAGAGGAAGTGCGCCACATCATTCTGAGTGATGAGCTGGAGCATGTTTTCCAGAGGGATCATCTCCTTGGCTTGCTCCTCCGTGACCACCTTGTGGTGTCTGCGGAAGCGGGCTTCCGTGGTGCACCAGTGGGCGGTGGTGAAGGCATAGCTGATCGATTTATCGGCCTTGGATGTGAACTGCTGCCAGTCGCGGTTGGTGTTCGGGTTGCCTTTGATGTCATAACACTCCTGGACGAACTCGCCGAGGGAGGAGTTGAAAACAAACTCAGGCATGGCGCGGCTGTCGCGCGCGAGCTTGGCCTGGTGGGCGGATGCATCGTCGCCGACACCGTGTTCGGGCTGGCAGGTGGTGTAGCACTGGTAGAACGCGGCACCCCGGTATTCGAGCCCCTCGAGGATCGTCTGATAGAGTTTGGCCGCGTTGGTGATCGAGATCTGGGCGACGTATGGCGAGCCGTGACCTGTGGTCAGGATATCGGCGACGGACTTCCTCTCGGTCATCTTACCCTGGGTGCTTTCACCAAACTGGTTCATGTCATAACCGCCCGGCATGAATGACGAGTCGGAGTTCTGACCGCCGGTGTTCGAGTAGACCTGGGTGTCAAGCATGAGGAACTTGACGTTCGGGCGGCCTTGAAGGACTGCCTTGGAGAGGTTCTGGAAACCGATGTCACCCAGGGCACCGTCACCGCCGATACACCAGACCTTGGGAAGCTCCTTGAGCTCCTGCGGCGTCATCTGGGCATCACTGAGGTGGGTGATCGAGAAGTACTTGGCATCATCCATCACCTTGGCGTTCTTGTCTTCTAACAATCCTAGCAAGGCCGAGGAAATACGCTCGGGGGCAACCGAACGGCGGCTGTGGCGCAGGATCAGGGACTCACCCATCAACCAGGAAATGGTGGCCCCGTCCTGGAACAGGGAGTTCATCCACGGGTAGGGGTGGGGGTTGGATGGTGGGGTGGACCCGTAAACGGTGTTACAACCGGTGTTGGCACCCATCATCATGGTGGCCATACCGTTGGCGAGGCGACCATCCACCGCTTGCAGCGACTTGTGGTTGTAGGCGTCCACACGCATGACCGACACCAGGGCGGTGAGGATGTCCTCGTCTGAGATGAGGCCGTTTTCCTTCAGTCGGGCATCGGTATCGGCGGCGTTTTCCCCACCGAGACCCATGATGACATGGGCGACGGAACGTCTGAAGAGTTCGTATTCCTCCTCGGAGCGTGCTTTCAGCTGGGCAAGGAGTTCGCTGCCCCGGGTTTCGATGAGATCGGCCTTTTTCAGCAGACGTGCAGCCTTTTTATGGTACATCGGGCGCATGTACGCCTCTGTCACGGAGGCGATGGCGCGGAGGATGGTTTTCTCACCGCAGCCGGCGCAAGCACCGTCTCCTGAGACCAGCGCCTCGTAGTTGCGACGGACCATCAGGTGGTTCCTGAGGGCGGCAGGCCGCGAGTCCTCCGGGTTTTCATCGTCGTAGAGACCGAGGTATTTTCCTGGAGTATCGGGAAGCATCCGGGAGAACAGCTGGGCAGATGACAGGGTCTTGTTGAGTTCGGCGGTGTCAGGCACCATTTCCAGGGCACCGTGTCCACATTGCTCGACGCACTCGCCACAGCCTTTGCAGAGGTCGGCCACAAAGATGGAGAAGACACCACCGTCACCGGTTTTACTTTCTTTCGCCCGGAAGATGGCGGCGGTCTTGTTGTAGGCGACCGGGACAACGTCGAGGATGGCGAACAGCTCGTCCTTGGCCTGCTGGGAAACGGCACCGTTCAGAGCGGTGACCTCGTCCTTGATGATGTCTTTGAAGGGGGTCGATTCCTTGGCTTCGACGACTTCCATCATACGCTTGCGGGCGTTTTCCTCCACCTTGGGGAGCTCGGCTAACAGAGCTGCGCGTTGCTCGGGATCTGAAACGTAGGCGCGGGTGGCCGTGCGCAGGAGGGTGCCGATTTCCTGGGCGGTGTTAGGTAATGCGGTATCCGGGCAGGCGGTGATGCAGTCCATGCACTGGGTGCAGTTCTCCGGGATAAACAGGGGGGTCATCCGGCGGGCGACATACTTACTGGTGGTGGCGCCGGTCGCAGCCGACATGACACCGACACTGGCCAGGGCGCTGGCTGGCTGGTGGTAGCCTTTGCCGGAGCGGAATTCACTGTCAAATTTTTCCTGGGTCTTGACCGGTGAGCGGAGCACCTGGTCATCGGGCCGGGGGATGTAACACTCCATGCCGGCGCACTGGATCGTCGGTAACACGGGTTTTTCCGAGTTGACCGGAGCCAGCGGTGGGAGGCGCAGCGACGAGGTGTCGATGGCATCCAGCTCACCGTATTTGATTTCCTGGACCCGGGCCGCCCCTTCGGTCATCACGGTCATGTTGCTTTCAACGACGTTGGCACCGAACCGGCTGAATTTCTTCTCGTATTGCTTGCGGACGGTCTTGCGGAAGGTTTCCTCCGTGATGTTGTTATCGCTCAGGAACGGGGACACCTTGAAGAAGGCACCGAGGAAGGAGTTTCCCTGCATCCGCATCTGGAGCTCGGGACGCGATGTGGCGGCGCGGGCGATTTCAAATCCAGGCAGGATGAAGATGCGGATCTTGTTGTCGCGGATGAATTGACGGTATTCTGTCGGGATCGATTCCCAGGCCGTTTCCGGGTCCATCGAGGATTCCCAGACCAGGCAGCCGCCGGGGTTGATACCGGCGAGCGGGTTGGAATGGGTGAATGCCTTTGGATCGCAGCAAAGCACCACATCGACGTGGTTGAGCTCGCAGTTGACGCGGACGCGGTTAGGCGCGACAACCAGGAAGTAGTTAGTGGGAGCACCTTTTTTCTCAGAGCCGTATTTCGGGTTGGCGGCGATGTGGAGTTTGGGTACGAGCCGCCCTGTGACCGGATCATACTCGGGGTTGCGTTCGGAGATGAGGTCACCAAACTCGCCGAGGATGTTACCGAGGTTTTTACCCGTGGTGATCATCCCCCAGCCACCGATAGAGTGGAAACGGACGGCGATGGATTTTTCAGGAAGTAACGAGGGTGTTTCGTCGGCAATGACGGCGTATTTGTGGTCGACGCCCAGGGTGAAGAAGGTGCTGCCGTCCTCGGCTTTTTTACCGTCTTGGCGGGCGATCTGGTTTTGCGAGAATTCGAAGGCGCCGATGATATGCTCAGGGCGGAAATCGCGTGAGCCGAGGCCGTAGACACCACGGAAAAGGCGGGGTGTTTCCTCGGGTGAAAGTGCCGGGATGTTGCCGGCCCACTGGCGGGCATCGCGTGATTTGCCTATCGCGGCACGGATGTCGCGGGTGAGGGGGTTGTCGCCCGACAATCCTTCGTCGGTGCGCTCAAGGACAATGAGTGTTTTTTTGCCGCGGATGGCTTCGATGAGGGTCGATTCTGGGAACGGGCGCAGGACGTTGAAGTGGATGGAGCCGACTTTTTCCCCGCGTGTTTCCCGGAGGTAGTCGCAGACCGCTTCAATGTTTTCTGCGGCGCAGCCGATGCTGATAAAGACGGTGTCGGCATCGTCGGTGCGGTATTCGGAGAGCAGTCCATACTCGCGGCCTGTGAGCTCGGCAAATTCCTTGTAGGCGTCTTGCAGCATACCGAGGATAGGCTCGTTGAAGTGGTTGCGCCGACCCACCACGCCGTTCATGTAGTGTTCCTGGTTTTGGACCGGGCCTACCAGAACCGGGCTGCAGATGTCCATCATTTTGGGCACACGGCGGCGGCGTGGTCCGAAGAGCTCTTTCTGGGCATCCGTCGGGCAGTCGATCATGTCGTCGGGCGCACCGAGGAACTCACGAAGCAGGCCGGCTTCCGGCCGACGGAACACGCGCTCGGCATGGGTAGTCAGCATACCGTCCTGGATGTTCATACCGGGGTTCAGCGACAGTTCGCAGACCTTGCGCAGGATGATCGCCTGGTCGGCTGCCTGCTGGGCGTCTTTTCCAGTCAGCATGATCCAGCCGGTGTCGAGCGCGGAGTATATGTCATCGTGTCCGCAGTGCACGTTGAGCGCGTGTTTGGTCAGGGCGCGGGCACCGACTTCGAGGACCATGGTGGAGAGTTTTCCGGGAGCATGGTAATATTGCTCCATGGCATAGGCAATGCCCTGTCCCGAGGTGAAGTTGACTGCACGCCGACCGGTGATGGCAAAGGCTGTCGCGCCACCCTGGGCAGCGTGCTCGCCTTCGGTTTCGACAGCGATTTTTTGTTGGCCAAAGACATTCAGCTCACCTTGGGCCCATGATTGCTGGTAGAGTTCGCCGCCCTCGGTGGACGGGGTGATGGGGTAGAAAATGCCGCCGTCGGTGATACGCGCCTCGACGTGGGTTGCTACCAGGGTGTTGCCGTTGCAGGTGATCGGTTCACCGGGGTATTTGGGTGATTTCGATGTCGACGGAGTCTTTGTGTTGTTAGGATTGCTCATATTGGTTCTAGTTTAAAAATGATGAGGCTTGGGCCAAATGTAGGTTGATAACCTAGGGCTAACTAGACATCGTGTCTAGGCAGATGCTACTAAAACCTGTCCAAATTTGCTCATAAAACTGTGCGTATTATGCTGTGTTGTGGGTAAAGTCGGCGGATTCAGATCGATTTGAGCATCTGCAGGGCCTGCTGAAGCTTCTTGAGGGGCTCCACCTCGGTGAGGCGGGGAAAACGTTTCCCTTTCAGGAAAATATACTCCCCGTTTCGTGTGAGCATAAGCCGTTGTTCCCGGATTTCAACCGTGCTGATGCTGGCCTGCGCCGCCGCGAGCTTGACTTCGGTGGTCAGCAGGAGGTGTCGGGCCGGCGCCGGCGCCTGGCCGAAGCGATCCTGCCAGCGGGCGCGGAGGGCATTGAGCTCTTTAAAGGAAATGAGCTCGGCGAGTTCTTTGTAGGCGGAAATCCGGAGTCGCGCCTCGGGCATGTAGTTGGCGGGAAGATAGGCAGGCAGGTTGCCTAGGTTGCCTATACAGGCTTGCACTCCCTGGCGGTCGTCCGCTGGTCCTTGATCTCGTTGGACTGATTCAGCTTCGTTGAAATAGAGGAAGTCGGTGCGCAGGGTGACATCGACGCGTTGGCTGGCTTTGCCGCTGCGGAGCCGGTCGATCGATTGGCGTAGCAGCTGGCAGTAGAGATCGAAACCCACTGCGGCGATGTGGCCCGACTGCTTGGTGCCTAAGAGGTTTCCGGCTCCCCTGATTTCCAGGTCGCGCATCGCTATTTTAAACCCCGACCCGAGTGCCGTGTATTGCTGGATTGCATTGATGCGTTTGCGTGCGTCGCCGTTGATCAGGTCGCGGGGAAGGAGTAAAATGGCATAAGCCTGCCCTCCGGCGCGCCCGACCCGACCACGGAGCTGATAGAGGTCAGCGAGGCCGAAGCGGTCGGCGCGATCGATGATGATGGTGTTGGCGTTCGGGATATCAATGCCACTTTCAATGATGGTGGTAGCGAGCAGGATATCGGCTTTCCCCTGCACAAAGGTGCGCATGACCACCTCAAGTTCATCCTTTTCCATCTGGCCGTGGCCGACGACACAGCTCGCCTCGGGCACGAGTTTTTTGAGCATCGACTGCACCAGGTCGATGCTCTGCACCCGGTTATGGAGGAAAAACACCTGCCCCCCCCGCTTGAGCTCCCGACGGATCGCATCGCGGATCACCCGCTCATCGTAGCCGTGGATGGACGTGTTGATGGGCACCTTGCCGGGTAGCGGCGTATCAATGGTCGACATGTCACGCGCACCCATCAACGAGAGATAGAGTGTGCGTGGGATGGGTGTTGCGGAAAGTGTTAGGACGTCGATGTTGCGGAACATTTCCTTGAAACGCTCCTTGTGTTTCACTCCGAATCGTTGCTCTTCATCGACGATGGCGACCCCAAGGTCCTTGTAGTGGACATCCTTCGAAATCAGCCGGTGGGTGCCGATGACGATATCCACGGAGCCATTCTTCAGCCCCTTGAGCGTCTCCTTCACCTCACTCGCCTTGCGGAAACGGTTGAGTAGTTCGATACGCAACGGGTAGTCGGACATACGCTCGCGGAAGGTGCGCCAATGCTGTTCTGCTAGAACGGTAGTGGGGACGAGAACGGCCGCTTGTTTGCCGCCTGTGACGGCTTTGAACGCCGCCCGGATCGCTACCTCGGTCTTGCCAAACCCGACGTCGCCGCAGATCAGGCGATCCATCGGTTTGGTTGATTCCATGTCTTCCTTCACATCCTCGATCGCATCGCGTTGACCGGGTGTCAGGTTGTAGTGGAACGAATTTTCAAACTCCCACATCCAGCGGCTGTCGGGCGGGTGTGAGTAGCCCGCCATCGTCTGGCGCTCCGCCTGCATCTGGAGCAGCTTGGCCGCATAATCGAGAATCGACTTTTCCGCTGAACTCCGCGCCTTGCTCCACGAGGTGCTGCCGAGGCGTGTGAGATCGGGTTCTTTTCCGCCGAGGCCGATGTATTTGGAAAGTAAATGGGAGTGGTCTAACGGCACGCTGAGAATGGCGCCATCGCGATACCCGATATGAATTTCCTCATGCCCCTCGTCATCAACCTCGATCCCCTCGAACCTGCCAATCCCATACTCCGCGTGCACCACCAGGTCACCGTCGTTGATGTCCTCGAGCGCTGTCTGCGCGCGCGCGCGCCGCTGATGATCCAAGCGGTTGGTTTTCCTCCGGGTCTGCGGCGTCTGGTATCTACCAAAAAGTTCAGCCGAGGAAATAAAGGCCAGTTTGCCGGCCGGGACGGTAAAGCCCTGGACCAGTTCACCCGACAATGGGGTAACGCTGCCCTCCGTAAAAAAACCATCGCCCACGAGCTCATCGAAGCGTTCTTTTTCGCCTTTGTTGGAAAAGGTCAGAAACACCGACCACGCATCCGCCCGCCACTCGGCGATCTGTTGGAAAAACCGGTGTCTTCTGGCTTCGTTGAGAATGAAGTCCCCGGCCTCGAATGTCCCTAACGGACTTCCCGTGCAGAGCGGCTCTTGATCAACATCACCTAGCTCGCTGATGAGCCCGTCGACGTCGGCCGGGATCTCATCACCGGCGGCTAACAAGCGGTCGTGCGGTTGGATGTAGTCCGCTACCGTCGCCGACTGCTCAGCCTCCGCCAGTGTGAGTTCGGCTTGTTTCACCCGGCGTGTGGACACTTGGGAGTCGATGTCAAATTCACGTAACGACTCGATCTCGGTATCAAAAAACTCCATCCTCAATGGCGACGAGGCATGCCAGGAAAAAACATCCATGATCCCGCCGCGACGGGCCAGCTGTCCGTGTGCGTGCACCTGGGTGACCCGTTCATAGCTGTGGGCGATGAGCCGTTTTTCCAACTCCTCCGGGTCGAGGTCGTCGCCGATGGTGAGCCTGAGCGCGGAGTCCCGCAGGCTCTCGGGCGATGGAGTGGCGTCTGTGAGCGAATCGGGCGACAGGATGACGACCTGTGGTTTGTTCCCCGGGGCGTGGGAGCACAGTGTGTTCATCACCGAGAGGCGTTCGGCAATGGTTTCCGGCGCAGCCATCACCTCGTCGTCCTTGGAGTCAGGCAGGTCCGGAAGCACGAGCGGCCTGACTTGCCACAGGTCCAGCTCCGCCGCAATCCGGTCCCTGACCCGGGGGTTCGGGTGTGTCAGCCAGAGTCGGCCACCTTGGTGGCTCTCTTGAAGGGTGTGGGCGGCTAGAGCCGTGACAAAGGCACAGGCCGATTCGTCCACCGGCTCAAACCTTGCCGGTCCGGTTGCCGTGCGTCTAGGTTTTTGACCACGGACAAGCGACTCCAGCCGTTGTTTGAACGGTGGAGTGGCTCTTGAGCCGGTGATACCTGGGACCGGGATCGATCCGGGGGGGGTGACCGGAGGCTGGTTGGGGGGCGTTTTGGACACCGGGAGAGTTGTATACTTGGACTGCGGGACAAGCGCAAGCAGCATGATGCTGGACGGATGCCATGCGTAAAGAAGGTGCGAACTTCCTGATAGTTAAGAAAATGAAAATAAATAAAATGATCCCTTTCGTTTCGCGCGGATTTGAGGTAATAATCGACCCATGAAATGGGGTATCATCATCGGATCGCAGTGTTTGACGCTGTTAGGGGTATTTGTTGTGCTGTCGTCGTGTTCAACGATGGATGCGGTAAAACATCGGTTTGACCGTTCATCAGCGGGGTCGTCGTATGGTGCGACCGCGTCGTCTGGCAACGGCTATCGCCTTGTTCCCGGCACTCCTACCAAAAGCCCCGCCGCCCTCTACCGCGAGGTGAATGTCAAACAGGACATCATCCCGCGCGGCACCCACGCGCGTAAATACCGCAGGCCGATGTCCCCTAAATACATCACCATCCACAGCACCCAGAACTACTCCCGCAGTGCCGACGCCCTGCGTCACTCGATGGCCTTGAAAAACGGCAAACTCCGCGCCTACAAACGCAAGGGCGGCAATCGCATCGGTTACCTCGTTTGGCACTACACCACCGACCAGACCCGCGCCGTCCAGCACCTCCCGACCGATGAGCAGGGAGAGCACGCCGATTTCGATGGTCCGGGCAACCGTTACTCGATCGGGATTGAGATGTGCGAAAACAAAGGCAACAGCCGGACGGCCACCATCGAGCGCACGGCCAAGCTAACAGCATGCCTGATGCACAAGTATGACATCCCGCTCCGCAAAGTGGTCCCCCATTACCACTGGCCACGCCGCGGACTCAGCCAACCTCATAAAAACTGCCCGCACTACCTGCTCGACAATGGTCATCCGGGAGCCAAGTGGCAATGGTTCCTCGCCAAGGTCAATACCCATTACAAATCCATCAGTGGTGGCCCGCCGACACGTGTGCCGATGCCTGTGGCACCCACCCGGCCATCCAGCAGCTATGGAACTCCTGTTGCAACGGCTTCCCGCCCGGTTGCGGTTGCCTCTGCTCCACGCCCGGTGGCAACGCCATCGCGTCCGGTTAAGAAGCCCGCTCCCCGGCCCGTCACACGCTACCACACCGTTAAGAGAGGTGATACCCTCTACAGCCTGTCGCGCCGGTACCATACCTCCGTCAGTGCCATCCAGCGTTCCAATGGGATGAGAAGCACCACCATTGGCATCGGCCAGAGGCTCCGGCTGCCCTGATTTTTTTTCCTAACAGGAGACACATCCCGATTCCGGCCCTCCGACATGTCCGACGTATGGTATCAATGCGACCGCTGCACCGCCTGCTGCAAGTGGCCAGGTGATGTGCGTGTCGAGGATGACGAGATCGAAAAAATAGCCGCGTTTCTCGGCATGGAGACCCAGGCGTTTATTGATGAATTTACCCGTCTCCGTACCAACCGCTCGGGCCTCTCCCTGATTGAAAAGGAAAACCACGAGTGTAGCATGCTCGACGGCACCTCCTGCCGGATCAACCCGGTCAAACCCGAGCAATGCCGCGGTTTTCCTAACAAATGGAACTTCCCTGGTTGGCAACAAGTCTGTCAGGCCAAAGCCATCCCCATGCAAAAGGCCAGGGAAATGGGTTTGGTGGACGGCATGAACGCTTGTTCCCAGCAGCACTAGCACTAGGCGCACGTTGGAATGATGCCGATTTTGTTACGCGATCGTTTGTTGAGCCCTTACGCTCAGCCCAGGGCATCCTTGCGCAGGCTTCTCATCGAATAGAGCCGCGTTTCCTTTTTCCGCCATCCGACGCCCCGTATCGGCCGGGCTCCGTCCTTGCGGGTTCCGCTGAACCACTCCCTCGCCTGGGCAAAGGCTTCGTTGACAAAGCTTTTACTCCCGAAGGTCACGCCGTCGCTCAGATGCCGGACCTTGCAGCGCAGCGTCTCGCCCAGCGTCAGCTTGCCGCCCCCGGCCAACACGCGTTCCACCTGTTTGCGTTTAAACCCCTTGCGCACCCGCTTGTGCCCGGTGCCTGTTTCCCTCTGATCGGTAAACACCTCCTCACCATCGGAGAACAGCATCACGCGATACATCCCAGCCACTTCGCCATGCCAATCAGGAAGCCCCACCCCGGTGTCGTCGCGCTGCTGCTGGGACGCCGTGTGTTTTTGCATCACCCGGCACAATCCGGCGCGCGCCTTGCCGTTGTTTTCCGACCCGACGGCCTCGCCGTAGGAACACCACTTGTAGTCCCCGGGTTCCTCCACCATGCCGGCCCTGACCGGGTTCAGATCGATGTAGGCCGCCATCACCCGGGCGGCATACCCGCTCTCCACCAGCACACTCTTGAACCGCCCCTCCCACAAGGTTCCCCTGCGTCCGTGATGGCCGTTGAACCACTGGGTGAAGCGTTGTTTCAGCCCCTTCATAAAGAAGGATAGATCGTGCATCCGGCGTGTGTATTTCTCCTTGAGCTCCTCGGCGGCCTTGTCCGAGCCCCCTTCGCGGAGGAGCTCCAGCATCTGCCTCACATCCAGGTAATACGCCCTTGAGTAGAGCTTTTTTATTTTCACAAGGAACAGCTCGTCGGACATCGAAACAGCGGCATCCCTCACCTTCGGAGGGACCTCGACAAGGACATGGAAATGGTTGCCCATCACGCAATAGGCAAGCACCTGAACCCCGCAGAACTCCTCGTATGCACGCATCATTTTTACAAACACCTCCTTTTCCCTGGGGCCGAACTTGAAGTCCCGGTCCACGACGCGGGAAACGCAGTGGTAAAGGCAGGGGGAGGTCTCGGCCGACGGCGGAATGAAGCGTTTCTGTCTCATGGCGAAGAGATATTGGCAAACAACAGGGTTAAGTCAACTTTTCTTTATATGGGGACAGGTCTTATTTGTAGGTTTTGAGCGGTGCTTGTAACGAAGCCCTGCGATCGGCGTTGTGGGTTCCGTGTTTGACCCAGTCAGTCTCGGGGGCCCGATGCTGCATCCTGATTGATGCCGTCCCGGATGGGTGCTTTATCACGTCTTGTTTTCAAATCACAGATGCTGGGTGTTTTGATGAGCTTGGGCATGGCGGCTGGGGTTTGGGCCAGAGAGAAGCCCGGAGCATGACGATCGGGCTTGCTCTTGGAGGGGTTTGCCCTTTCATTCGGGTGTGGATCATTCACCCGGTCAAGCAGGCAGCGATGCGGCATCTTTCCCGGTGCCTGCACCCCGGCCCTTGGCATTGGCGCTGTCGCCTATGGAGGTGGCGTCGGGTTTACAGCATCTTCCGGGTTTGGTGTTTTTTGATACCTCGGGAAACATCCCGTCGCGCGGTCATGCACCGGTATCGATCATTGCGGCTCGTCCGGTAAAAATCCTCCAGGGCCAGATCCATGATCGTGGTGATGTGGACCGCTTGCGTGAAGCCCTGGGCGAGTGGGACGTGCACTCGCGTTCTCTTGGTTTTCCTGCGGGGGGTGCCTGTGGCTGGGTCGATTACGAAGGCACGTATTGTTTTGGAATATATCCGGAGATGTTGGTTTATCAGCACGATCGACAGCAGTGGTGGCAGTGTGGAGGACTGGCGGATGAGATTTCACCTGAGCCAGGCACTGGGGGGCTTCTTCAAATCGGCCCATTCGAGTCGTCGATGACCCAGCCCGAATATGAAGCCGGGGTGCGCAGGATTCACGATTACATCGCCGCCGGAGATATCTATCAGGTCAACCTGACCCAACGGTTCGCGGCTGAAGTATCGGGAGGTTCCCTTTTTTCCCTCTACCGTCATTTGCGGGAGGGTGCGCCAGCGCCGCTTGCGGCCTGGATGCGGCTTGAGGGGCGTGAAGTGCTGTCGTCCTCGCCGGAGACATTTCTGCGGATCAGTGGCAGGGCGATTGAAACCCGGCCGATCAAGGGCACGCGCCCTCGTTTTGAGGATGGGGAAAGGGACCGGGCGTCGGCGCATGAGTTACTGACATCGGAAAAGGAGAATGCCGAGCTGATCATGATCACGGACCTGGAACGCAACGACCTGGGCCAGGTCTGCGAGTTTGGCAGTGTCCGGGTGGCGGATATGCTTACCCTGGAAAAACTCGAGCATGTGTATCATCTGGTATCGACGGTTACAGGGACCTTGCGCGAGGATGTGGATCACCTGGATGCCATGGCCGCGTGTTTTCCGGGTGGTAGTATCACGGGGGCACCCAAGAAGCGGGCGATGGAAATCATCGACGAGCTTGAGCCAGTGCCACGGGGTCTTTACACGGGAGCCATCGGCTACATCGGTTTTAATGGTGAAAGCCAGTTCAATATCCCCATCCGCACGCTGGTCAGGGATGGTGACAGCCTGCACTACCATGTTGGTGCCGGTATCGTTGCGGATTCCGATCCACCCGCCGAGTATCAGGAGACCCTGGATAAAGCCAAGGGCATCCGGCTCGCGATCGACCGCTTCCACGGGGCATAGCCCGACAGCAACGGGTGTGGTTTTTCCGGGGGGCTACTCAGCGTTGAAGGGGTGGAAACCACATCTCCGAGTCCCTGAGCCGGCGCCGGGGTGTCACTTGTGCATTGACGGATAGGTGCTACCACCTAGGGTGTGGAGGAACCACCTACTTTATCCTATGAAAGCCACTCGTATCATCGTCGTAGCATTTTGCCTTGGTCTCCTGTCGTCGTGCGGACTTGTCAACAGTCTGCTCAAAATCCCCGTTGGCCTCCTCCGGGCCGTAGGTCGGACTGCGGGAGTGAGCGGTCTAACTGATGACGCGCCACAGCCCGTGACGGAAGGCGAGCAGAAAACAACCGGGACGATTGAGGATGCCGCGCAAAAGCGTCAGGCGGCCTCCGAATAAGCATCATCATCCAGCGGGTATAAAAAAACGTGGCCCGACAGATCACCTGCCGAGCCACGCCTGGTTGATTATTTGATCCTGGAGTTAATCCTGGAGTGTAGTCGTCCAGGGGTCTAGCTGCATCCGCAACCACCGCAGCACTGGGTGCCGGAGAAGTTAACGGCGACCACGTCCCAGTTTACCACGTTCCAGAATGCACTGATGTAGTCGGGGCGGCGGTTCTGGTAGTTGAGGTAATAAGCGTGTTCCCAGACGTCGAGTCCGAGGATCGGCTTGCATGGGCAGGCGCCGGCGATCTCACCCATCAGCGGGTTGTCCTGGTTGGCGGTCGAGCACACACAGAGTGAGCCGTCACCTTGTACGCCGAGCCATGCCCAGCCGGAGCCGAAGCGTGTGGCGGCTGCCTTGGCAAATGCCTCCTTCATCGCGTCGAGTGAGCCGAAGCTGGCGTCGATGGCGGCAGCCAGGTCACCGGAAGGGGCGGATGCGCCACCGGGGGCGATCACCTTCCAGAAAAGGCTGTGGTTGAAGTGGCCGCCGCCGTGGTTACGGACAGGGGTCTGGATGTCGGCAGGAACCTTGTCGAGGTTCTGGATGAGGGCATCCACTGAAACGCCTTGAAGGTCGTCCTTGCCTTCGAGCGCGCCGTTGAGTCCGGCGACGTAGGCTGCGTGGTGTTTGCTGTGGTGGATTTCCATGGTGCGCGCATCAATGTGCGGCTCCAGGGCGTCGTAGGCGTATCCTAATTCGGGTAATTCGTGGGCCATAATTCTTTTTTGGGTTGTATGAGTTGTCATCCCGGTGACGTAGGACTATTGATATCCCACGGGCGGATGACCACGGCACTATGCCGCAGCTATCCGTCACCGCAAGTAAAACTCTGTGTCAGCATTCCCATGATGATTTCTCCCGAACAACTACCTTTTGTCACCGCCGCCGCCGGCTTCCTTGTCGGTGTCCTCATTGCATGGCTCGTTTTTTCCACAAAAAACAAGGCCAGGGCGGGCGTGGACGCCGAAAAACTGAAGGCTGAACAACAGCGCAGTCAGGAAACAGCCCGGAATTTCCAGGCCTTGCAGGCCCGCTACGAAACACTGCATAACAGCGAACGCGACCTGCGCCAGCGTCAGACCGAGCTCGAAGTCCGGCTCGAGGAGGAGAAAAAAGCCGCCGCCGAGAAGCAGGCACTGCTGGAAAAAGCCGAGCTGCGTCTGACCGACACCTTCAAGGTGCTGTCGGCCGAGGCCCTGAGGTCGACCCAGGGCCAGTTTCTCTCGATGGCCAAAAACAGCCTGAAAGCGCAACAGCAGGAGGCGACCAACGAGATGGAAAAACGCAAAGTCGCCGTCGAGCAGCTGGTCAAGCCGATCTCGCAGACACTCGAAAAAGTCCAGGTCCAGATTTCCGAAACCGAAAAACTCCGCGAAGGCGACAAGCAGGCACTGAGGCAGCAGATCGTCCATATCACCGAGGCCAACCTCGGACTGCAGAAGGAAACCCGGAAACTTGTCAAGGCGCTGCGCCAGCCGACCGGTCGCGGCCAGTGGGGGGAAATGCAACTGCGCCGCGTCGTGGAAATGGCCGGTATGCAGGAGCACTGCGACTTTGAAACCCAGACCACCACCACCACCGACGAGGGTAGACGTCTCCGGCCCGACCTCATCGTCAAACTCCCTGGTGGCCAGCAGGTGGTGGTTGATTCCAAGGCACCGATGGATGCCTACCTGGATGCCATCGAAACCGATGATGACACCGTCCGCGCCGCCGCCCTGGCCCGGCACGCCGCCCAGGTCCGCACCCACATCCAGCAGCTTGGCAGTAAAAAATACCAACAACAATTCGAGACCACCCCGGAGTTTGTGGTCCTGTTTCTCCCGAGTGAGTCGTTTTTCTCCGCCGCCCTCAATGAGGACTCGGGATTGATTGAAAAGGGGGTCAACCAGAACGTCATCCTCGCCACACCCACCACCCTGATAGCCCTGCTGCGTGCTGTGGCCTTCGGCTGGCGACAAGAGGCGTTGGCACAAAATGCCCGGGAAATCTCCGCCATCGGTAAAACCCTCTACGAGCGTCTCGGCGTCTTTGCCTCGCACCTGACCAAAGTGGGTAAAAACCTGGAAACCACCGTGAAGAACTACAACAGTGCGGTCGGCTCCTTCGAGCGTTCCGTGATCCCCGGCGCAAGAAAATTCCCCGAGCTTGGCGCGGCCTCGGAAGACTCCAAGCTCAACGACGTCAACCCCGCCGAGGCCGTCCCACGCCAGTTGAACGCCGATTTACCAACTCCTGTCGAGCAGCCGATCCCCAGCGGTGGGGAATTCGCCATCACCCCGAGCGAAGGTTTCACCGCCCCCGCTGATGAGGACTTCGGCTTCGAAGGCTTCACCGGGCCGGAGCCGGAAAACAAACCCGACCCCGGCTCCGCGGCCAACGACCTGCGTTCGGCCTTCGAGTAGGACAGCTTTGCAAGCAGTCGACAACCTATGCAAAAAGCCAAATGTGCTGGCCGCTCACCCCAGCCACTTCTTCTGCGCCGTTTGTGTGGGGCAAGGCCAGCTGGTGGAAATAGCTGTAAAAAACGAGTACCCGCACACGTAGCCACGGGTATGAAGATGAGGTATGTTGTTCCAGGTGTATTTTTATCCATATCCCTTGGCGCTGCATCACTGGATGCGGGTGATTTTAACCAGTGGATTGCGCAAGCCCGACAGCTCAAGGCCAAACCAGGCCAGGGGCCGGTGGTGGTCAACATCCCGCCTGGTCGCTACACACTGAGTGAACCTGTTTCACTGAGTCCCGACGACAGCGGCACGGCAGGGCGGCCCGTTGTTTTTAGAGTCACTGAGCCGGACAAGACGATGTTCAGCTCGGCCAAGGCGGTGCCCGCTATGAGGAAGGCTCCTGCGGGATACTGGACTTGTGAATTGCCCGAGGGTTTTCAACTCGACCAGCTTTTTGTCGATGGTGTCCGTGCAGAACCAGCCCGGTTTCCCAAGCAGGGATTTATTTCCATGCAGGGTGTGCAGCAGAAGGTGGAAGTGCAGGGGAAGAACAAACGTTTCGCGGATAAGGCAACGCAGACGATCCAGCTCGATGACCAGGCGGCCGGACAATTATCGGGTATCGATCTAACAAACGCCCGTATGTATGTGCTGCACAAGTGGGATTGCACCTTGCGTAATGGACTCGATTTTGACAGGGGTGAAAAATCCATCGTCACGCGTGGCGGGGGTATGAAGGACTGGAACAAGTGGGGAAAAGGGACACGCTTTTTCCTGCAGAATGTGGCGGGCGCGAAGCTGGAACCCGGGCACTGGATGCTGCACGGTCGCACCCTTCACTACGCGCCTCGACCAGGTGAGGTGCTCGGTAAAACGGAGCTGATGGCACCGCAGTTAGAAAAACTGCTGGTTATCAAGGGAGCGCAGGACAAGCCCGTGCAGCACATTCGCTTCGAGGGGTTCCGGTGGATGCATTCGACCCTGAACTTGCCCAACGGAATGCCTCCGAACCAAGCGGCAAGCAGCATCGATGCCGCAGTGATGGTGGATCACGCGAGTGAGATCCATTTTTCCAACTGTAGTATCTCACAAGTAGGTCGTTACGGTCTGTGGTTCCGGGAAAACTGCCAGCGGTGTAGCGTCAGGAAATGCCTGGTTGAAGACCTTGGTGCCGGAGGTGTTAGGATCGGGGAAATGCACCCCCGCAGCAGCACTCCAACGTCACACACCGTGGTCGATAACTGTATCATCCGCCGGGGTGGTCGATTGCTCCCCTGCGCGGTGGGGGTATGGATCGGCCAAAGCCCGGACAACCGGGTCACCCACAACGAAATCAACGATTTCTATTACACGGGCGTATCCGTCGGATGGACCTGGGGGTATGGCAAAAGCCTGGCAACCAATAACAAGATCCTCTTTAACCACATCCACGATATCGGTCACGGGTTGCTCAGTGACATGGGGGCGGTTTACTGCCTGGGGACCAGCCCCGGCACCGAGGTTTCCAACAACGTGGTGCACGGGATCGAAAGCTACAGCTACGGCGGCTGGGGGCTTTATACCGACGAGGGCAGCACCGGAATCAAAATGGAGAACAACCTCGTGTATAACACCAAGTGTGGTGGGTTTCACCAGCACTACGGCAAGGAAAACATCATCAGGAACAACATCTTTGCCGACGGCACCCTCTATCAGGTGCAGGCGACCCGACCCGAGTCGCACCTGTCATTTGAGTTCAGCCGCAACATCATTTCCTTTTATCAAGGGACACTCTACGCCGGGCAGTTTATGAAGATCAAAAACCGGATCAACCATAACCTGATCTGGTGTGCTGACCCGAAAAAAATCACTGATCCGAAAGGGCGTATGTTTGGTGGTGCCTCGTGGGCGACGTGGCGGAAAAGCGGCAGGGATACGGAAAGCGTGATTGGTGACCCGCAATTTGTCGATGCCACGCGCGGCGACTTCACCCCGCTGAACACTTCGCTACTCAAGAAGATCGGTTTCAAGCCATTTGACTTCAGGCAAGCAGGTGTAAAAAAGGATGACCCGGCGTGGGTTGAAATGGCGGCGGAAGGCAGGCCAGCTTTGTAAGCTGTCGGCAACCCAGGCACCCATCCTGCCGACAGCTTGAAAACTGTCCTACGTTGGAGCCCCGATATCACCTTGGAGGTTTGAAAGGACTCCGCATCGTCAACACGACCGGATGATGGTCGGATGCCGCGTGGCCACCGTCGTCGTCATTCGATTGCACTTCCACCTTGGCCTTCTTGATCAAGGTGGAGGTGAAAATGTGATCGATGCGCAGTCCGGGTACGAGTCCCGCTTTCCATGAACTGAAGGTGAGGAACTGTTTTTTGCCTGGGTCTGTCAGTATGCCCGACCTGAGGAGGGTTTGGATCGCGGGGTTTTCCGTGTTGGAGTTAAAGTCGCCCATCAGGATAAACGGCTCACTGGCGTGGGTGCGGGCACGGATTTTTTTGAGGATGAGTCCGGCGGCGTGCACACGCGAGTTCTGGCTGCGGTGGTCCCAGTGGGTGTTGTAGACGTAGACCGCCTTGCCGTTTTTTCCAATCAACCTGGCCCACGTGCAGATGCGCGGGATGCCGTTGCCCCAGGTCCGACTGCTAACAACCTCCGGAGTATCCGAAAGCCAAAACGTGCCTTGCTCGCTCGGATCAAGTTTCCATAATTTCGTATCATAGAAAATAGGGGAGTATTCACCGCGCGTTTTACCATCGTCGCGCCCGACTCCGACATAGGCGTGGCCCGGCAAAGCTTTGTCGACGTCGAGGAGCTGATTGTGCACCACTTCCTGCAGTCCGATGATGCTGGCTTTGCTGTTTGCCAGGTAGTCGGTGACCGCGCTCTTACGCTGTTGCCAGTCGCGCACGCCCATGTCCCCACGTGCATCGTAGCGGATATTGTAAGTCAGAATTTTGACATCAATGTCATCAGCACGAAGGTCCGGCTGGATCAGGCAAATATACACGAGTGCGAAAAACAAGCGGAGCATGTGTTGAATATGCCCCAAATTCAGGCCTGCAAAACAACAAAAAAGCCCGGATAACTAGTTGGAGTCATCCGGGCTTTAGGAAATTGGAGCGGGTGAAGAGATTGGCCTCGCCCACTCGGCCTGTGCCAGTTTGCGGGAATCCTCCTCCGGATTCCCGTTCTAAAAGAGCCGTGATCCACGGCACTGCGTTGTGCGCTCGAACTTCGTTCTCATCTCTTCACTTGTTGGTTTGTGGACACGAAAAAGCCCGGATCACTGTTGATGGTCATCCGGGCTTTAGGAAATTGGAGCGGGTGAAGAGATTGGCCTCGCCCACTCGGCCTGTGCCAGTTTGCGGGAATCCTCCTCCGGATTCCCGTTCTAAAAGAGCCGTGATCCACGGCACTGCGTTGTGCGCTCGAACTTCGTTCTCATCTCTTCACTTGTTGGTTTGTGGACACGAAAAAGCCCGGATCACTATTGATGGTCATCCGGGCTTTTAGAAATTGGAGCGGGTGAAGAGATTCGAACTCTCGACATCGACCTTGGCAAGGTCGCGCTCTACCACTGAGCTACACCCGCATTGAGTGTTGGGGCACTGACTGGTTGGTCGGTGCGGGGGCTTATTTACACTTAGATCGGCTAGTGACAAGCCAATTTTTGAAAAAAATGCGGATTCTGTAACTTGGTATTTGGAATTTGGAATTTGGAACTTAAAAGACTGCGCATGGACATTCTCAGCGAAATCATGGAGCACAAGCGTAGTGAGGTGGAAGCGATCCTTCCGCATCTTGAAAAATACCGCGCCGCCGCCCTTGAGAGAAACGACTTCGGTGGATTCCGGGCCGCGCTTGATCTAGGCCCGGACCGACTCAGTATCATCGCGGAGGTGAAACACGCATCCCCCTCGGCTGGGGTGATTGACCCCGATTTTGACCCACTTCGCCAGGCCGGCATGTACCTCGACGGGGGCGCCAGCTGTATGTCGGTGCTGACGGATCAGAAATACTTCCAAGGCTCGTTGGCGGACCTGACAAGGATTTCCCCCATTTCCAATATCCCGCTGCTTAGAAAAGACTTCATCCGTCACGAGATCCAGATTTACGAGGCGATCATTGCGGGCGCGGATGCTATTTTGCTCATTGTCGCCGCTCTCGACGATGAAACCCTGAAACGCCTCTATCGGGAGGCCCGCGATTTCCAGTTGGATGTCTTGGTGGAAGTCCATGATTTGGCGGAAATGGACAGGGCGCTCGACCTCGGGGCGGATCTGATCGGGATCAATAACAGGAGCTTGAAAACTTTTAAAACCGACCTCGCCACCACCGAACGGCTGGCTGATGAGGTGGGTGACGATGTTCTACTTGTCAGTGAATCGGGGATTAAAACGGCAGCCGACTGCTTACGCGTCCTCGAGGCCGGAGCCAACGCCATCCTGGTCGGTGAAACCCTGATGCGCGCCAACAATCCAGCCGAGACCATGCAGCAATGGCTGGATATCAGGTTAAAGTGATTTTCGCCTTTTTATGGTTCCGTCAGCTGGCGCAAACGTGTTAGCCTGTCGGCGTGGCTAGAAAATTTTCAGCGCTGGTTGCAGGCTTATTGTTGGGTTCTTGCTTGCCTGTGCATGCCGGGATGACGGTGATTACACTCACCGATGTGGCCGAGGCCCGGTTGCAGAGCGTTTCCTTTTTCTGCGTCGTTTACCTGTTGTTAGCATGGGGGGTGAAGTTGCTTTGGAACTATCTGGCAAAGTCGTTCGGGTGGATGCCACGGATTAATTACCGACGTGCGCTCGCGTTGATGCTGGTAAGTGGTTTGTTTCTCTACGTGATTCTCACCATGATCTCCGGTGCGCGGGAATTGCTGACGCCGGGAGCCTGGAAAAAACAAGGTATAGGCTATGAGTTAAGCTCAGGGGAAAAGCCGCCAAGCAAGGAGGTCCGCAAAGAAGCCATTCAAAAACTCAAAACCAAGCTCTGGGTATACGCGAGGGAACACGATGGAAAATTACCGCACGGGATTTTTGACAAGTCGTTTGACTCCTACCACTGGGCATTGCCAGAGGTGACGGGATACTATGCCTACATTCCAACACAAAAGCTAGGTGGTGGGCGGGACATCCTTGTTTATGAGCCGGGCGTGATGGGCAGAAAACGCTTTGTCATACTCACCGATGGCAGTGTGGAAGCATGGTCTGAAGATACGCTGAGGACAGCATTGGAACGCGATGAGTGAAGAAGCATCAACGGCAAATCAGCCAGCTAAGAAAAAAGCAGCCACGCAGGTCTCCCGACTTGCAGGGTGCCTTGTCATCGGTTTGGTCCTTCTTTTTTTTGGCGTGGTCGTTTTCGGGTCCACGATTTTAGTCGAAATTCCCTACCATCTCGCCGTTGGTTGGGTTTTCTTCCTGCTGTCGAATGTCAGGGCATTGGAACTCAACTGGGAGATGGCAGCCTGTGGGGTAGGCGCACTGCTGTTAGCTGTGTTTGGTTTCCACCGGTTTCTCATTTGGGTAAGAAAAGACAAACCGTGGAAGTGGTCGTGGACGGTCAGCATGACGGCCATGATGTTGATGCTCTTTGCCGCCTCCATCTCAATGACAGGAATCATCCATCAGCTCGGGTGGATGGCACGTGAACCTCTGACCCAAAGCAGCAACCGCGCGCTCCTCACTGTGAACGTGAGTAACGCGAAGCAGATTTTCTATTCACTCGTTGAGTATGAAGATGAGCACGGGCAGTTCCCGGACCACTTGCAAGCTCTCGTCATTGAGGGGCTTGTTTCAGCTGGGGCGATGGAAGAATTAAGTTTTCATCCAGAGCGAGAAAGGGCCACCGAGCCATGGATTTACCTCGGGGAAGGTAAGTCATTTTTCGATGGCAGTGAAAAGGAAGGATCTAACGAGTATCCCCTCATCATCTCCCCCAGACCGGTCAGGGGAAAGTGGGTCGTGCTGCGAATAGATGGAGCTGTGACGAGCTATCCCACTCAAAGTCTTATGAGGAAGTACCCATGGCTCGCCGAGCGTCTGCCGAATCTGTTCGCCGACCGATAACTTACTCAATCTCCAGATAGAGAGCAGCCTTGGCAGGGAGTTTTTCTATCACGAGTCCATCCGATGATGTGGGAAATGACGTTTTACTGGTCAGCGAATCCAGAATCCCCCCCGCCGAGACCATGCAGCAGTGGTTGGATATCAGGCTGAAGTGATTGGTTGCTTTGGGAGTGCGGCGAGCGATCGCCGCTTTTGGATCGCCGGTGATGTATGCTCCGTCATGAAAGGTGGATTCGCCAAGTAACGCGCCTTCTGCTATCGAAGTGCAAGGGCGCGCCAAAGCGGCGATCGCTCGCCGCACTCCCAAAGATTGACCTCGAAAAATATTGATGCATGTGTTAGGCGGGGTAAAATGCATCCATGTCTAGTGATGCCAGTCCTGTACTCTGGCCACATGCTCCACCGCATTATCTTGGGGCTGCTGGGGTGTATATGGTAACGGCCGGGACATACGGGAAAGAGCATTTTTTCCGTAACAGAAATCGCCTCCAGCATCTGACCAACAACCTTATTGCACTAGCAAAGCAACACCAGTGGCAGATGCAGGCTTGGGCTGTGTTTTCCAATCACTATCACTTTATCGCATCATCGCCAGAGGATGGTGCACAGAATTTAGGAAGGTGGCTTGGGGCACTGCATCGCCGGTCTGCCACCATGGTCAACAAGCTTGATGAGACGCCGGGAAGAAAAGTCTGGCACAATTATTGGGAAAGCCACATTACTTTCGAGAAATCGTATTACGCCAGACTGCACTACGTCCATGAGAACCCGGTTAAATACGGCCTGGTCACTCATGCCGAAGCTTACGACTGGTGCTCTGCCGCATGGTTTGCGGAACATGCTGCACCTGCATTTAGGAAAACAGTGGAGTCGTTTAAGATTGATCGAGTCAATGTGCGTGATGACTTCTGATCTTTGGGAGTGCGGCGAGCGATTGCCGCTTTGGCATGTCCTTGCTCTTCGATTGCAGAAGTCGAGTTGTTTGGCGTGTCACCTTTCCTGACGGAGCATATATCCTCGGTGATCCAAAAGCGGCGATTGCTCGCCGCACTCCTAATTACTCAATCTCCAAATAGAGAGCTGCCTTGGCGGGTAGCTGGTCAATCACCAGCCCCTTCGAAGGAAGATCGGTATCATTGGCCTTGAGGGTGATGTTTGAGCCGAGTCGATCCGTAAACGTCAGTAATTCCCGGGTGCTGAGTTTACCGCCTAACCATTCGATGGCACCGTCCGGGATCTGGATGTGGACGTTGCTGAGCGCCTCGTTAGGATTGAGGTTGGCGACAACGAGGAATGCCTGGCCGGTGGATTGATCCCGACGCAGGAAGCTATAGAGCCAGTGGCCGGACGCTGCTTCGCCGTGTGTTCTGCCGTAATGTTCATTTCCCTGGTTGGCATGGTTAAGCCCGTAAAAATCACCCCGGGTGAACGCGGGTTCGGCACAGGTGTTTATGAGTCTGGAGTAGAAGCTCCGTAAGTCCTTCTGTCCGGCTGTTAGTTTGGCGCCATCGTATCGATGGTTGTTGACCCACGGCGTCATGCTGGGTAGCGACCAGTAATCAAAGATGCTGCTACGGCCGTCATCACCGCTGAAGCCCTCGGCGCCCTCGGCGGCTTCGCCGACTTCCTGACCGCTGTAGAGCATGATCGGTCCGCGTCCGAGACCAAATAAAATGGCCGAGACAGGAATGCCGATTTCCCGGCCGCTGCCGGCCCAGTTCCCCTTGGAGGCGAGCCGGACTTCATCGTGGTTCTCGGCGTAGCGTAGTGATTTGTGGAGCAGGTTGGAAAATGGATTGGCGGCCCCATCGATGTCGTTGGCCCATTTTTGGCCCTCAACGGTATGTTTGATGGTGTCGTAGGTGGGGTCGTCGTAAACAGCGTCAAACCCAGCTGTCAGTAGGTCCTCAAGGACGTTGCCTTCGGTGAGTTTGGAGGGGTCGTTATCGTAGGCTTCCGCCATAAAAAACACCTTTTCGTCGCGCGCCTTGCAGCGTTGTGTCTGCCAGCTCCAGTAAGCCATGGGCACCATGTGCGCCATATCGACCCGGAAACCGTCCACGCCCATATCCTGCCAGTAGGCGAGGATGGCATCCATTTTCCGCCAGGTATCCGGGGTGTCACCAGGTTTGGCATCCGCCTTGGGAAGCGGGTGGAGGTCGTCACGCGGCGGCCCCAAGGTGAAGTCGTGACCGTAATTGAGTTTGATGGTTTCAAACCAATCATTGATCGACGGTGACCAGGAGATGACGTTGTTGCCCGTGACCTTGCCGTGTTTGCTCTCAGGCTCGTAAGGCACATGCTGTCCATCCTTGGTAGGCAGCTTGAGGGGGGCACCACCACCGGGGTGAAGATCACCGAGGTAGAAGAAGTTGTTGTTGATGTTGAAAAAGTGACCGGTGTCGTCGTTTTTCCCAAAGGATAATTCGGGTCTAACATCACTGCTGTAGGAGCGGGCGACGTGGTTCGGGACAAAGTCGATGATTGCCTTTAACCCATGTTTTTCAATGCGCTTGAGCAAGGCGCGGAACTCATCGAGTCGGTTGGCAGGAACGGTGGCGTAGTCGGGGCAAACGTCAAAATAATCACGGATGGCGTATGGCGAGCCTGCCTTGCCTTTGACCAGAATGGGATTGTCGGCGGGTCGGTCTGGGTAAGCGGTGGAGCTGGCCTGCTCTAACACACCGGTCAGCCAGATGTGGGTGATGCCGAGCTCCTTGATTGATTTCAGGGCCGCGTCATTGATGTCGTCAAACTTGCCGCAACCATTCTCGGCCATGGTGCCGTCGGTTTTACGCGTCTCATTGGTATTGCCGAAATGGCGCACCATGAGCTGATAGATATGCGGTCGGGTAGTCTGATCCACGGCGTGCAGTGTGACTGGCGCGAAGATGATTGCAAGGAGGAGGTATTTCATTTTTTGAGGAAGATGACCGCGAAAGGACGCGAAATGCGCGAAAGGAAGACTTGGCTTATGTGTTCAATTTCGAAAACCACGGAATACACTGAATACGCGGAAGGGGTATTAGTGGCCTGCGGGCAGGGTGCTGGTATCTGCACCGCTGCCATCCTCTTGGACGATGAGCATGAACAAACTGGCGACGATGAGCGAAACTCCACCGGTCAGAATAGCCATCATCGAGTCGCCACCAAAGACAGAGCCGACAATGTTCCCCATGCTCAGGGAGACGACGACCTGGGGGATGACGATGAAGAAGTTGAAGACTCCCATGTAGAATCCCATCTTGGCCGGGGGCAGGACGGATGACAGGATGGCGTAGGGCATCGACAGGATGGATGCCCAGGCGATGCCCACGGCGGTCATGGAAACCAGCAACATGTGCTGGTCAGTAACGAATTTGACGCTGATCAGACCCGCTCCACCAATCAAGAGACAGACGAGGTGGATCATCTTGGGGGAGAATTTTCTGGAGAGAGCCAGCAGCACAAAGGAGAAGGCAAAGCACACCAGGTTATAGGTGGCAAAACAGATACCTGTCCAGGCACCCGCTTCCTCGATCACCGATTTCCATGCCGCTTCGTTGGCGGGGTCACCACCGAAGACTTGGCGTGCGATCGCGGGAGTCCAGTAAATCCACATGCAGAAAAGGGCCGTCCAGGTAAAAAACTGCACGACCGCGAGCTGGCGCATCGTTTTTGGCATCGAGCCGATTCCCTCGACGAGCTCCACCAGAAAGCCACCGACACCACGTGACTCGGCTTTCATTTTTTTAAATGCCTCCATATCCTCTGGGGGATACTCTGGAGTCGTCATAATGGTATAAACCACAGCAATAAACAGGGCTGCCGCACCCATGTGGAAGGAAATCATCACCGCCTTCGGGATGGAGTCACCTTCAGAGGCGCCAGTTTCCACCCCAAACCAATTCGTCAGCATCCACGGCATGGCAGAGGCAATCACTGCACCGAGACCGATGAATAAACTCTGCACGGAAAAACCCTTGGCGCGCTGATCGGCTGGGAGCTTGTCGGCCACAAAAGCCCGGAACGGCTCCATGGTGATGTTGATCGATGCATCCAGAATCCACAGTAGCCCGACCGCCATCCACAGCGCCGACGAATGTGGCATCGCCACCAGAGCGATACTAGCGAGAATGGCCCCGACCAGGAAATACGGTCGCCTTCTGCCGAGTCCCGTCCAGGTCCGGTCGCTCATATAACCGACGATCGGCTGGATGATCAGTCCGGTGAGAGGCGCGGCGATCCAGAGGATGGAAAGCTGGTCCTCCTTGGCTCCGAGGAAAGAGTAAATCGATGACATGTTAGCCATTTGCAGGCCCCAACCGAACTGGATACCGAGGAATCCAAAGGACATGTTCCAGATTTGCCAGAATGAGAGACGTGGTTTTTCGTTCATAATTAATATAGAGGTAAAATGGCGCAGGTATCAGTATACCATTCAAAATGGCCATCGGTTACTCCCATTCTTGCCAAATTTGCGGGAATGCGGAGGAGAATAAGGCGGGATATCTAATCCGATGGTTAACTCCACCCCAGCCAGTTGTTCAAAATCTCCACCGCTGCCGCTTGGTCGATGAGGCTTTTCTGGCGTTTGGCGTTTTTTCCTGCCTGATGGAGTTTTTCCGCCGCTGCGACGGTTGTCAGGGTTTCATCGCAGAAATGAAGCGGGATGCAGGGCAGTCGCTCGGCGAGTTCTTTGCCGAATTTACGCACCTTCTCAGAAGCGCTGCCTTCACTGCCGTCGAGGCGGAGCGGCAGGCCTAACACCATCTGTTTGATCTGACGTTGCTGCACGAGTTCCGCGATGCGTTCGATAGGGTCGCACACCCTGACCTGAATGGTCTCCACCGGATGCGCCATGATGCCGACCGGATCCGTCGCGGCGATACCGATACGGGCGTCACCGTGGTCGATGGCTAGGACTGGGTGTTCTGGGGTCATGGGTAATTAGAATAGTTAATCCTGTCCGAAATAAATTACAATAGATGATCGGGCAGCTGCGGCCCGAGGTTTTTAATCGCGTCGGCCTGGTGGCGGTTGGCGATGAGGAGGGCGTCATCGGTCTGGACCACAATCAAATCATCAACACCTAACAGCGCTATCTTGGTATCCTTGCGGGCGTTGAAAACGATGTTGTTCTCCGAGTCGATCTCGGCGAGCTCGGTATTGGTCTGGTTGTTGTTGCCCTGGATGCCGAGGTACTTCGCCACCGAGATCCATGAGCCGACGTCATCCCAGTCGAAGGTCGCCTCGATGTTGAGCACGCGGGAGGCGTTTTCCATCAGGGCATAGTCGATGGAAATCGGTGTCAGGGTGGGGAACTGGTCGGCGACGGTTTGCAGCACATCATCCGACTTGCCAATTTCCTCAATAAACCCAGCCAGTTCGGGGGCGTGCCGGGTCAGTTCATCCACCACGGTTTTCACCGACCAGATAAACATGCCGGCGTTCCAGGCAAAGTTCCCCTGGGCAAGAAACGACTCCGCCAGCTCGGGGTTGGGTTTTTCCCGGAAGCGGGTGACTTCGCAGGGTGTATGATCGAGTGACGGGCCATCGAGCAGGGCGGATGCGCCGCGCTCGATGTAGCCAAAGGCGGGACATGCCCAGGTGGGTTTGATGCCGACGGTAACCAGGGCGGCATTGTGCGCTGCCGCCGTCATGGCGTCGCGCATGACCGACTGGTAGGCTGCGGTGTCGTTGATCAGCTGGTCCGACGGCAGCACCATCATGGTGGCATCCGGATTGCGCGCCGCCACCAGGCCGATACCGAGTGCGACGGCCGGGGCGGTGTCGCGTTTGGCGGGTTCGGCGAAAATATTCTCCGGAGGAAGCTCCGAGGCGACGGCTCTAACTGCCTCGACCTGTAGTTCGTTGGTCAGGATCAGGATGTTTTCCTTTGGGATCAAACCCTCGAGCCGGGAAATGGTTTGGTTCAACAAGGTGGCCTCACCAAAGAGGTTGAGGAGTTGTTTCGGTTTTGCGTTTCTGGAAAGTGGCCAGAAGCGGGTGCCGCTGCCGCCGGCGAGGATAAGGGCATACTGGTTGGGGGCGCTCATGGCGATAGCATGAGAGGGATTTTTGGGATGTAAAAGAGAGAAACGCCGAAATTCTCCGTCATTTCCGAGCATTTGCGCTTTTATCCTGAAATTACGAGGCTAGAATATAACCATGTCACAAGATTTCTCAGACAAAAACTGGATAGAAACCAGCGCGTCATTTGCGCCCGCCGTGTTGGGAGCTGCTGCGGGTGTTTTCCTGGGTGACCTCATGCATCGCGATGCCCGCCGTCCGGTAGCCTTTACCCTGGCCGCCCTCGGGGTCGTCGCCCTGGCTCCCGCCCTGGTCGAAGCCGTTCTCGATAAGGTGAACGGGCCGAACAGTCGACGCGGCAGTCGGCGGACGCTGCGCAATATCCGTGACGCCGGGATGACTGCGGACGAGTTTGCCGATCTCGAGGATGAAATAGGCGAGCAAATGTTTATCGGGTGATTGCATGGGACCATTTTTGCGGCCAATGCGCGTATTGATCACAGGCTCCACCGGTCGACTCGGTGGAGCTTTTTTATCGCTGTGGAACAACTGCGACGGGTATGATGTCAGGGGACTCACCAGGGAGGACGCGGACCTCTCGCAGCCGGGACAAGTCGATGCCTTGCTCCGTGCAACAGCATTCGATGTGTTGGTGAACACCGCCGCGGTTTCCGGATTGGAGGAATGCCTCGACGCCCCTGGGCTCGCCCATGCGGTCAACGCGGAATCGCCCCGGGTGATGGCCGCGATATGTCGGGAAAAGGGTGCCCGACTGGTCCATTTCAGCACCGACTACGTGTTCAGTGGTGAGGATGCGGGTAGCAAAACGGAAACCGATGCCACAGGTGCGGTCAATGTCTACGGCGCATCGAAATGCGCGGGTGAGCAAGCGGTGCTCGCAGCGGATGATCAATCCCTCGTTTGCCGTGTCTCCTGGCTGTTTGGTCCGGCACCACCAGACCGTCCGTCCCATTTTGACAACGTCCTCCGTCGTGCCCTGGCCGGGGAGGAACAACACCTGGTCGACGATAAATTTTCCGTCCCCACATTCACCCATGACATCGTGCGCTGGGTGGGTCTCTTGCTCGAGCGCGAGAAATCGGGTATCTATCACCTCTGTAATTCAGGTGGCCCGGAAAGCTGGCATAGCTACGCCGTAAAAATCTGTCGACTCGCCCGGCGGCATGGATTGGAAGTCGACAGCTCAAAGCTGGTGTCGACATCCCTCAACGATGCCCGTTTTTTCAGGGAAAAACGACCGGTTCACACGGCGATGCTGCCTGCGAGGCTGGAACATGAAGGGATCGTCAGCCCCCGTCCCTGGCTGGATGCCGCCGAGGAATATTTGAAAAGCCGTTGACCCGGCGTGTTCTCAGGTGCATGATCACGGCGTATGAAATATGCCAACCTCCTCAATCTGACAGCCCTCGCATCCGTTTCGGTTGCCCTGGTGAGCTGTGATTCAATCAACAAACCACTTGGTGGTAGCGATGCCTATAACCCGCTTGACGCCCCCGGTGCCGGTGCTTCCGCCCAGCAAGATCCTTATGGGCCAGCGTTTACACCCGGCACTTTCCTGCAGACCGTTTCTCCTAACACGGCCTTCTTTACCAAGTTCCCCAAGGAAACCGATCAACCGGTCAAAACACTTCCGGACTACACGGATGTGAAAGTGATCTCCACCAAGGGGTCCTACGTCAAAATCGAAGTCGTCGATACCGGCGAGGTCGGTTTTGTGCCCTCTGTGATGCTCGGCGAAAAACGCTCACCCAACGAAGTGCCGGTGACTCCGGACCCCGGTGAAGTACCGGTCACCCCGGGTATGGCACCCGAGCCGGAAGCGCCGTCGGATGTGCCCGAGGTGGCACCCGAGCCGGAAGATCCAGGGCTTGAGCCGCCACAAGCCGTCGACCCCAGTCAACCGGCTGAGTAAGCGTAGAATCGTCCCCAGTCAACAATCATACCACGGCCTCCTTCCCTTGTGTTGGAGGCCGTTTGATTTATTACAAATCAGGGTGGTTAAGCGGGTGTTTTGGTGATAGGTCTAGCCTCACCAAGCGCGACACGCCTGGACAAAAAAATGAGCGAACCATTTTCAGATTTTGGTGATCGCCTCTGCATGGGCAGCGGCATTGAAGAGCTGATGGACGACCTGGGGAATGCCCTGGCGCTGGGCGGTCCCGATACCCGTATGCTCGGTGGCGGCCAGCCAGCCCATATCCCTGAAGTCAACGCCCTCTGGCGGCGTCGGATTGAGGAAATCATGGCAACACCCGGCGGCTTGGAAAAGATGTTGGGGAACTACGATCCACCGCGCGGCAACCCGATGTTTGTCGATGCCATTGCCGGGCTTTTTAAACGAAGTTTCGGCTGGGAGATCACAGCCAAAAACGTCGCCATCACGGCCGGCGGTCAAACGGCCTTCTTCTTCCTCTTTAACGCCCTGGCGGGAAAATTCAAAGACGGCTCACGTAAGAAAATCCTGCTGCCGCTGGTGCCTGAGTACATCGGTTACTCGAACCAGTCCGTTGGCGAGGATATTTTCCGTGCGGTCAAGCCGTTGATTGAGAAAATAGGTGACCACGACTTCAAATACCGGGTTGATTTTGAAAATCTGAAAGTCGATGACGACATCGCGGCGATCTGTGTTTCCCGCCCCACCAACCCAACGGGAAACGTGCTCACCGACCAGGAGATTTCCCGGCTTTCGGCACTGGCTGATCAACATGGTATCCCGCTGATCATCGACAATGCCTACGGGGCTCCCTTTCCTAACATCATCTTCACCGGCGCCACCCCCGTGTGGAACGAGAACATCGTGCTCACGCTGAGTTTGTCAAAAATCGGGCTGCCCGGCACCCGGACCGGTATTGTCATTGCCAACGAAAAAATTGCCGCCGCCATCTCGTCGATGAGTGCCATCGTAGGACTCGCCAACGGCAACGTCGGCCAGGCCCTGATGGAGCCGCTGGTCCGCAGCGGTGAGATCCTTGCGCTGAGCAACGAGGTGGTCAGACCCTATTACATCGAAAAATCACGCCAGGCCCGCGAGTGGGTTGAGCAGGAATTTGATGCCACCCTGCCATATCGCGTGCACCTCAGTGAGGGTGCCCTGTTCCTCTGGCTCTGGTTTGAGGGGCTGCCGATTACTTCACGCGAGCTTTACGAGCGGCTCAAGGCACGTGGGGTGCTCATCGTTTCCGGGCACTACTTCTTCTTTGGTGACGATGCGGCCGAGCCATGGCCACACCGGAACGAGTGTATCCGCATGACCTACACCATGGACGAGCGCACCGTGCACGAGGGGATCAAAATCATCGCCGGGGAGGTCGCCAAGGCGTATGCCGAAAATGCCTAGAAGGTCGATAAGAGCGAGACAAAATGCGGCTCTGTGACCGCTACAGTGTGCAGAGAGAGCAGTCACTGCTTTTTAAAACCATGACACACACACGCAAGCGACTCGTAATAGCATTAGCCACCGCTTCATTGGCTGTCCCGGTTGTTTCGGCTGGGGGCGATGGCTGGATGACCGACTTTGATGCCGCCAAGGCAAAGGCAAAAAAAGAAGGCAAGGACCTGCTGGTCGATTTTACCGGGTCCGACTGGTGCGGCTGGTGTATCAAGCTTGATAAGGAGGTTTTTCAACAGGATGCATTCAAAGAGGCTGTGCCCAAGGACTTCATCCTCGTCGAACTCGATTTTCCGAGTAAAAAGGAGATTCCCGAGGCCCTGAAAAATCAAAACAAGGCCTTGCGGGATGCTTTTTCTATTTCGGGCTTCCCCACAGTGATGCTCTGCGACGCGGATGGGCGCCCATACGCCAAGACCGGTTACCAACGTGGCGGTGCGGAAGCCTATGTCACCCACCTGGATGAGCTCCGGAAACAAAAAAAACAGCGCGACGACAACTTTGCCGCCGCAGGGAAACTCGAAGGTCCGGCCAGGGCCAGGGCGCTGGAACTCGCGCTCTCGGTAGTGCCTCCCAAGTGCCTGGGCATCTACCAGGAGGAACTCAACCAGATCGCGCTCGCCGATCCTGATGACGCCAGCGGGTTTACCGCCAGATACAAGGCCGAAGTCGCAACCAAGGCATTACAAACCTTGATGCACCCCTTGTTCAAGGAGCGCGATTTCGCGGCGGTCTCCGTCAAGGTCGACGAGTTTATCAAAGAGAGCCAACCCACTGGAGAGGCACTGCAAACCGCGATGCTCTATAAGCTCCAGGCTCTCTACATGGAGAAAAAATACGATGCCGCCCTCAAGCTGGCCGATGAGATCATCGCGATCAACGACACCAACAAACCCGCCCGCTTCTCAAGTATGATCAAAAAACGACTCGAGCGCATGCTGGAGCAGGAGCAGGAGAAGCAGGGGGAGGCGGAAAAGGGGGAATAAATCCCCCCCGGATGATCCGTAAACCGCCGGGCGCTCAAGCAGGAGCCGCCCAAGGACTGAAGGCAGCCCCCCAAGGGCATGAAGCAAGTGCCGCCCAAAGGAAAAGAGCGGCAGGTTTGACCCCACCGCTCTTCACACCTACGATCCCAATCTAAGGTATCGTCGTATATTTATATGATAATACCTAGGATTGTGTTTTATTTTATGAGGCCTCAGCCACGCTCCCTGCGAGGGGTTCGGGCATTGGCGTCTCCTTCCTATGCAACGCTTTACGCATCTTTTCAAGCGCAATATTTTGCAATTGTCGGATTCTTTCGCGGGTGACGCCGAATTCGACGCCAACTTCCTCGAGAGTCATGGGGGTTTTGCCGTCCAGGCCGAAGCGGGCATCGATGATGCGGTGCTCACGCTCATCCAGCACATCGAGCAGCTCGTCGAGCTCGCCGTGCATGTTTTTGCTGTCGAGCGCTTCAAACGGATTGACCGCCATTTCATCACCGATGATATCGCTGAACTCGGCGCTGTCGTCATCGTGGACAGGCGCATTGAGCGACGTCGGGCGCTTGGCGGCACGCTCAAGAAGAGCGAGCTTTCTGCGCGGGATTCCAAGCTCCTCGGCGATCTCGGCCTGGGTTGGTTCGCGACCAAGGGCCTCGGTCAGAATCGCTGAAATACGGCGCATGCGGGCGATTTTGTCGACCATGTGGACTGGTAGCCGGATCGTCTTGCTCTGGTTGGCCAGGGCGCGTTTGATCGACTGCTTGATCCACCAGGAGCCGTAGGTGCTGAGCTTGCCTCCCTTGTTGGGGTCGAAACGTTCCACGGCTTTCATCAGGCCGATGTTGCCTTCGGAGATAAGGTCGGCGAGCGGCAGGCCGTAGCCGGAATAGTCCTGGGCGATTTTGACGACCAGTCGGAGGTTGGCGCGGATCATGTGAGCGCGCGCTTCCTTGTCGCCTTTTTTGATGCGGGCGGCCAGTTCGACCTCCTCGTCAGGTGTGAGCAAGGCGGTTTTTGAGATTTCCCGCAGGTAGAGCCGCAGGCTGGTATCAGATTCAAATTTAGACATGGTAGTATTGGGGTTATGGTTATGTATTCCAGGGCGATATGAATGAGGGGGCTTGGATGGATGGTTTGGCTAAGTTTCTGCTATGGTATGGCCTTCATTAGGTTAAACGCCACACGGGGGCTATTTGTTGCATAAAAATGTATTCACCTTGTAAAGTTATCTTTCTACTGGGTTGGATGTACTTGACCGGGATTTTGTTCACTTTATTTTAGAATGATTCTAATTTAGTGATAATGAGAGAACGGTGATAACGGATCTATTCCATGATTTGTTGTGGCTGACAGAATTTGTGACGCGAATTTTTTTTCTGCGGTGTTTGCTTCGGGATGTTCGGGGTGGAAATCTCCGACGGTCCCTTCCGGGATGGTTTCCATGATGCCCTCAAAATGCTGGCGAGCTATTACAATGGTGGCCTGAATTTGGAATTCGACGTTTGAAACGCCCGTGCATGCGCCTGGCGGTGTATTTAGAGCTTTACGGTGGCTTGACCAGTGTTAGCATGAACACATGATTGTCCGTGTGTATTCGTCCGCCTTGCTCGGGGTGGAGGGCATTGAAGTGGAGGTGGAGGTCAGTGCCTTTAATGCCGAGAAACCAGCGATCAATGTGGTCGGCCTGCCCGACGCGGCCGTCCGCGAGAGTTCGCAGCGTGTCACCTCCGCCCTCAGCACATCGGCCCTGAGCTGGGCGAAGGGGGTGAAAACCATCAATCTGGCACCGGCGGATTTAAAAAAAGAGGGCCCCCGATTCGACCTGCCCATTGCCCTGGCGTTGGCAGAAACCGCGGGAGACGACCGCATTCAGGAGCCCGAACGCTACTCGATCGCCGGGGAATTGGCGCTCGACGGCATGGTCCGCCCGATACGGGGTGTGCTGCCGATGGCACTGGCGGCAAAACGGCAAGGCCGGACACGTCTCATTGTTCCTGCGGCAAATGCCGCCGAGGCCGCCATCGTGGATGGCATCAAGGTCTACGGTGTCGAAAACCTTCGCCAAGCCTGGGACTTTATCACGGGCCAGCGGATACTCGCCCCGTTTGAACTCGACCGGAAACAACTCTTCGACACCCGCCGCCACTACGAAGTGGGTTTGGAGGACGTCAAAGGACAGCACCAGGTCAAGCGCGCCCTCGAAGTGGCTGCCGCCGGTGGCCACAATCTGTTGATGGTAGGCCCACCCGGAACCGGTAAGTCCATGATCGCCAAACGCCTGCCCACCATCCTCCCCGATCTGACCGAGGCCGAGGCGATCGACTCCACCAAAGTGCATTCGATTGCCGGTTTGTTAGGAAAGGAAAACGCCCTGCTGGTCACCCGCCCGTTTCGTGCACCCCACCATACCATCTCCGATGTGGGTTTGTTAGGTGGTGGCACCAACCCCGGCCCGGGTGAGGTTTCGCTCGCCCACAACGGGGTGCTTTTTCTCGATGAACTACCCGAGTTTCGAAGGCAGACTCTCGAAGTCATGCGGCAACCTTTGGAGGACGGCAGTGTCACCATTTCCAGAGCCGCAGGAACGCTGACCTTTCCTAGTCGGTTCATGATGGTCGCCGCCATGAATCCCTGTCCCTGCGGCTATTACGGAGATCCCAAACGCGAATGCCGGTGTTCGCCGCCGCAGATAGAAAAATACCGACAACGCATATCCGGTCCTTTGTTAGACAGGATCGACCTCCACGTCGAAGTCCCCCTGGTCGAGTATCGTGAACTGGCATCCGATGAGACGGGGGAAACCTCCGCCGTGGTCCGTGAACGGGTCGAAGCCGCACGGACAAGGCAGCTGGAGCGATTTTCGGCCAACCCAAAGATCACCTGTAACGCGTCCATGCCAAGCAAGGTGATGCGTGAGCACTGCAGGATCGATGCCACCGCCTCCGGCTACCTCGAACACGCGATGACCGAGCTCAATTTCTCCGCGCGCGCCCACGACCGGATTCTCAAAGTTGCCCGCACCCTGGCGGATCTGGCAGCTTGTGAACACATCCAGCCCGAACACATCCTCGAAGCCATCCAATACCGCACCCTGGACCGGAAGCTGATGATGTGAGGCTGGCTAACGTAATGTGATTCCCTCTACAAGAAGGGGCCATTCACTTTCAACTTCCCGGCCAACAATCAGATGATCGATTAATCCTTGTTGACGCGCAGCCTCAGCTTTGTGCACTGTAAAAACTGCACTTTTTTCTTTCTCATACATGTGTATTGGCGGTTGGGAGGAGTATGGCGTAGTAGCACCGAACCGGAATCTAAAGCGCAGAGCCCTCCTGACGTCGGGGTCTGCGCACTCCAGAGCTATGCACGTAACAGGGAAACCAAACCACAATTTGCCCACAACTTTCAGTTACCCCCTGATTAATGATGCAATTGGGTTAGGTAGTTTGAGGTAGGGTAAGTTTGCAACTTGCCGGCATGATATGTGAATCCGTTTTGTATGGGGTGGATTTACGATGGAGGATACAGATAAACCGCACAGGTGTACGAATGAACACATTTTAACTTGATCCCCGGGGTGGTTCCGTGGTTCAATGACGCATGGTGAGGTTTAAGAACAATATGGGCCCTTTTATAAAGTGGGCTGGAGGGAAGCAGAGTATTGCTGACCAGTTGTTAGCTTGTTTTCCCGATGATTTCGACTGTTTTTATGAACCATTTGTAGGAGGTGGCAGTGTGTTTATGGCCACAGAATGGAATAATGCCGTAATTTCCGATGTGAATGGTTGGTTGGTAGACTCTTACAAAGCGATACGTGATGACTGGAGCAGAGTGGCGAGCCTTCTCGATAAGATGCCCAATGAAAAGCCGTTCTTTCTTGAGCTGCGCACTAAGCATCCATCGGATTATCAGGATCATTTTGAAAGAGCTGCGGCATTTATCTATCTCAATAAAACCTGTTTTCGTGGGCTTTTCCGGGTCAACAAAAAGGGCTATTTCAATGTGCCATATGGCGAATACAATCGTCGTTATTACGACCCCGGCAACCTTGAACGGGTTGGTGGATTGCTCAGTGAAGTCGACATCTTGGGATGATGTGGGGGCCGCTGGTAGGCTGGCTGCCTGGTGGGGATATGCCGAGGGCTTGCCGTGGTGGTTGTCAGGGTAAGGAGAGGGCCTTGTTGATGAGTGCCTCCTCCCGGCCCCGGGCTGTGACGGAGATGAGGCGGCCGTCCTTGCCGATGACAAACACGGTGGGGATGCGGGAGACACCGTATTTCACGGCCGACCTGGGCCATTCACCGCTGTAGGTCTGAATCCAATTGTAGCCTTTATTCGAGATGAAATCGGCGACCTTGGTCTTGTTTTGCTCAGGTGTTTCCTTGGAGGAGGGTCGGTCACAGGAGACACCGACGATGAGGACGTCCTGGTCCTTGAATTTTTCTTGAAGCTTCTGGATATGTGGCATGGATGCGATGCAGGGACCGCACCAGGTGGCCCAGAAATCGAGCACAACCACCTTGCCTTTGGTGTCGGCTGGAAACGACAGTTTTTTCCCGTCGAGGGTGGTCATTTCCATTTCAAACACCGGGGCGTGGCCGGCCTGGATCAAGGTTGTCAGTGCGTTTTCAGTGGCGAGGTAGTGCTTGCTGATGGTGGCGCAATACTCGTCGGCCAGAGCCTTCTCTCCAGCTGCGATGGCGAGCTTGGCGGCATAGACCGTGGCCTGGCCGGTAAAGGCCGTGGGCTCCTTGATGGCTGCTCGCGGTGGGAAGAGTGCCACCAGCGCGCGGATGTGCTTCCCGGCATCCACCGGGGCAGAGGTCGGGGTGGGGAAAATATCCATGTTTGCCAGGATGTAGGCGGCACGCACTTTTTCAGGCACAATGAGGTGGCCTTCATAGACGGGGACGTTGACGACATCCGTAGCGATGTTGCGCAGCTGCGTGCGGTTTTCCGGTGTGGGGGCATCGGCGAAAATACGTTCGGCAGCGGGGAGCATGATGCGGCGCACAAGGATTTCCCGCAGCGGCGCGGTGGGTGGCACCTCGGGGTGATCGGCGAGTATCTTGCGCGCTGCAACGAGGATGTCGGTGTTTTTCGTCAACCGCGTTTCCTTGTCGTTAGGCTGGCTCTTGGCGTCTTGGTAGAGTTGCGTGATCGGGGGCTGTGGCAGGTCGATGACCTCGGCATCAGCCGACCAGCCAAGGCTGCCTAACAATGTTAGGATAATCAGAGGGAGGTGAAAAGGCGGTTTCATGGTTTTGGTTGTGATGATTAGGTCACTGGAGGAGCTTTTCAAGAGCCCGTCCATACTGCACGTAGCTGTCGTAGCACTGTTGCCAGTCGGGTTCACTACCGTCGGTGATGTGGAAAACGGTGGCGACGTGGGGTTCGATGGCGATGAAGCCCTGGTAGTCGCGTTTCTTGAGGTCGTCGATGATGGCCGGGACATATGCCTGGCCCTCGCCGGGGAAGACGTATTCGGGTTCCTCGCCGTCGGCTTTCGGGTTGCGGCAGTCCTTGACGTGGATATGGATGACGTGGTCGATGACATCCTGATAGAACTGCCAGGCATCTTGCCAAGGCTGGGGATCGTCCTGTGAGCGGTCGCGTTGGAAAACGGGGTTGCCGGTGTCGAAGATCAGTTTCAGGCCAGGCACCTCCTCGATGAGCCTGAGGGTGTGGCCGCTGGAGAAACCGCCGTAGTTCATGCAGTTCTCGTGCGCCACGGTGATGCCAGCCTCCGAGAAGCGGGAGGTGATCGCACGCAGCCTGCGGAAACGCTCTTGCTCGTGCTGATCCCCGCCCCAGGGCTCCTGGGCGTAGGACATGACCCGCACAATGTTGGTGCCGAGCCTCTGCATCCGCGGGATGCAGCGCTCCACCTCGTCCATCGTGAGTGTGAAATCGCTGTCGATTTTTTTCGACCAACTGCCGATCAGGGAGCCGAACTCGGCGATTTCTATTCCAGCTTCCTGCAACTGCCCGTATGCCCGGTCAAATTCCGTTTCCGTTAGGTCGTGGATGTTTTTTCCGTCGATTCCACGGGCGGAAATATATTTCCAGCCAAGTTCCTGGGTGGCCTTGATCTGGGTGGCGAGGTCGGGGGCTGCTTCGTCGGCAAATCCGGTGAGTTTCATGGAGGTTTATTTTTTGACCGCGAAATACGCTAATTACGCGAAAGTTTTTTGTTGTTAGATTGAACGAGGCAATTGCTGGCTTTTTAGCGTAGTTCGCGTATTTAGCCGGTTACAAAGAGACCCATTCGCCGTTGTTTTTGGCGGATTGGTAGATGGCTTCGATGAGTTCCACGGCCTTGCGGGATTCTGCCGCCGATGTCGATGGTTCGCGGCCTTCCTGGATGGCCTGCACCACTTCCTCGAAGTTGCGCTGGTGCTGGTAGGTGTTGATCGCTGTGGGGTCGTTGGCGCCCAGTCCGGCTTCCTGGCCTTTCATCAGGGTGGCGCGAATTTCGGCGTCTTCTGGTTTCTCCTCACGGAAGTCCCAGGCCTCAAATGCTTCGTCGGCCAGAAAGACAGAGCCGTCGGTTCCGGAAAGCTGGACGCGGGCGGGGTGGCCGTCCTTTGACCAGGTGCAGGTCGAGGCCTCGATGACGCCACGTGCGCCATTTTCAAATTCAATGATGGCCACACAGTGGTCCTCCACCTCGATGCGCTCGTGTGCGAGACAGGCTGTGGTGGCTGTCACCCGTTTGGCAGGACCCGCCAGATAAAGCAGGGCGTCGACGGTGTGGATCGACTGGTTCATCAGGGCGCCACCGCCGTCGAGTGCCCAGGTGCCGCGCCAGCCGGCGGAGTCGTAGTATGCCTGGTCGCGGAACCACTTGATGTAAGCCGAGGCAGAGGCGAGCACGCCGAACCTGCCTTCGTCAGCCGCTTTTTTAAACGCGTCCATACCGGGGTGGAAGCGACGGTTAAGAACAGCGGCGAGGGTTTTTCCGCTCTTTGCCGCGGCATCCATGAGTTGATCGATCCGCTCGGTTGTCACCTCCAACGGTTTTTCCACAATCGCGTGTTTGCCGGCGTTCAATGCTGCCAACGTGGGGTCGAGGTGGGCGCCGCTGGGGGTGCCGACGGTGACGATCTCGAGATCAGTGTCGGCCAGGAACTCAGCCACGTCTGAGTATGCCTTGGCACCAAATTCGTTAGCCAGTGCCTCGGCTCGCTCCTGGTTGAGGTCGAAGACCGAGTGCAGGCTGCCGCCCGCCATGTCTGTGATTGCCTGGGCGTGGAAGCGGCCGATCATGCCGGCGCCGATGATTCCGAATTTCATATGCAAGTGGATTGAGGGTTGGTTAGAGGCTATGCGGCGGGTTTACGGGTCATTTTCCCCCGGGTCACGAGAACGACCGCGATGAAGATGGCGAAGAGGGCGAGGCCGAGCCACCCGAGTTTCGACCACAGTGACCAGAGGCTGCCGATGGTGGCGAAGAGGCAGGAGCCCGCCATCAGGACGTTCCAGACAATGCGGCGTTTACCGGTCGGCATGTCTTTGCCGAGGATGGTTTTGTTGTTCATCATCAGCGCGAAGACGACGTAGGCGATGGGCAGAAGCACCATGGCGAAGACCGAGGTGGGAACGGCGAGCCACATCTGGGCGCTGCCGGTCCAGAAGAACGGCCCGAGGACCCCGACGCAGACCATGAGCGAGCCGATCCGCTGGGTTTTTCCCTTCGCGGGTTTGTTGCGCAGTTCGCAGAAACAGAGGCCGTTGATGAGCATCAGCATCGTTGCCGCGTTGAGTGCCATGGCGAGCACCCCGAATCCAAAGACGTAGTTGGCGACCGAGCGGCCGACGAGGGGCTCGAGGGTGGCGGCGAGGTTGAAGGCGTCGCGCTTGACGAGCATGGCGGCCATGGTGCGCTCCTCAACCGGCAGGGCGGCGGTCTGTGCCTTGATTTGCTCGGGCGTGAGGGCGGCGAACGCCTCCGCGCCGATATCGGCTGCCAGGCGTTGTTTCAGCAGACCTTCGTAGGGGCCGACCATGTTCTTGGCGGGTTGGACCAGGGCGCCGCTGGCGTCTTTTTCACCGAGGAAACCGGGGGCGGGTTTGGCGTGGAACTGGGATGCGGCGGAGATCACCACGCAGGCCGTGGCCAGCATGAAGGGGATGAGCAGGCCGGTGGAGAGGTCGAAGATGGCGAGGCCGCGGAAGTCGCGGTTCCAGCCCTTGCGCAGCATCGAGTAGGGCAGGAGGAAGGTCATGTTGATCCCCACGGCGGTGGCAGCGGCACCGATCATGACGTCGCGCTGCTGGCCGACGATCATGTTCGACCAGAAATCGCGGCCGCTGTCGGTCAGTTGGTTGAGGAAGGGGGAGAAGGTCTCCGCGGGGGAGAAGAGGTTGTCCAGGCTGGGGACGAAGCCGGCGAAAATGGCTCCCCAGTTGATTTCCCCGGCGACGCTGAGGCGGATGACGACACCGAAGAAACAGATGACGATGGAGCCGACCATGAGTTTCATGATGGTCTCAAACACCTTGGTGCCCTTTCCTCCGGAAATATAGATCATCACATTGGTGATGACGAGCGTGAGAACGATGCCCGCGGCGATGAGCTTACCCGCGAAATCCGGCATGGCATCCGGTCCGAGCAGGCCGGGCAGCAGGTTCTGGCGCAGGGCGGCGACGGCGAGGGCATACTGCGGAAGCGACCAGACGAGGTTGGCCATCATCGAGGCCGTAAGCCAGCCCCAGCCGAGGATCGGGCTGATGTGGGAGTTGATCTGGCGGAGCGGGCGGTTGTTGGTGGAGAGGGTGATGTAGGAAATGGCGCTCATCATGACGATGCCGAAGATCATCGCCATCGGCTGGAGCCACATCAGCGCGAAGCCGCCGAGCACGCCGAGGTAGAGCGCGTTGGCGAGCGAGCCGCCGCCGAGGGTGATGGCGCTCTGCAGCCAGCCGGGGCCGGAGAGCCTGGCGTAGGCGAGGAACTTGCTGGCGCCCCCCTTGGCTTCACCATCGAGAATGATCTGGCGGTGGGCTTCGATTTTAGGGTTGACCGACATGTCGGCATTGTCGGGATTCTCTTGAGGTTGTGGGTCGCTCATGGATGTGATTGGTTTACGTTTGGAAAATCGAGGTTGGTATCTGGTGGTCGGCTACTTGTTTACAGCATCTGTTTCCACAATCCATACATTTCTGTAGACGGTGGGATTGCCGTGTTCTTGGAACAAAATGGGGCCGCGGGCCACTTGTTTGCGTTTGGCGCCGGCACCTGTGCCAGACTTCAATTCCACCTTGTTGTGGATCTTAACACCGTTGTGAAAGACGGTCAGGATGGCGTTTTCAACCTTTTTGCCGTCTTTGAACACAGGCGCGGTGAATTCGATGTCGTAGGTTTGCCAGACGAGTGGCGGCAGGCACATATTGACGTCGGCCATTTTGGTTTTGTAGAGGCAGCCGCACCATTGGTTCATGTGGGATTCCAACTTGATGGGGTGTTCGGTAGAGGCGTAATCAAGGGCAAAGGTGTCGAGCACCTGGATCTCATAGTTGTTGAAAATGTAGATCCCGCTGTTGCCTTTGTCCTGGTTACCCGGGTTCCGTTGGGGTTTGAACGGGAGCTTGAATTCGAGATGCATTTTAAACGAGCCCACGTCTTTTTTGGTGGTTCCGCCTGCGTGGAGTATACCATCTTTGACGTTGGTAAATCCTGAGGGCATGACAATTGTCGCATCCGCCGGGGCTTTCTTGCCCATGGTGGGGCTTTGGTACACAACTTTTTCAGCCTTGAGCAAGACGGCCTCGAGATCTTTCTGGCCGAGGACTTTGGAGGTGGCCTTGGATTGATCCCAGCCACGACCCGGAAGCCCGCCCTGATAGGTGGTGATGAGGTAGCTCCCGTTTTTGAGCAAGGTGACTTGGTGGAAGTGTTTGCCGGTGGCAGACCGATACTCGCCAATCCATTTGAACCGGGCATTTTCCTTGGACGCTGCTTCTGCAGATGTCCACGTCGGGGTAACTGCCTTTTTGGAATCTGCTTTTTGGGCCTGGCATGTGCAAGCCATCAACAATGAGAAGAGAACGAGGTGGGATGGTTTCATCGAAATTGGATGGATGGATATTGTGCCCGGATTATGGAGAAATACAGGGAAAAGGCCAATTTTGATGTGCGGATAATGAATTTATAAATTGCGACAGTCGGGGGCTGTCTGTTATGGTGTCCACGCTTAGCTATGGAACGATCTGAGAAAACGATACTATTCATCGCAATCCGCCAAGGCTTCTTTTCCCGTGAGGTTCTTCGGGGTGTGCTATCGATGATGCAGGCAGGGGATGGTTATGAGGTGTGGGTGGTTCCTGTGATTCACGAAAAACGACATTTGGAAGCCTGTTTGCGGAGCAGGAACGTGCAGGGGGCTATCACGCGTGGGTTGGATGGTAGCCTGATCAATGTGTTGCGCGACCAGGGAATTCCCGTGGTTTCGATCCGCGGACACAAGAGCAGGAGCGGTGATGAGGAAATCGACCTTCACGTTGATGACGAAGCGATTGGAGGCAAGGCCGGGGTCGAGTTTGAACGACTAAACCTCGATTACTGGGGGTTTGTGCATTGGCAGGGTGTCGCGTGGTCGGAGGCGCGTAAAAATTCATTCCAGGCCTATTCCAATTACAGGGGGGCACGTCTGTCGATCGTCTCACTGACGGAAGATGAACGGTATTCGTGGGACAGCGTGTTGAAGATTCAGTTGTGGTTAGAGAAAATACCCAAGCCGTGCGGGGTGCTTGCGTGTAATGACGAGGCGGGTGTGGATGTATTACATGCATGTAAACTGGCGGGCCTCAGCGTGCCTGATGAGGTGGCGGTGATCGGTGTCGACAACGACCGCTTGCTCTGTGAATCGACCGTTCCCACACTGAGCAGTATCGACCTGCATGCCGCCGATGTAGGGAAGGCTGCTGCTGGAAGATTATTAAATATGTTGGATGTGGATTGTGATTTGGAAAACAAAGCACATCTGGGGCAGTCGTCGATGGTGGTGCGTGAGTCGAGCCACGAGATCGACCGCTACCTGCTGGTTTACCAAAAGGCCCTTGATTACATTGGCTCCCAGGCCTTGGCGGGGCCTTCGGTGACCAAGGTGGCCGATAGCTGTGGGGTCTCACGGCGCGGTCTGGAGCGGGCATTTGAAAAACACTCGGGACGCAGCCCCGCCGAGGTCATCAGGGAGCAACGCTTGGAGAGTATCATCAGACTGCTGAAGAACCAGACATTGAATCTAACGAATCTGGCCGAACAGGCGGGCTTCTCGGACGCGGCCGGGCTATCGAATTTCATCAAACGGATGACCGGCCAGGCCCCCGGGATGTTTCGGCAACTGAAAAAACAGAAGTGACCGAGCGCCTTGGCTGATGTCGGTATCCATCCGGGTGTCCGCCCCAAATAGGAAGGAGCGAGGGGCAAGGAGCCGGGTCAAGGGGCAAGATGGCGGAGTGTGGGCTTATTCGCCGAGGAGTTCCTTGAGTTTGGGCTCCATGGTTTTTGCCCAGATCCGGTATCCGTGCTCGCGCGGGTGAAGGCGGTCAGGCATGATTTCCTGGGTGAGGATGCCGTCTTTGGTGAGGAAGGCCGGAGCCAGGTCGAGGTAGTGGACCAGCTTGCCGTCGGCGTATGTTTTGATGATGTCATTGATCCGGGTGTTGAGCACGCGCATCTTGTGATCCGGTTTTTCACCACGCGGAAAAATGGCGAGCAGGAGAACCTTGGTCTCCGGGCTGTGTTGGTGGAGCTTGGTAATGATCGCCTTGATGCCATCAGCCGTTTCCTCGGCCTTCTGCATGGCTTGGCCTGTGTTGTTTGTGCCGATCATGATGACGGCGACCTTGGGTTTGAAATGGGCAAGCTCGCCGTTGTCGAAGCGCCAGAGCACGTGCTGGGTGCGGTCGCCTGAGAAGCCGATGTTGAATGCATTGCGTTTGGCGTAGTATTCCTCCCACACTTTTTTTCCATGGCTCTCCCAGCCGTGGGTGATGGAGTCGCCGATGAATAGCAGGTCGCACTTGGCGCCCTTGGCGGCGGCGACTTTTTGGGTGTGCCGTTGTTTCCACCAGGCGGCATTCAATTTGTGCGTCGGGGTGTTTGCGGTGTGGCGGGCCTTGGCTGGCGCCTCGTCGGGGATGGCAGGTGCAGCAGGCGATTGCGCGAAGATCGGAGTGACCAGCAGGGCGGATAGGATCGTGGTTTTGAACATGGGAATATGACAAACGATTTTCCTGGAATTGCCAGCGCTAAATTGCCAGCGGCGGCCAGCCTATGCGGTCAAGCCGGGAAGTTGCCCGTCCCGGGTGATGGAAACAGGCGGCTGTTTGGGCCGGAATGGCGCATCGAGTGTTTCCATCAGCGGAAATAACTCGGCGAAGTCCTCAAGTGTGTCGGAGTCCTGTTTGCCGAACACCCCTTCATCGATCAGCTGGAAAACGATTGTTCCTATGTCGGTGCACGAGTTGATGCCCCACTCAGACATCATGGTACTCGCCATTGGGCCGAATTCCTGGATCGCGAGATCGCGGAAGCCGATGAGCAGCTCGCTGGCGGCTACGTGGCGGTGTTCGCCGTCATTGCTTTCCATCACCCGCTTGACGGTGAAATCCAGGGCATCCTTGAGAAAATAATACGCCCCCACATCAAACCGCGGATCACGCGTGATGACGGCCTGGACGGCATCCATAAACTGAGTCGGCTGCATGGATTCAGTTTGAGATTTACCACAGCGACTGTCAAGTCGCGGGGGTGGTTGAAAATCGATGCTCTTCATCGGTCCGACCACCAGTGGACAGGTACTCCTTGCCCCGATAAAAAAGCCCCCTCCGCTTGGGCGTATTGCCGTCAGCAGGAGGGGGCTTCGTGAAAGGTATTTATCGATTGAGAGAAATTACCACTTGTTATTATCACGTCTTGGGCGCTCTTCGCGTGGACGGGCTTCGTTCACGGTGAGGTTTCTTCCATCGAGTTCAGTGCCGTTAAGGCCTTCGATGGCTTTTGCGCCATCGGCGTCATTGGCCATTTCCACGAATCCGAATCCTTTGGAGCGACCGGTGTCTCTGTCTTGAATGATCTTGGCACTGGAGACAGCACCGTATTCAGCAAATACTTGCTGAAGATCGTTATCGCTGAGATTATAAGACAGGTTTCCTACGTATATGTTCATTTGCTTTTCTTGTAAGTGCGATGTTCTACTGAAACTAAAGACTGGCCATGCGCACGAACAAATCGATAGGTTCTTGCCATTGTTGGCAAGGATGACCACTTCGGTAACTTCATCGTTACTCCACTGATCGGGACACCCAATAACCTATTTTCATTTTCTTGCAAGCAAAATCTCAATGGCTGAATTCAAATTGTTGTACGCTTCAAAACGGGCTGGATAGGCGGATTTACTTGAGGGAGTGGAGGTAGGTCACCAGATCGGCAAATTGTTTGAGCGACAACTCGTTGGCGAGGCCCGGGCCCATGAGGGTGGATGTTTGTTTGGTGATGCTCTTGACGTCCGGGGTTTTCAGCGTGGTGGAGATCCCCGCGATGTTGTTGACCACGACCTTTGTGCTGTCCTTGGAAACAAGTGTGCCCTGGTGGGTGGTGCCATCGTTGAGGGTCACGGTGACCCACGAATCGGAGATGGTGGCATCTGGCTTCAAGATGGCCTCTGCGATCTGTTCCTTGCTCAAACGGGACCCCATGTGGTTGAAGTCGGGACCTTTGACCGGGTCCCCTGGATTGATATTGTGGCAGGCGGCACAGGCGAGTCCCTTCAGCACTTTTTTCCCCGCCTTGGGGTTACCCTTGATTTTTTCGAGTGAAAGCATGACGTCCTCGATCGAGGTCTTTTCAATCTGCCCTTTGTTCTTATTAGCGCCCGCCGTATTGGAATCCTGAATGGTACCAATGCCCTCGATGTTCATACGATGTTTGTTAGCCACCGAGGCTAGGAACTCCTTGCCTGGGGCATTCGCATTCTCAAACTCAGAGCGGAAGACTTTTTCAATCTTATCCGACTCGGACCACCTGGCCAGCACGTAGAACGGGCCGCGCGTGTCGGGTCGGGTGCTCCACCACCATGAGCCGTCATAATCAGCCTCTTGCTGATAGAGTCGGGCGAGCGCGGTGAAGATTTTCTTCTTCAGCGCGGGGCTTTGGGTGCTGCTGAGTTTGGCAATGAGCCCGTCAACCGCCCTGGGGTTGTGCATCCAGCGCAGGGCCCAGAGAGCACCATCCTGGCTGGGGCCGTCAATGGCGGCCAGGCAAGCGTCCGTGGCGTTGAGCTTGATGAGCGATCTAACAGCCACATGCGGCAGCACGACGTCCGAGTGTGGGGTTGCATGGGGTCCGCCTTGATGCCCTTTCTGCGTGGATGCCTTCATCGGTGCCGGCGGGATGGCCACGGCGAGCAAGGCGGGGGCCGTTTCCACTTTACCGATACGGCCCAGACCAACGGCAGCAGCGACCTGCACACGCGGGTCTGCGTCCTTCAGGCCTGCCAGGAACGGCTCCACGGGGGTTTGGACTGCGATGGGTATTCTGTCGGCCAGCGCGCGCAGCGCAAACTCACGCATGTCCTTGTCCCGGGTGAGTTCGTTGAGTCCGCCGCTGGCCTGCCCGCCGAGCAGCTGGGCGTAGGTAAAGAGGGCTGCGACACGTGACTCCTTCGATTGGGAGCGGTCTTTGGCAACGGCGAGAACAGCCGCTTGGTTGCGGCCACTGCTGTCCTTGCGATGGAGCAACTCCTGCTGGACGTGGAGCCGTGCGGTGGCGCTTTTTGACGTCAGGCCCTTGACCAGGGCCTCGTCCGACAGCTCCCGGAGCTTGGGAAAAGGGAGGTATTTCCAGTCCTTGGGCACCACGCGCTCAATGTAGCCTTTGCCGGGGTTGCCGCTGTAGCCGGCACCCTCCCAGGCCGAGAGGTACATGCGGCCCGAGCCATCGACATCGACATCGGTGAACTGGGAAACCGAGATGTAGTTTTCCTGTTGTTGCGTAAAGGATGGTCCGTCCGGGGTGAGGCGATGGATGAACAGCTGGTTACGCCCCCAGTCGCCCATGAGTGGCACGTTGTTGTATTGTTCCGGCCAGCCGGGTTCTTGGAAAAACAGGGAGCCCGTCCCGGAGCCGCCGCCGACATCGACGAGTGCCGGGATGATTTCATCGGTGAAGTTTTTAAATAGGACAGGGTAGCCGTATTCGCCCGATTGGATTTGGTGGATGAAACGCACATTCCAGCCGCCGCCGTCGTTGGTGTTGCCACGGGTGAAGATATTCATAAACGGGTCAATCGCCACATCGTAGATATTGCGCAGCCCGTGGGTGTAGACCTCCATCTCCGTGCCGTCGGGGCGTACCCGGAGAATACCGCCACCCAGCATGGTGAGCCGGGTTCCGTCCGTGCCCTCGGCATCCACGAACCCAAAGTCACCCACGGCGATGTAGATCCAGCCATCAATTCCCATCCTGATGCCGTTTGTGGTGTGGTCCGCCCCGCGCTGCTGGTTGTGTAACAGTGTTGATACGTTTTTGATCAGATGCCGGGGTGGTCCGTCCGCCTTGCCATCCTGGTCGGTGTCTGTCAGCAAACTGAGATACATACCGGTCATGACCCCCTTGTCCCTGGGGATCTCTGTGTGCAGAACGTAGAGCTGGTCACCGACGCTGATGAGTCCACGCGGGTTGTCGATTTCCGCAAAGACCGTGTGCTGGTCGGCGACCCCATCATGATCGGTATCCCTGAGCCGGATGATCCTTCCTTTTCCAGGGCCTTTACCCAGTGAACCCAGCAGGTCGACACCTACAAAGACGTCGCCATTCGGCGCAGCGCAGAGACAGGCAGGACAAGGGGTAAGGTCATTTCCCGAAAAACGGGTTGAGCTGAGTTCCATGGGTGCCTTGGCAGCCGCCACGCCAGTAGCGACCGTGAATAAACCGAGCATGCCGAGGCGCCGTAGTATGTGTGATGATTTCATGGGTGGATGGTTTCCAGAGCTGATCCCAGGCCTGGTCTGATACGATGATCTCTCAGGGCAGGATGAAAAAAGAATGCATACAGGTCAAGGCGACTCATTCTTTCATTCTTTCAGTTCCGTGTGGTCAGTGGGCTATATCATGAATTTTTTTTATTTATTTGAAACTTTCCGGCCGCATTTGCGTTTACAACTACGGAGGAAATGCTTCCACGGGGTAATGATCATCTCGGATAGTCTGGGGTTTTGCCGACAGTCCACCGGACTGCCCGTGGTGACTGTTATCCTGACACTTGCCTTGGGTAGCCTGGGTGCGGAAACAATAGAAAAAAAGACAGAAAAAAACGACGGCCAGGCCAAAGCGGTGGTGGCAAAGCCGCAAGTCCCGCCTGCGGCTCCGTTGGTCGTCCCATACGAAAGTGATCAGGCGCCTGTTCCTGCCACCCGCATCGACCAACTCGTTCAATCCGTTCTTAAAAAACAGGGGATCACCCCGGCCCGGACATGTTCCGACGAGGTGTTTATCCGCCGCGTTTTCCTGGATGTCATCGGCACACTGCCGAAGCAAAGGGAGGTGGTCTATTTCATCAATAGCAATGACCCCGGCAAACGTGCAAAACTCATCGATGTGTTGATGGCCCGCGACGAGTTCACCGATTACTGGACGTTGAAGTGGTGTGACTTGCTGCGGGTGAAATCCGAGTTTCCCGTGAACCTGTGGCCCAACGGTGTGCAAGCATACCATCGCTGGATTCGGGATGCGGTGAAGGAGAACCGGCCGTATGATGTTTTTGCCCGACAACTCCTCACATCAAGTGGCAGCAACTTCCGCGAGCCAGCGGTCAATTTCTACCGGGCGGTGCAGGGAACCGATCCCGAGGCCATTGGCGAGATGGTCGCCCTTACCTTCATGGGCGTGAGAACCGAGCACTGGTCGGAAAACACCCGCAAGGAGTTCGGCACCTTTTTCTCACGGGTGGCCTATAAAAAAACGGTCGAGTGGAAAGAGGAGATCGTTTACCTCGACCCCGAAGCCAACACGCCTTTGAACGCTGTCTTCCCGGACCGGAAAAAAATCACCATCCCCGCTGGTGATGACCCCCGGGTGGCGTTTGCCGACTGGTTGATCACCCCGGAGAACCCCTGGTTCACCCAGAGTATCTCCAACCGTGTCTGGTACTGGCTGATGGGGCGCGGCATCATCCATGAGCCGGATGATGTCCGACCTAACAATCCTGTATCCAATCCCGGGTTGCTCACGTATTTGCAAGGCGAGTTAGTGAAGTCCAATTATGACTTGAAGCATCTGTTCCGACTGATCCTCAACTCGCAAACCTACCAGCAGTCGTGCATCCCACGAAGCAAGCACCCATACGCGGCGGCCTATTTTGGCCATTACCATATGCGTCGTCTCGATGCCGAAGTCCTGGTGGATGCGCTCAACGGTTTTGGTAACACCACAGAGAAATACTGGAGCCCCATACCTGAGCCGTTTACCTTCATCCCGGAAGACAAGCGGACCATCACCCTTTCCGACGGTAGTATCACCAGCCAGTTTTTGGAGATGTTTGGTCGGCCCAGCAGGGACAAAGGCTATGAATCCGAGCGCGAGACCAATCCCACGGAATTCCAACGCCTCTACATGCTGAACTCCACCGAGATCCACGCAAGGATCTACAAAAGCCCGGTGCTCAAGCAAATCCTGGCGCAAACAAGAAATGACAAACCGGCAACCGTCCGCATGGTTTATCTCAGTATCCTATCCCGGAGACCCACCCCACAGGAGGCTGCCGTTGCTCTCAAGTATTTCAACGGGCCGGGAAAAAAATCCGGCTCGACGGGGGCGGTGTATGACCTCGCATGGGCACTCCTGAATACCAAGGAGTTTCTCTACAAACACTAAACCCTAACAACAGAAACAGCACCGCCATGAATGACCCCGACCATCCTGTAAACCTATCACGGCGCCATGTCTTGAAAACCGGTGCGGCGGCTGCGCTGGGAATACCATTCCTGAATTCGGTCAATTTCAGCCATGCAGCCGGGGATGAATCCAGGTCTAACACATTCACTCCCGGCCAGGCGAAAGCGGTGATCGAAATCTGGATGTGGGGTGGCCCGTCCCACCTCGATACCTTTGACCCCAAGCCCGGCGCCGGGCCGGACTACTGCGGCCCCTATAACGAGGTGGTTAAGACCGTGGCGGACGGAATGGTGATCAACTCCAAACTGCCCCTCATGGCCAAACAGGCTGACAAGTTCTCGCTGATCCGCAGTATGACGCACGGTGTGAATGCGCACGAGACAGCCTCCTATCTGATGCAAACAGGGCGCTCGCCGGGTGACGGGCAGGTCTATCCATGTATCGGCTCGGTGGTGTCCAAGTTCAAAGGATATGACGCGGGATACAAAGGCCTGTTGCCACCCTACATCGTGCTTACCCAACCGCATGGACGTTTTTCAGAGGAAGGGTTTCTAGGGCCGAAATACAAACCCTTTGCAACGGGCGGGGACCCGAGCAGGAACCCCTTTACCGTGCAGGGGGTCATTGCCCAGGGGATTACGGATGCCCGACAGCAAAGTCGCCGCGACCTGCTGCACTCGCTCGACACCCTCGGTAAAGCCAATACTAACACCAGGGATTTCAAGAAGCTCGACGAGTGCGAGGAAAAAGCCTACTCGATGATCCTCGGAGATGCACGCAAGGTGTTTGATCTATCCAGCGAGCCAGCCGCGCTGCGCGATAAATACGGTCGGAATAGCTTCGGTCAGTCCTGCCTGATGGCCCGCAAGTTGGTAGAGAATGGTGTCAAATACATCACCCTCAACTACAAAGGCTGGGACACCCACAAGATGCATTTCAACCTGATGAACCAGAAGCTGCCCCAGATGGACCAGGCGATTGCGACGCTCTTTGAAGACCTCGCCGGGCGTGGATTGCTCGATAGCACCATCGTCTGGTGCTCGGGCGAGTTTGGCCGGACACCCAAAGTCCTCTGGAACGAGCCCTGGAAAGGTGGCCGTGGTCACTTCGGCGCCTGTTTCTCCTCGCTGGTCGGCGGGGGTGGCTTTGTCGGCGGTCACGTTGTCGGGGCCTCGGATGAAAAAGGGATGGAGGTGGCGGACCGTCCTGTCTACCCCCAGGATTTCCTCGGAAGTATTTACGAAAAACTCGGTATCAACCCCGAGGGCACTCTGCCCAATGGTCGTGGAGAGCACGTCCCGATCACGATCCCCACCCAAGGGAAAGGTCGCCTGAAGGAAATCATGTAACCATCCACAGATCATGAGGGTTTTCCCGATCACAGCACTTCTTCTGGCGGTTTGCCTAACAGCTAACGCGGAGCCCGGGCAATCCGCGTCCCACGTTGCCTATGTCTACCCCGCAGGTGCCCAGCAGGGAGCTACCATCGAGGTCACCGCAGCGGGTCGTGGCCTCAGGGGCGTCAAGGAGGTGTTTGTCACCGGGGACGGGGTGAAGGCGACCTACGTGCTCAGTTTTTCCAACTATAAAAAAACCTACGCCGATTACTTGAAACAACTGCAGCGGGACATCAGGCGGAAGGAGGGAACGGCTCGTCGAAAGGGCAATAAAAAACCGGATCAAAAAAAGAAGAAAAACCAGGGTCCGGAGGTGGTTGTCCCGCCGGATCACCCCATTTTCCGTGATCTGAAAAAATGCACTTTCGAGCAGCTCGGCGCTCTTCTCCGAAGGCACTACAAGGAAAGCCAGCAACAGAACCGCGAGCTCGAGGAACTCTGTCTGATCCGGGTGACTGTGTCCCCGGACGCCGCGCCGGGGATGCGGGAAATGAGGCTCCTAACAGGAAACGGCATCAGCAACCCGATGCGCTTTTATATCGGGGAAAAACCCGAAGCCTTGGAAGTCGAGCCTAACGATACGGCAGCTATCAACCAAACACTGGCTCCACCCTTCGTCATCAACGGGCAGATCACGGCTGGTGATATCGACCGGTTTAAGTTCAACGCCAAAGCCGGTCAACAACTGCTCATCCAGGGGCACGCGCGTGCCATTATCCCCTACATCGCAGACGCCGTTCCCGGCTGGTTTCAGGCGACGCTTACCCTCTATGACGAGTCGGGAAAAGAAGTGGCCTATGCAGACGACTACCGTTTTAGCCCGGACCCCGTGCTGTTTTATAAAATCCCCAAGGACGCATGTTACACCGTCGAAATACGCGATTCCATCTACCGTGGGCGTGAGGACTTTGTCTATCGTATCGCTGTCGGCGAGGATCCGTTTATCACCAGCATTTTCCCTTTAGGTGGCAGCCATGGGCATAGAACCAGGGTCACCCTGTCGGGATGGAACCTTCCCACCCGACAAGCCGAGCTCGATGTCGCTCAGGACCCCGGGACCATTCAGCAATTCTCCCTCGCACACTCCAACCAGATCCCCTACGCCGTGGGTGATCTTCCCGAGGAGTTTGAAACACCTGGCAACGACTCGGTTTCCACGGCGCAATCCATTTCCGCGCACACCATTGTCAACGGCAGGATTGAGAGTCCGGGTGATAAGGATGTGTATCGGTTCAAAGGCCGGGCCGGCGACCAGGTTATCGTTGAGATCCATGCACGCCGACTCCACTCCCCCATGGACTCCATGCTTCGCCTCACCGATGCCAAGGGCAAGGTCATCGCGTGGAATGATGACGCCGGGCAGCTTAACGTGGGTATGCTGACCCACCACGCCGATTCAAAACTGAGTGCCCACTTGCCCAAGGAAGGAAACTACTACATCCACGTTTCCGATACCCAGAACCAGGGCGGGCAGGAATACGGATACCGGTTGCGCGTCAGCAGGCCGCGACCCGATTTTTCAGTCAGCGCCACGCCGTCGAGCATCACTGTTAGGCAGGCTTGCACCGTTCCTATCAACGTGCATGTGGTTCGAAAAGACGGGTTTGATGGAGATATCGACATCATTCTCAAGGATGCCCCCAAGGGGTTCAGGCTGGCGGGCGCAACCATCCCATCGGGCTGTGACCAGATGACGATGACCCTCACCGCCCCCACGGGAGTGAAGAACACCCTTTTCCATGTGCGGCTTCAGGCCCGGGCCAAAGTGGGGCGCCAGACGGTAACCCGGTCGGTTGTGCCATGCGAGGGTATGACCCAGGCCTTTATCACCGAGCACATCATGCCCTCGGAGCAAACCACGGTCTTCGTCTCAGGATGGGGCGAGGCGCCAGAGGTGATTCTATCGAAAAATGCCAAGGTGAGTATCCGGCCGGGTGGCTCGACAAAGCTGCGTATTAAAAAAACCAAATCCGACGGCAGTCTGGTGATGAAACTCTATCAGGCGCCCGATGGAATCACGCTCGAACAAAACAGGTCGGGTAAAAACGCACTCAGCGTATCCCTGAAAGCCAGCGAGAAAATGAAACCCGGAACCGCGGGAAACCTGATGATCGAGGTGTTCAGGGAATTTAACAAGAAGGGGAAAAACACACGCCTGCAATCGATCGGTGTCATGCCTGCATTCCCGTTTATCATCGAGTGACCTTCGACTGAAATTTTTCTCTTCCCGGCGCGTATCCTGTTCATACCCATCCATCATCCTGTGTTACAAGAAATCGATCATTCCATGCCCGCGACAGATGTGGTGCCTGCAAAAACCAGCCAGCCTCAGGATCTGCCGGTTGCCGTGAGCTGCTCCCGTTTCCCCGGGGCCGATGGTGTGGAGGAGCTGCAATGGATGATCCGGCCCACACGCTACGCCTCCTTTGAAACCCAGCTTGAGTGGGTCCGGCTCGCCTATGAAAAAGCGGTTGAAGACGCAGGTATGACTATGAACACCGCCGTCTGGCGCAGATTCCTCTGCAGTGACCTGCTGAACCAGACCGGGATTCTGCAAAGCCAGCCATTTGCCGTGCCGGATGACCAGCCTAACAAGTGCGCTGTTTCCTGGGTCTGCCAGCCCCCTGTCGCGCCATCCAAGGTGACCCTGTGGGCACAGCATGTCTTTGATCCGTCCGGGTCACTCCAAAAAACCAAGAGCGGAAAAACGCTCAGCCTGAACCGTGGCGAGCTGACCCACTATTGGACTACGGGTGTCACCACACCCGATGTCGAGGGCGCCTATGACCAGACCCTGGGGATTTTCGGGCAGTACGACGAGGTGCTCAGTGCCCACCATCTGACTCTGGCGGATAATGTCGTGCGCACCTGGTTTTTTGCCCAAAACGTCGATGCCAATTACGCGGGACTCGTCGAGGCCCGGAACGAGGTTTTTAATGAGTGTGGGCTGACACCAAAGACCCACTACATTGCCAGCACCGGTATCGAGGGCGGCTCTTCCGAGGTGTCCGCGCGTACCATGATGGACGCCTACGCCATCCGGGGTGTGAAACCAGAGCAGATTACCCACCTGCACGCACAGGATTACCTGAGCCCCACCCATATCTACGGGGTGGCTTTCGAGCGCGGCACCAGCATCGCCTACCGCGACCGCAAACATATCTTTATCTCAGGAACCGCCAGCATCGATTCCCATGGCGAGATCCTCTATCCGGGTGATGTTTTCCATCAGCTCGACCGCACCCTGATCAACATCGAGGCATTGCTCAACGAGGCCGGTGCCACCATGGCCGACATGCAGGTGATGCTCGTCTACCTCCGCGACCCCAACGACCACGCACCCATCCTGGTCGAACTCAACAAACGCTTTCCTGACACGCCCTTTGAAGTCGTCACCGCCCCCGTCTGCCGCCCCGGCTGGCTGATAGAAATCGAAGGCCTCGCCGTGGTCGCGAATGATGCCCCGGAACTACCGGCCTTTTAAGGTAGGACAGCTTTGCAAGCTGTCGGCAACCCAAGTACACATCCTGCCGACAGCTTGCAAAGCTGTCCTACTCTCCCAAGGTGTCAACCGTCTACCTCTCCACTTCTTCAAGATGCACTGTGTTTATCTGTAAGTCACTCAAGGTGTTCAGAACCGCTCTGAAATCCAGGTCGTTGGCATTGGGTGTCACCCTAAGCTTGACTTCTGGCACTGCGGCACCAGCACGAGCGACAGCGACATAACCTTCCAGGCGGTTTTTAAGTTCATACTTGTTGGACATGAATTCTTCGGCTTCTTCCTCATTGATGGAGATTTTGCTCCCCACTTGCACGGTCATTGGCATGAGAAGGCGATCTTTATCCCTTTTCCATGGCTTTACCGTTAGAATCTGATTGTGTTTCAGCTTAACCCGGCATGTAGGCTTTTTCTTCAGAACAGCTCGCACGTCGGCAAGTAAGGAGTCTTCGGTGAAATGGTATGCATCAGCCTTCTTGAGTTCAGCTTCATCAACTTTGATCTCACTGATGGTGCTGCGCCAGTCTCGGTCGGGATCGTATTTGATGGAAAAGGTGAATTTGGCTGAATACTCAATTTCTCCTTTGATGCTCAGGGTGTCTTTTTTTGACATCGGGATCCATCTGCCGATGTCTAGGTATTCTATTACACCATGCTCTGCGACAGTCTTGATCAAAGCCGGGCTTAAATCCGCAGATGCAAGCACCTTGTCGTTGTGGAAAATCTCAAGGGTGCCAGATAGGGTGGGATAGAGGAGAAATAGGACACGCTTGTTTTCCTCGTCAGCGAGGATGCCGATCCATGCATGACGGTTGAAATGGTAACAACGAGAAACTAGCCCAGGGTATGACTCATCAATTGCCTTACGCATTTCGTGTTCCTCACACCAGATGCTGTTTGGGAAAACCGGCAGGGCTGCCGAGACGTTTGTCGACCCGATGAGGCAAAATCCCAGAGCGCAAAGTAGAATATGAAGTTTCATAACGTACTGGCTGAACGATACGCTATCAGTACGCTTTTGTAGATGATAATATCCCCCCTGTTTTGTAATCGCACACTCAGAGTAGGACAGCTTTGCAAGCTGTCGGCAGGATATGTGCCTAGGTTGCCGACAGCTTGCAAAGCTGTCCTACGTTGAATGCCCGTGCTCCGCGCATGAGTGGCACTTGACCCAGGTGCTGGTGCCATCGGTGTAATGTTCCTTTTTCCAGATGGGGACGGTGGATTTGATCGAGTCGATGATGGCGCGGCAGGCGGCGAAGGCGGCGTCGCGGTGGGCGGCGGAGACGGCGATGCAGATGGCAATCTCACCGATCTCAAGGTGGCCGGTGCGGTGTTCGCAACGGGCGGCGACGACGTCATGGTTTTTACAGATTTCCGCCACAATCCGATTGCCCTCTTTCTCCGCAAGCGCAGGAAAAGCTTCGTATTCCAACGAGGTGACGTCGCGGCCCTGGTGGTGGTTTCTCACCCAGCCCTCGAAGCTGGCGAATCCTCCTGCAGAAGGGTCGCGAACCGCGTCACAAAGCGCACGAGGATCAATCGGCTTATCAGTTAATTTAAACATGTCATCTAATTCTACACTCACTATTCAAAATTCACCATTCTTCAGCCGCCTGCGACGGGGGGGATGAAGACGATTTCCTCGCCGTTGGTTAGGGGGTGGGTCCAGTCGGCGAAATCACCATTCACAGCAACCATCATGCCTTTGCGTTTGAGCGGGATACTGTGTTTGGCGCGGATTTCCTCGAAGAGTCCGGCGGGGGTTTCGGAGTCGGTTTCGAGCGTTTCGCTGGTGGTTCCGGTAAGCTCGCGGAGCTGGGCGAAGTAGGTGACGGTGATGGTTTTCACAGTGGTGGCTTGGTTGATCCGGGCGCGGACCTCGAGTAAATCCGCTTCGGTATTGGTATTGGCAAGCGTCCAGAAACCAGGTGACGGCAGGGCGTTACCGTTGAGATTTTTGAGAACCGAGCGCGGGCAGCGTTTTCCATCGTCGACTGCTGTTCGGACGATGGCAGCTGACGAAGGCTCCCAGATGGCACAGAGTGGTTCGGGGAAACCATCGGTGGCGCTGGTGAAGTAGGTGGCTTGCAAAGAGGTATCCCGGCCATCAGCCAGCGTCTTGAGATGTTTTTCTTCTAACAGAGGTAAATCGCAAGCCAGCACCAGCCAGGTGGCGTCCGGGTAGGCTTGTTGGGCGGAGGCAATGGCACCGAGTGGGCCAATGGGCCCGAAGGCATCGACGATGGTGTTTCCCTCCCCCGTGTCCTCGCGCATGGAGATGAAGACGCGGTCACAGACCGAACCTAACAATTTCACTCCCCGGTCACGTTGACTCATGCCGTCACGCAGCACGAGTTCGGATTTATCCGATCCCATGCGGGTGGATTTTCCACCGACCAGCAGCAGACCGTTTATACAATGATTCATTCTGCAATCTGAAGTTATGTATTCCGAAAGTCCCCGCTCTTCCCGCCTGTTTTAGTCAGCAGCCTTGTCTCGCGGATGACCATGGCTTTGTTCACGGCCTTACACATGTCGTAGATGGTGAGTGCGGCCCCAGACGCTCCGGCGAGGGCCTCCATTTCGATGCCCGTTTTCCCCGTGGTGACACAGGTGCAGGTGATGGTGATCTCGGTGTCGGAGGTCGGCTCGATGGTGAACTTGGCACTGTCTAACGGCAGGGGGTGGCAGAAGGGAATGAGGTCGGATGTTTTTTTACACGCCATGGTGCCCGCAATGATGGCAGTGTGGAAAACGGGCCCTTTTTTGCTTTTGATATCACCGTCCTGAATATGAGCCATCACCTCGGTACCGACATCGATGATGCTTTGCGCGGTAGCGGTGCGGCGGGTCGTATCTTTCGCGGATACGTCAACCATACCAGGTTGGTTGTTTTGATCGATGTGAGTGAGTTTGTTCATTTTTTTGACAGAATTTACAAAATTAACAGAATTGTTGCTTAGGTTGTCGGCAAGTTGCAAACTTGCCCTACTTTGGTTTTTGGAGTTTGGTATTTGAAACTTAGATCTTAAACCCAAGGGTAGAACCGGGCGGCTTCGTTGAGAAGTTCTTTTCTTGCCAATGTGCCGGGGATTTCAGCGATGCCGTCAGTCCCTGCAAGGCTTAGGAAATTTCCTGAGTTAGAGGGTGGGAGAAGTTGGATGCGACCATCGGCGACACGGCAAGCTGTCAGGCCAGTGAAGTGTGGCGGGCAGTTGAAGCTGCCGGTTGCGGGCAGTGTTTGCGGACTAGGCCGATTGCCGCTGATCATCCCGGTGAGTGCCGGCAGCAGGTAACGCGCTGTGCATGCCATCACGGAAACAGGATTGCCAGGCAGGGCGAATATTGCCCGCTTGCACACCTTCCCGCCTGGGGCGGCACCGTCGTCCGCTCCATCGGGGCTGTCGTGACCGGGGGTGAATGTCCAGAATGCCATCGGTTTCCCCGGACGCTGGGCGATACCATGGAAGTGTGGCTCCCCGAGGAGTTGATGGAGAACCGGGGCCACGTAATCGTATTTCCCCCTCGAAACACCACCGGTCAGCAGAATGATGTCGTAATGGCTTTGCAGGGCGTCGGCAATGGCTGCATGCAATTCCTCTGGGTCATCGGCAACGTGAGTATCCTCCACGGTGCCGAGTTTCTTCGCGGTGATGGCGGCATGCAGGGCAGTGGCATGGCTGCGTCTGATCTGGTGGGGCAGGGGGCTGTCCCCGGGAGCAACAACCTCATCGCCGGTGGTGATGACAAGGATGCGTGGTAAGCTGGAAACTTGCAGGGTGGTGGCACCAACTGAGGCGGCAATCGTCAGCTCGTTGGCGTTGAGGAGTTGGCCGCTGCCCAGCAATACCTGCCCCCTTCCGGTATCACTTCCCTCCTTGTGGATGTGCTGGCCCGGGGCAGGGCGTGCGTCAGCGGAGATCCGGGATTTACCCTCGGAGAGTTCGATGTCCTCCACGGGGATGACGCAATCACAGCCATTGGGTAAAACACAGCCCGTCATGACTTCGATGCAGGTCCTGGGATCAGCCAGACCGATTGCCGCTGCCCCGGCTGCCTGGGTGGCTGCGATGGGAAAGCTTCTGTTTCCTGCCTGATAGGATGCAAAATCGATCGCGATACCATCCATCATGACACGGTCAAACGGTGGCAGCGGTCGGTCGGCGACGATTTCCTGACGTAGATACCGACCCTGGGCCTGCGCGAGCGGCACCGACTCGATGGCAGCTTTACAAAGGTGGCTGCGGATGATGGCATCCGCCTCGTCTACGGTGATGAGTGCTGGCATGGGATGGGTCGATGGTCGTGCCGACCATGTGGCACCTGCGGGAAAGGCTATTTGTTTTTCCCCTGCAATGCTCCGGTCTGCCCCGTGAAGATGGGGATGGCGACCTTGAGTAGCAAGGTATAAACGATTAATCCCGCCGCCCAGATGCCGGCGGAGACCTTCCACTCAATCGCACTCGGGATGTACTCGACCCACTCGTGAAGGGTGGATGGGATGAACCCTGGGATGATCAGGCCCATGCCTTTTTCGATCCAGATACCGACAAATACGAGAACACAGGCGACGTCGAGCGTCTTCATGTGCAAGTGGATCTTGGGTCGCATCAACAGCACCGCAGCCACGACGATGGCGATGGTTGAGGTCCAGATCCATGGTTGCAGGGCATTCAGTCCGTGTTCGCCAAAGTAGAGGTAATGCGCGGCGGTGGCGTGGCTACCCCCGGTGTAGAACTCGGTAAAGAGCTCGGAGATGAGCATGACCAGGTTGATGAGAATCGTGATGCGCATGATCCCGACCAGCGTGCGGATCGAGCCCTCGCCGATCTTCATCTTGGTCATTCGACGGATGATTTGAAGCACCACGACGATGAAGGCCGGGCCGGCGACGAAGGCGGAGGTGAGGAAACGCGGGGCGAGCAGCGCGGTGTTCCAGAACGGGCGTCCGCCGAGGCCGCAGTAAAGGAAGGCGGTGACGGTGTGGATCGAGATCGCCCAGGCGATGCTGAGAAACACGAAGGGAACGTACCAACGCTTGTCGGGCTTCTCGCCGAGGAAACGCTTGTAGAGCAGGTAACCGCAGATGTGCAGGTTGAGCAGCAGGTAGCCGTTGAGCACGATGACGTCCCAGGTGAGCATCGAGATCGGCCAGTTGAATTTCCCGACGAAGGGCAGGATGTGCCAGAAGCGGTCGGGCCGGCCAAGGTCGACGACGACGAACAACAGACACATCACGATCGAGGCGATGGCCAGAAGCTCGCCGATGATGACCGTGTCGTGCATGTCGCGGTCATGGTAGATGTAGGCCGGGATGACCATCATCACGCCCCCGGCGGCGAGGCCGACGATGAAAGTGAAGTTCGCGATGTAGAGGCCCCAGGAGACGTGGTCGGTCATGGCAGTGACGGCCATGCCGTCGCGCACCTGCACGGCCCAGGCGTGGGTGCCGACCAGCGCGATGCAGGTGAGCACGAACATCCATGCGTAAAACAGCCAGCTGCCCTCTGTGGCCAGTCGGAAGGCGAGGCGCAGGAACTTCAGGTAGCTGGTCGCATGGAAGCGCGCGTCGTGGTGGGGCGCGTCCGCGGTCGTGGCATCGGGTGGGGTCATGGGCCTATTCGTCGAAGAAGTAAAAGAAGCTGGGGCGGGTTCCGAGTTCCTCCTTGAGGACGAAGACCCGCTTGGTGTCGATGACCTTGCGGATCTCGGAATGAGGGTCGAGCAGGTTGCCGAAGACGCGGGCGCCGGTCGGGCAGGCCTCAAGGCAGGCTGGCATGCGGCCCTCGCGGGTGCGGTGCAGGCAGAAGGTGCACTTTTCCATCACACCCTGCGGACGGATGCGGTTGCTGAGGTAAGACTGGTTCGGGTTGATCTCGTTCTTGGGAACGACCGGCTTCTTCCAGTTGAAGCGCCGCGCGTGGTAGGGGCAGGCGGCCTCGCAGTAGCGGCAACCGATGCACCAGTTGTAATCGACCACCACGATGCCGTCCTCTTCCTTCCAGGTCGCCTCGACCGGGCACACGTCGACGCAGGGCGGGTTGTCGCACTGCTGGCATTGCACCGGCATGTAGAACTTGTCGGGATGAGGGACGGGGTGGTCGTAGTGGACGTTGCCCTTTTCCATGTCCATCGAGCCCTTGGTCATCTCGAGCACCCGGATGTAGGAGTTGGAGGTGGCGCGGTCGTGGTTGTTCTCGTGGTGGCAGGCCTCGGCGCAGCGGCGGCAGCCGATGCAGATGCTGAGGTTGAGCGCGTAGCCGAACTTGACACCCATCTGCGGCCGGTGATCGGTGATGGTCACGTCGGCACCGTAATCTTTTTTGGTTTCCTCCTCCAGCCGGGCGATGACCTCGTCTAACTGGTCATTGGAAAGCTCGCGATAATGGGTCTGGAGAAACTCATCGACGGAGGTCGTTTCCTTCCACTCGGTGATCGGTGCCATGGCCTTGGCGAAGGCGGCCACCCCGAGAGTGGCACCCGCAGCCTTGAGGACGTTCCTCCGGTTGAACAGGCTCTCATCAGGTGCCCCATTGTGGCAGCCGCAGCCGCTTCCACATGATTCCTTTTTATTGTCGCTCATACTGAAAATGGGTTAGTGCTTTGCTCCTTCACCCCCCTTGGTTCCGATACGTGTTTTGGGCGGAAAAACAGGCATCACCTTCGGGTAGGCCGGCGCGTGGGGGTCGTGGCAGTCGACACAGTTGTTACGTTGACGGGGACCGCGGCTGAGGTCCCAGTAGCCGGTCATGCCGCCGTGGCTGCCATTGTTATAGTCGCGGAATTGCGGGCCGTGGCATTGGGCGCAGAGCTGCATGACATTGGAAAATGAGACCGTGGTGCCGTCTGCGAGCCGAAGCGACTCGTAGTCTTCCGGATTGTGGCAGCTGGCACACTTGAGTGAGTTGTGACGGAACGACATGTGCTGGTGGAAATCCTTCAGATTGGCCGCGCTTTCCGTAAGTGTGTTTGGCTCCTTGGTGTCGTGGCAGTTGTTGCAACGGATCATGACAGGGTTTCCCTGCCGGTCCTTTTTGCCGGAGTCGACCATGGGCATGAGGTCGGGCCGGTTGATCGTGACTTCATGCTGGGTGCCACCCGGCGTCCAGGTCTCGAGGTTGCTGCGGTCGCCTGTGCCTGCACCTTGCATATAGCTGACCGCAACAGCTGTTAGTAATCCTAGGATAATGAGCACCGCAATGACTACGACGACTCTGCCCGTTTTTGAAATCTCTTGCATGGTTTCCTGATGTGTGGGGCGAGAATTCTCTCAACAAATTTCTTCGTTGGATGATTGATGAGCCAATCCGGTGGGATTTTCAATATAAAAAGACCTTTTATTCTTGAAATGCGGAGCCGGATGTTTCTATATCGGACTCATCGGAACAGCCGGCCCGAAAAAATGCCTGTCAACGGATTATTGCTCACACTCACGGAAGACGAAAAGCTTGCGCAGAGTTCTTTGTTGGAAATTGAATGCCGTGACGACATCGAGCTGGGCGACCGCACTGGCCGCTGGCAGCCGGTCGTCGTGGAAACCGGGGGCACGCGCGAGTCGCATGAAGTGCATGAATGGCTGGAGAATTTGCCGGGAGTGCTTATGGTGGATGTGGTTTTCTCCAGTGTCAGTCCGCCACAAGAGTCCCAGCCTGCCCGGCCAGATGGCAATCCTTCATCCAAAGCTGTCCACTTAAAGTAAGCAACCAACAATCAACCTAACAATATTATGAATACGATGGAACGCCGCGACTTTCTGAAATTATCGGCTATGGCAGCCGCCACAGCAGCAGCCCAGGCCAAAGCCGGGGTTGAGCGCACAGCCTTGCACAAGGATGCTCATGGTATCCGCTGGGACAAGGCGCCGTGCCGATTCTGCGGCACAGGGTGCCACGTGAAGGTCGGTGTCAAAGGTGGCCGCGTGGTGGCCATCGCCGGTGCCGAAGACGCTGATGTCAACAAGGGCCTGCTCTGCGTCAAGGGTTATCACGTCGGTGGCATCCTCTATGGCAAGGACCGCCTGACCACTCCGATGCTTCGCAAAGAGGGTAAACTGGAGCCGATCAGTTGGGATGAAGCGATTACCGTGATTGCCGAGCGTATTTATAAGAACCCTCAAAAATTCGCCTTTTACGGCTCAGGTCAGTGGACGATTCCCGAAGGCTACGCCGCCCAGAAATTCATCAAGGGCGGGCTTTCTAACAATCACATCGACCCCAATGCCCGCCTCTGCATGGCGTCTGCGGTGACCGGTTTCATATCGACCTACGGTGTCGACGAACCCGCCGGGACGTATGACGATCTCGATAACGCCAGTGTCGTGATTTTCTGGGGTAATAACCCGGCGGAGATGCACCCGGTGCTGTTTTCCCGCATTGTCGACCGTCGCTCGCGCGGGGAAAAGGTCACCATCATCGACATCGGCACCCGCCGCACCCGCTCCACGGAATTTGCCGATCACTATCTGGAGTTCCGACCCCAGACCGACCTCGCTATAGCGAACTGCATTGCCAACTACCTGATCGAGAACGACAAATACGATAAGGCATTTGTAGAAAAATACTGCAATTTCCGGATCGATGTCGACGACAAGACGCGTGACCTCCTCGGCAAGGCCAGCACCTTTGAGGAATACAAGGCGAAAATGTCCACCTACACGCTGGAATACACCAGCCAACTCTCCGGTGTGTCCGTCGAGAAGCTCACCATGCTGTGTGAGACATTTGCGGATTCCAAGCAACTGATCACCTCGCTTTGGTGTATGGGGGTCAACCAGCACTACCGTGGCACCGCGATGAACCGCCTGCTACACGGTATCCACCTGCTATCAGGCCAGTTTGGCAAGCCGGGTGCCGCTCCTACCAGCCTGACTGGCCAGCCGTCGGCTTGTGGCACCGCCCGGGAAGTGGGGACTCTGGCCCACGCCCTTCCCGGCGGCCGTATCGTGGCGAAGCCCGAACACCGGGCCGACTGTGAAAAGGCATGGAACATGGCACCCGGAACGATCAACGAGAAGCCCGGCTACCACACGGTGCTGATGTTCGAGAAGTTTTGCACACCGACCGCCGAGGGTGGGGACATCGATACGATCTTGGTTCAGGTGACCAACCCTGGCCAGACATTGCCAAACCTCTACAAGCTTTTCGACGCCAAGAAGGACCTGGCAGACAAATTCCTGATTGTCTCCGAGGTCTATCCCACGGCCACCACCGAGATCGCCGACCTCGTTCTCCCCGCCGCCCTCTGGGTGGAGAAGAGCGGTGTCTACGGTAACTCCGAGCGCCGGACCCAGCAGTGGTTCAAGCAGGTGGAGCCTCCGGGAGGTGCCCGTGAAGACGTCTGGATGACCATTGCCATCGCGCGCAAGCTCTACGACATGGGTTATCCCGGCATGAAGGACAAGGATGGTAAGTTTATTTTCAGCTATAAGGATGAACAAGGCAATGAAGTGCCGATCTGGGATTACGCCCACTTCAATGACATCAACGTCGATAAGGCTCTTTACGAGGAATACCGCCCCCTTACGCACGCCAAACACAAGAATGTCGCTCCCTACGATGTGCTGGTAAACGCACATGGCCTGCGTTGGCCTGTGGTTCAGACCAAGGACGGTAACTGGCGTGAAACCCGCTTCCGCTTTACCGAGGCGGACGATCCCTTTGTCAAAAAAGGGACCGGCCTCCAGTTCTATCATTCCACCACCAATGACGATAAGGCGCAGATCTGGTTCTGCCCCTACGAGGCGGCACCTGAAGAGCCTAATAAGGAGTATCCGTTCTGGCTCTGCACCGGCCGCGTTCTCGAGCACTGGCACACGGGCAGCATGACCATGCGCGTCGACCAGCTTCGTAAAGCCATGCCCAAGGCATACGTCGAGCTTAACCCGAAGGATGCTGCGGACAAAGGCATCAACAATGGCGATCTCGTCAAGCTGACCACCGCACGTGGTGAAATCGTGCTGCCCGCATGGATCAATGGTCGGGCCCAGCCACCGCGCGGCTCCGTCTTTGTGCCCTTCTTTGACGAAAAGCTGCTGATCAACCGGCTGACGCTGGATGTGACCTGCCCGGTTTCGAAAGAACCCGATTACAAAAAGTGCGCCACCAAGGTGGAAAAATACAACCCAACCGAGAAGCAGCCGCTTCCGTAATGGAACGGGACAGCAACGATCAACCCACAGATTGATGAATACACACGATATTGAAGACTACTTTGCCTCGCATCGGAGCATCCTGGCGGTGTTATTGATCGTCGTAGGTATTGTATCTGTCTCCGGTTTCTTCATGGGGATGCGCCAGAGCACGCGCAGTAGCGATGACGAGTCCCTGTGGCGGGCGGCCCATGCCCCTGCGGCGGACGAGCATGCGACTTATCCGGTGGCTCCCCTCTACAAGGACATCCCCACGGCCGAGTGGAAAGCGAACAAGGACTGGGTCAACAGCCTGGCGAACCTGCCCACCAAGGAAATGGATCGCAGCGCCCGTGAGCCCATGGACGAGCATGCGATAGATCTCATCCTGGCCGACCGCCAGTCGCGCCGTGCTTACGACGGTGCACCTCCTACCATTCCGCACTCGATCAACTACCGCGACGTGCAGTCGTGTTCCGCATGCCACAGCCAGGACGCCAACGTCCTGATCGCCGGCAAGCGGGTGCCCGCCATGAGCCACCCCTACATGGCTAATTGCACCCAGTGCCACGCCCCTGCATCCGGGATGACCTTTGCCGTGCATTCCGGCACCACTGGACTCGTCGTCGAAAACAAGTTCCGCGGCAGCAAGCGCTACGGCAATGGCCAGCGTGCTTTTCCCGGCGCCCCACCGACCTTGCCGCACCCGGTTTGGATGCGGCAGAACTGCGTTTCCTGTCACGGCCCCGGTATGGCGGACGCCATCACCACCTCCCATCCGCAGCGGCAGAACTGTCTGCAGTGCCACGCGCCCTACGAGGGTTATGACAACCGCGAGCGGCTTGGGCCATTGACTCCGCCCGTGGGTAGGTGATATATCCACGGGACGATGGTGGATCGCTCACAACCAGTGTCACGCCGTGGGCTTTTTGGAGCCTTGGTGCGTCCCTTTACCCGTCACCTCAAGGAGCGGCCGGTCGCTCATCCTGAGGAAATTCCGGATGCCGATACGCCGCGCGTGGCGATCATCCAGGGACGTTTCTGCCTCGCTTACCAGGGAGGAGTGTGTTTCACCTGCTCCGAGCGCTGCCCCGAGCCGGGTGCGATCACAACCCAGCAAGGGATTCCAACCATCCACGCAGACCTTTGCACCGGATGTGGGATCTGCCACGACCTGTGCCCGGCACCCGTCAACGCCATTCTGGTCAAGGCCAAGCCGCCAACCCAAACCACCGAACCATCCGAACCGTCATGAAGGAGGAAAACCCCGAGCCCGCCCCGTCGGCAGCCCTGCCAGACCTGCAACAGTCCCTGCTTGATCCGGCAACGCTCGAACAGCTCTTCATTGATCTCGGTGCCCTGACGGAAATCACCGAAATCATCCCGAAAGCCGCCGCCGAGGGCTACGTGCCCGAACACACCCGGATCACTCTCGACGAAGCGAAGGACCTACTCCTGTCGGGTTCCATCCGCGGTCTCCAGATACGCTACAATTACCAGGGAAGCCAATGGTGGGACACCCTCCTCCCGGCACCCCATGGCGAAGGCCACCGCATCGTCAGAATCGAGCACAACTTTGGTTAAACTCCAAGTTTTAAACTCTAAATACCAAGTAATCCTGTAGAAAAATGTTCACCGATACCCTCTGCCGCCCACTTCGTGATCTCAGGATCTCGGTGACGGACCGGTGTAACTTCCGCTGCCGCTACTGCATGCCGGCGGAGGTCTTTGGGGATGGCTACCACTACCTGCCCAAACCCGAAATCCTCACCCTCGAGGAAATCGCCACTTTTGCCCGCATCTTTTGCAAACTGGGTGTCGAAAAACTCCGCTTGACAGGTGGCGAGCCGTTGCTGCGCCGTGGCCTGCCCGATCTCGTCGCCATGCTCTCTGCAATCCCCGGGGAGCACGATATTGCGATGACCACCAACGGCACGTCCCTCGCCCGCTACGCCAAAAAACTCAAAGCGGCCGGGCTGCACCGGGTCACCATTTCGTTGGATGCCCTCGATCCCGAAATATTCGGCCGGATGAACGGCACCGGGGCATCCCCGGAACGGGTCATCGAGGGCATCGATGCAGCACTCGAACACGGTCTCGGTGTCAAGATCAACAGCGTGATCCAGAAAGGCGTCAACGAAGACCAGGTCTTCCCACTGGCGAACTTCGCCCGCGACCGCAACGTGACCCTGCGCTTCATCGAATTCATGGACACCGGCAATACCAACGGCTGGAAACTCGACCAGGTCGTGCCCTACACCGACATGATCAAAGACCTGCACCGGCATTTTCCGCTGGAGCCCATCGATCCTAACTACACCGGCGAAACCGCTCGCCGGTTCCGCTACAAGGATTTTCCCGAGCAGGAAATAGGATTCATCACTTCTGTTAGTCGACCGTTCTGCTCCGACTGCAACCGCGTCCGGTTATCCGCCGACGGCCAGATCTTCACCTGCCTGTTCGCCTCCCACGGCCACGATTTGAAAACAGCCCTCCGCGCTGGTGTCAGTGATGAACAAATGACCGACCTCATCCGCGCTGTCTGGACCGCCCGCGACGACCGCTACTCCGAACTCCGTACCCAGATCGGCGGCACCCAGGTAAAGCCGGAGATGTCGTATATCGGGGGGTAGTGGTCGGTGGTCGGTGGTCGGTGATCGGTGATCGGTGATCGGTGATCGGTGATCGGTGATCGGTTCGGAGGTGAACCTGTGGAGTGCTGGCCTTACTTTTTTTCCGATACCACCCTGTCAAGGGCTTCGACGCTGACGTAGGGCACAAAACCGATGGTCCTCTGTTTCTGGTAAGCATCAGCGATGGATTTCGGTTTTTTGGCGTAGTCGATGCCGAGCACAAGTTTGCCGGCTTTTTGGATGGCTATGGCATTGGTTAGGTTCTCTTTGCACCACGTTTTGTTGGCTGGTTTGTCGTGGGCGAGATAAAAAACCGACTCCATACCAAGTCCATCAATGGCGTCGATGTATTGTTTGTTAGGCTTGGGGTTCCAGTATGACCAGGTGTAGAGCTCAGGGCAATTTTGCGGCACAATTTTGAAATCGGGATTCTTGCTTTTGGCATACTTGGAGATCCGCGCAATGAGAGCCACCATCTTGTGGGCACGCGCTTCCTCGTTCATGCCTGTGTTAGGGATCTCCGAGTAAGTGGTGACCATGTCGAGATAGGCACCATCGAACCCGGCTTTGAGCGCTTGGTCGATACGACCTCGAACGACCGGCCACCAGCGTTCGTCCCAGAATTTGACGTATTGCTCTTTCGGCCACCCGTCCACTTTACCCGCTTTGAGGTCATCAGGAACCTTTTTCCATTCGGGTCGGTAATCTTCGATGGCACCAATCTCAAAGTAGGCGAGCACGATTTTACCCGACTTCTTGAGGGCTTCAATTTCACTGGATTTGAAGAAATCACCACCACCGTCCCGCGCGAGATCTATCACCGCCAGGTCAAATTGAGCCTTTGCAATTTGGTCCAGCTTCTGGTCCTTGTAGTTCGTGAGTTGATAGACCCAGCTTTTGACGTCATGCCAGTTCCGTTCCGCCCCACCGGCTACGCTGGTCGATGCGAGGGCGCAACAGGCGATGGGTATCCAGAGGGTGTTTTTAATCACGGTGTTTTGAAAAGACCAGCCGTCTCACAGGCCTTTGCGCTCGGGTTTGTATTCCTTGAATTCGAGGTAGGTGATGCCGGTGACTTTGTTGGTTCCCGTTTTATAGGTTTCCACATTCATCTTTTCGAGTGTCTTGATCTTGTCCTTACCGACGGTCATCAGGTCCGTGACGTGGAAGCGTTTGACGAGTTGATTGCTTTTATTGTAGCCCGCGACTTGCATCAGGGCGCCGAATTTCTGGTGCACCCAGATATCGACGGTGTTGTAGCGCCCATCGTTGCCCGGATTGCGGAGGCGGATTTGCCAGCAATCCTGTGTTTTGATTTTCTCCTGGCCGACGATTTTGGCATCCTTCCAGTAGAGGAAGCGCAGCGACAGGTCTTCGTAGGTGACATCACTCTCCAGGATGGCTGCCCCGATTTTTTCAGCGGGAAACGGCTTGGCCTTGCCCTGCACAGTTTCAAAAAGTTTTGCGTGCCCCTCCTTCAGCTGCATATGAAAACCACCCCATTTTTTGTTGGTGTAAAACTGAAATGAAATGTCCTCTCCCTTCATGGTCAGTGTCAGGGGGGTGCGTTTGCCGTTTTTCCTCAGGTGGCCTTGCAGTTTTCCATGCTGCAGAGTGGCACCGAGGCGCACGCCCTCAAGCAGTTTCTCCGCAGCCGCATCGGCCCGGACTGTGGGATTGGAAATACAAAGCACCAACGCGATAAGTGAAAAAAAGAGAGTCTGTGACAGGATGGGTTTCATGCTGGAAAAATAACACTTCATAGCCCGGTAGACGGCAAGGATAAAAGAGTTATTCACAAAATGATGTTTTTGCCCTGAAATTTTAAAATGATGCTTGAGCAGAAGCGTGCATGAGGATTGGATAAGGGCAGATTGTTTCCCGAGCGTGCAATCAAACCTTCCAAACATAATCCATGAGCCTACGCAAGCAACTCGCCGACGTTTTACCGGTCTACCTTCCCGCCAACCCCAAAAAAGCCATCAAGGGCACCGAGCTGATCCGTTTACTCCGCATGAAGCTGGAGGGAAATTACTCTGACGCCTCACTCCGCTACCACTTCTCGATCATGTCGTGTGATCCCACCTCACCGATCGCCAAGGTGGAAAAAGGCCAGGGGTATTACCGCCGCACGGCACCCGTCCCGGCACTTTCGTCCGCCCAGGAAATTTTCTCCCAGTACCAAGGCCGGCTCGATGACATGCAAGGCGACCACGAGGAGGTCGACCATGCCCTGATGCGGATCCGCAAATTCCGCGCCATCGTCAACAAGTGGTGCGATGTGAATGGTCGGTTCCCCTTCGCCTTCCGCGAGCCCTTCCGCGCCGATGCCCCGATTGGCAACCTCTGGAAATTCCCTGAAATGCTGTTGGTCGATTGGGAAAGCGGCGACAGCGAGGAGAATTCCCGTCCGATGCTCAAGCTGAAGTCACAGCTCGGGCTGCCACCATTCCGGCTCCACGCCGCCCGCCTCCGCATCCTGCCGGCGCACCACAGTTTCCGTGAGGATTTTTTCCAAACACTGAGCGCTTCCGTCTGGGCCCAGGGTGGCGAGCTCATCTATGCGGCGCCCATCGAGGATGAGGCCCTCGCGGAAGCCATCCGGCGACTTGGCTCCACCTTCGGTATCGGTGTGACCTCCTTCGGCCTGACCGCCGAGATTCTCGATGAACTGCCTCGCCCGGCCCACATTATCAACGCCCATCCGCGTGAGACCGAGGCATTGATGGAAAAGCTCGACGTCACCCGTGTGTCGACCGCCAGGTCCCGTCCGCATATCGATTGGGCCGCGCTCGAGGGCATTCGTGGCGACAGTGCCGACGTCGATAAACTGCTCCACTGGCTCTCCGAGAGTGCCGAGGTTGGCCGGATGCTCCCCTACTCGGAGGATTGATTCCCCGCCTGGCCGCCCTCAGCGCCAGGAACATGGGGCGCACTGGTATGGCAGGATTTCCGCATTTTATGATCGCCCATGAGGACGATCTTACCTTAGATGCGCCCCTCCCCGGAACAGGACTATCCTAACATGGCTAAGACTCTATTTGATAAAATTTGGGATGCACACGTTGTCAGCGAGGTCGAAGACGGCCCGACACAATTGTACATCGACCGCCAGTTTGCTCACGAAGTAACCTCGCCCCAGGCATTTAACGGCCTCAGGGAGCGTGGACTCACGGTGCTTCGCCCCGGTAAAACCACCGCAACCCCCGACCACAACATCCCCACCTGGGACCAGGACAAGCCGATCACCGACCCGATTTCCAAGTTCCAGGTCGAGACATTGACCAGAAACTGCGATGAGTTCGGCATCACCCTGTATGGCCTCGGCAATCAGAAAAACGGCATCGTCCACGTGGTTGGCCCCGAAAACGGCTACACGCTTCCCGGAATGACCATCGTCTGTGGTGACAGCCATACGTCCACCCACGGCGCCTTTGGAACCATTGCCTTTGGCATCGGCACCAGCGAGGTGGAAATGGTTCTGGCCAGCCAGTGTATCCTCCAGCCGCGTCCGAAACGTATGCTCATCAACATCAATGGCGAGCTCGACCGTGGAGTCGCATCCAAGGACATCATCCTCTACGTCATCTCCAAACTCTCGACCGGTGGCGCCACCGGATACTTTGTCGAGTTTGCCGGCACAGCCATCACCTCCCTGAGTATGGAAGCCCGTATGACACTCTGTAACATGAGTATCGAAATGGGTGCCCGCGGCGGCCTGATCGCCCCCGACCAGACGACGTTCGACTATATCGAGGGTCGCGAGTTTGCCCCCAAGGGCGCGGACTGGGACAAGGCCCTGGCTTACTGGCACACCTTGAAAACGGACGAAGGCGCCGAGTTTGATAAAACGTACAACTTCGACGCCGCCGACATCGAACCCATGATCACCTACGGAACCAACCCGGGCATGGGTGTCGGTATCACGGGCTCCATCCCCACACTCGAGGAAATTGACCAGGCCGGTCAGGCGTCGTTCAAACAATCGATGAAGTACATGGGATTCGAGCCGGGCGACCGGATGATCGGCAAGAAAATCGACTACGTCTTCGTCGGCTCATGCACCAACGGCCGGATCGAAGACCTCAGAACCTTCTGCGACTTCATCAAGGGCAAGAAAAAAGCCGACAACGTGACCGCTTGGATCGTCCCCGGAAGCCGTCGGGTCGAAAAACAGGCCATCGAGGAAGGTCTTGTCAAGATCATGACCGACGCCGGCTTTGTGATGCGCCAGCCGGGTTGTTCCGCCTGTCTTGCGATGAACGACGATAAGGTGCCCGCTGGTCTCTACAGTGTTTCCACATCGAACCGGAACTTCGAAGGTCGTCAAGGCCCTGGTGCCAGAACCTTGCTCGCCAGCGTGCTCACCGCCGCCGCCGCAGCGGTGACCGGCGAGGTGACCGACCCGCGCACCATGATGGACGTAGCAGAGCCGGCACTGACTTAACCGAATACTGAAAACCTCAAACTGATTACTTACACCCATGGCTATCGAAAAATTTCTAACCGTCACATCCACCTGCATTCCCCTGCCGATTGAGAATGTCGACACCGACCAAATCATCCCGGCCCGTTTCCTCAAGGCGACGACCAAGGAAGGGTTCGGTGACAACCTGTTCCGCGACTGGCGTTACGACAAAGAAGACCAGCCGAAGGCTGATTTTGTGTTAAACGACCCCACCTACAGCGGCGAGATCCTTGTGGGGGGAAAGAACTTCGGCAGTGGCTCCAGTCGGGAGCACGCCGCCTGGGCAATCGCCGGCTACGGGCTGCGCGTGGTTGTTTCCAGCTTCTTTGCCGACATCTTCAAAGGAAACGCCCTCAATAACGGCGTTCTCCCGGTGCAGGTCTCGGACGCCTTCCTCGCGAAGCTTTTCCAGGAGATCGAGGCCGATGCCAAGACCACCGTCACCGTCAATCTGCCGGACCAGACCATCACCATCGACGCCACCGGTGATTCCGAAGGCTTCGAGATCAATGCCTACAAGAAAAACTGCATGCTCAATGGCTACGACGACATCGACTACCTGTTAAGCAACAAGGACAAGATCGAAGCCTGGGAAAAAACCAGCTTCTATTGAGTCCCATCTGGAGTGCGGACGGGACGGCTTGCCTCCGCTTTCCTCTCAATCGGCTCGCCGGCTTTTATCCCGGCAAACCGCACATCACTTCCTCTAATCTCACGGAAATAATATCATGCACATTGAAATCATGGACACCACCCTGCGCGACGGCGAGCAGACTTCCGGCGTCTCGTTCTCTGCGCATGAAAAACTGAGCCTGGCCAAGATCCTGCTCAAGAATGTCAAGGTTGACCGTCTCGAAGTGGCGTCCGCCCGGGTTTCAGAAGGCGAGTTCCAATGTGTGAAAGCCATCACCTCCTGGGCGGCAAAAAACGATCTGCTGGACAAGATCGAGGTTCTCGGGTTTGTCGATGGCAAGGTATCGGTCGATTGGATCACCAGCGCCGGTGGCCGTGTGATCAACCTGCTCGCCAAGGGGTCGAAACGCCACGTCGAGCTCCAGCTCCGCAAAACCCCGGAGCAACACCTGGCGGATATCAAGGAGGTGATCGCCTATGCGGATTCACAAAACGTGGATGTCAATATCTACCTCGAGGACTGGTCCAATGGCATGAACAACTCGCCGGACTACGTCTATTTTATCGTCGATGGCCTCAGGGACACCTCGATCAAGCGCTTTATGCTGCCCGATACCCTGGGTATCCTGAATCCCGACCAAACCTTCGACCACTGCCGGCAGATGGTCACGCGCTACCCCGACAAGTGGTTCGATTTCCACGCCCACAACGATTACGATCTCGCCACCGCCAACGTCTACAACGCCGTCAAAGCCAAGGTGCACGGCATCCACGTCACCGTCAACGGCATGGGGGAGCGCGCGGGAAATGTGCCGCTCTCCAGCGTCATCGGTGTGATCCATGACCAGCTGAAACAGAGCACCAACCTCGACGAGACCTTTGTCAATAATGTCAGTCGCCTCGTGGAGACATATTCGGGTGTTAGGGTGCCCGCCAACAAACCGATCATCGGTGAGTTTGTCTTCACCCAGACCGCCGGTATCCACGCCGACGGCGACTCCAAGGACAATCTGTATTACAACGATCTCCTGCCCGAACGCTTTGGCCGGACCCGCGAATACGCCCTGGGGAAAACCTCGGGCAAAGCCAACATCCAGAAAAACCTCGAGGAGCTGGGTATCAGTCTGGACCACGACGATATGAAACGCGTGACCAACCGGATCATCGAGTTGGGTGATAAAAAAGAACGTGTTACCCGGGAGGACCTGCCCTATATCATTGCCGATGTGTTAGGAGGTGGTGTGGCATCAAACGATATCGAGGTGGTCAACTACTCACTTTCCCTGACACAAGGATTGAAGCCGGTGGCAACCGTCCGACTCAGGATCAAGGGTGAGTTCTACCAGGAAACCAGCACTGGTGATGGTCAGTACAACGCCTTTGTGCAGGCCCTTTGGAAGATCTACACCCGCCTCGATAAAAAACATCCCACCCTCGAAGACTACTCGGTGCACATCCCGCCCGGAGGACACACCGATGCCTTGGTCGAGGCCACGATCGTCTGGGATTACCAGGGGAAAAAGTTCAAGACCCGCGGCCTGGACGCCGACCAGACAGAGGCCGCCATCCAGGCAACCATCAAGATGCTCAACATCATCGAGGACTACTAGCGGCAGCTGCATCGTGGCACTTAACCCTTGGGTGAGAGTGCCCCGCTAACCGTGACGGCGGTTTGCAACCGCCTAGTCAATGCTTCCACCGTCCACCGTCCACCGTCCACCGTCCACCGTCCACCGTCCACCGTCCACCGTCCACCGTCCACCGTCCACCGTCCACCGTCCACCGTCCACCGTCCACCGTCCACCGTCCACCGTCCACCGTCCACCGTCCACCGTCCACCGTCCACCGTCCACCGTCCACCGTCCACCGTCCACCGTCCACCGTCCACCGTCCTTGCACTCCCGATCCGTCGGAAAAGGTAGAAAGCGTATCCAAAATGCCACTCCCTTGATGCGGTCCCCTTGTGCGCTTTAGTCCCTTGATGTTTTTTATTTTGGATGATCGCCGCTGGAGATGGTAAAAGCAGTTACCGCCCCCCTCATCATAATGCTCAAATCCATCCTGTCCCTTGCCGCCGCTTCGCTGATAACCACTACACTTTCGTTTGCAGAAGCCCCATCGAAACTCACCGTCGCAAACTTCCGCGAATCGCTTCGGCCCAAAGGCTTTGTCCTCCAGGAGGATGAATGGCACGTCTGGTGCAACGCTCCCATTCTTGATGAACAGGGCAAGGTTCACCTTTTTGTCGCCCGCTTCCCCACCTCCATCGCCTTTTCCAGAGGGTGGCATAGCGCGGGGGAAATCGCCCACTACACGGCCGCCAAGGCGGAAGGTCCTTACACCTACCTAGACACCGTTCTCAAGGCGGACAAATCCGAAGGTTCCTGGCAGAAGAATGGACCCCACAATGTCACCGTGGTCAGGATTCCCGACGGCCGCTATGCCATGGTTTACATCTCCAATGCCGGTAAAGAGAAGCATGGAGCCAAGTTTCCCGCCAACCAGAAAATCGGCATGCTGCTCGCTGACAAGCTCGATGGCCCATGGAAACCCGCCACCCCAAACGGCCTGGTTCTCGATACCCCGAAGAGCCCCGATGTCTGGAGCCACAACAGCAGTGTCGGTGTCAACAACCCGACACTGCTGTCCATGCCGGACGGGCGCTTCTTCCTCTACTACAAGGCCATCGGTGCGGACAAGCCCGGCCTCCGCCGTATGGGCCTCGCCATCGCGGACAAGGTGGAGGGGCCCTACAAATTCGAGAAAACAGCCCTCACTGATAACGTCGGCACCATCGAGGACGGCTTCGCCTTCCACCTGAACGGCAAAGTGAACCTGCTTGTCACCGATTGCCATGGCAAAGGCCACGGGGGAGGGATGATCTACCAATCCGACGACGGTATTAATTTCAAGACTGAACCCGTCCGCGCCTACGAGGCGGTGGATCACTACATGCCCAAATGGCCCAACCCGGCGCGGGGCTGGAGTCCCTGGGTACTCCAGCGTCCAGCCTTACTTATTGGCAAGAACGGCATCCCGACACACCTCTTCGCCCCCTGTGGCACACCACCCAAAGGAAAAAAGGGAACAGCCACCTTCCTTCTGGAGATCGCCCCGAAAAACTAACACCCCTCCGCCACCGCCCCCGTTTTTCAACTCCAGACTTTTCTCCACCGCCCTGATCCTTGTCTGCCTGCTTCTCCCGGCGCATGCCTCCCGGATGCCCAACCTCATCGCCATCGTCACCGATGACAAGGCAGCAAGGACGCTGGATTCTTCATAAAAGGTCTGTCCGATTATACGATCCAGTCATGATGCTGAGGATGCTGTGCAGGAGGGCTTGACTGCGCTGTTTCAAACTCTCGAAAAGAATCCCGACTCCGTTCGCACCCCCAAGGCTTACGCCTTCACCATTGTTCGCAACAACGCCAACAAGCGGTTTCGTGACCGCACCCGCCGCAACGAGGTGGAAATTCCCGAACATCTCCCTGAGACTCCTGATGAGGACGACATCTATCAAGAGCCCCTCGTCAGGCAGTCCTTTCAATCCGCTTATGCCAATCTATCTACTCTAGAGCGTAGTTTGCTACAAAAATACTATGTCGAGAAATGGACGTATGAGCAAATCGGATCAGAGCTAGGTTGCTCAGCTCAAAATGCCTGGAAAACCATCAAGAAAATCGTCTCGAACACCCTTACAGGAGAATTAAGAAAAGCCCTCTACCAAGTCGACCCCGACTTAGCCAACGAACTCTTTCCCCACTAACAACATGGACAATCCCGAAGAATTAGAAATCGGTTTCCTGATCGAGCTTGCCATTACTGGTGAAGCTGATCAGGGGCAGTATAACGAGGTCATGGATCGTGTGGAAAACGAGCCGGAAATTGCTGAACTCTATCAGCAAGCGCTAGCCGAGCATGAATTGCTAGAGGCTGCGCTTCCAGCCGCTGAGCAAGAACTAGCCCAGGAACAGATCAGGGAATCTGAAAGGCTGCGCTTAATTGCCGAGAAACAACGTCTTGAACAGAAGAACGACCTCGATCTGGGGATGTAGACATTTGTGTAGATTCACGGTTTAAATCTTCAGCGTGTGGGCTCTATTCATCAGGGGCACTCCCTGCGTTATGAATCGAATCTCCATCGAACTGCTCAAGCTTTCCGGGAAACTGGAAGATGCTGGGTTCGCTGAGCACGCATCCGAGCTATCGGTGCTCGCAGAGGAGATTGCTAAGGGTGATCGACTCCTAACCGTTGCAGAAGCCGCTGCCTGGCTCGGTTGCGGACGCCGTACTCTTGACCAGATGATTTCTGATCGCCGTATCCCAGCCCACCTCATCGGTGGGCGGTATCGATTTGATAAGATGGAGGTTTTGAAGGAGACAAAGCTTCAGGGCTAACAACCCACTCCTACTTCTTTCATGCTCAAATTGCCTAGGAATGGGACAATTAGCGCACTAGTATCTGTTTCTTGATCAACGCTTTCTTAAATTTAAATACGTCTGGTAATTTGCTGATGACTTCAGCATATAGCTTCGCCCACTTACCACAAAGCCGTCTAAATTGTGATCTATCGTATACGTCGATAGATCAGCTATGTTATTGATAAATCCTCTTCCGTTGAAATTCAGTGATGTATTGCATAGAACACCGTAACCAGTGCGTGCCTTGAACGAGCTAAGTAACTTATACAATATATTGTTAGTCTTAGATGTCACGGTTTGAATCCGCGCCGACCCATTCACATGTGTCACCGCAGCAAGCTCATCTGTGGTAACCTGCTGTGTATATAGCATAAAAGGGCTCGAGTGATTGCAACCAAACCACCTTTCAGCATCTTCTTCGAGGCAGACGGGGGCAATCGGACGAAACTGTTCGCGCTGCTTAATCTCATTCAACCTTACTCTCGTATTATCCTTAAATGGCGCAGCAAGAATCGAACGATTTCCTAGAGCGCGCGGTCCGATCTCATATTTTCCATTTACCCACCCAAGGATCAGGTTGCTGGCCAACATATCTGCAAGCATTGTATAATCCGTTTCATACTGATCAAACAAAGAGGCATCGAACTCGCCATCAGCTATAAACTCAAGACCAGAGTATACATCCCAGTCTATCTTGGGGTTCCCAGTGAAATAAAACTGTGCATCTATTGCCGTTCCTATCGCCGAACCTGAATCATTGGCGACAGGCGGCACGAACACTTCCGAAAAAAGGTTGCTCTCTCTCCACTTCGTGTTCCAGTCACAATTTAAGCCGCACCCCCCCGTAATCAACAACGGCATCCCTCTTTCCATGTTCGCCTTGGCAAATTGATAAAAACGATCGAATATTCTATCACTCATAATCCCTGCGAAATTTCGGAACTCCAGGTCATCCAACCCTACGTTATAGTGGCGGTAATTTTTTAATACCTCACACTCATGCGGCTTGAGGTGCTGACAGTCCTGCATGAGAAACTCGATTATTTTCCGCTCTTCATCAGAGGGTTTACTTCTTTTTGAAAATGAAGCCAAAGCCATCAGTTTACCTGCATCAGAGAATCGGGAAAACTCTGCACTGCTAGTATCAAAATTTGGGTCAGCCAGACCATACAGTAGTGCGTATCGATGACCTGGTTCCGGCATAACATCAGCTACCTTAGTCACGTTCAACCCGGCATCTATTTTATAGAATGAGCCGATCACCCCCTCCCAAAGTAATACATAACATGGGGTACCTTTGGGAAGATTCGACATGCCAAAAGCACAGAGAAGGTGAGAACGCTCATGGGATGATGAGAAGTATTCAACCTTTTTCCCCAATAGGCGTTTTTGGCCAACAATAATGTCGCTTTTTTGGATTCCGTGGTATCCAGCTAACAAGTGCTGCTCGGATAGTAGTGCGTCGCTAGGCCACCAACCTCCTCTACAAATTACATCAGGCACCTCTTTGAGTTCACCGAGAACACTGAACACATCAGGAACGGACAGAGGAGAGTGGCGATAATGAGAATGTTTCTCAGCCTCAATAGATGCCACTAAATGCCCATCCTCTAGATATGCGAACGCACCATCGTGACCTGGGTTGTATGATAGAATTTTCATATTGTTATCTGATTTGAAATATAATTGCCCAGCCTAACTCACCCGATGCCGATCAGCAAACTTGGGTTCATGATTAACAGCGTTCGCCTCAAGACGGATCGATCCTACTGTCGTAGTCGCAGGAAACCGCCGTTTATTGATCCGCCCGGCAAGTTTGACGGAGCGAGAAGGCCAACAGTTAACATGAAGTTTCATTGGGAGATGAGGGATTGGTGTAGGGTCCCAGATTACACGCCTATGAACAAGTTTATCGTCTACAAACCAGCGAATCTCATTCGGACTCCATTCAATGGCAAAACGATGACTTGCTCTGGATGCGTCAAACCCTAACTCAATATAACTTGGTGCACCTCTATAACCGTAGTCATAGTTTGCCCCTTCGCCCCCCGGGTTGTAGAATACATTGACTAACAGGTGATTTGGACGATTACCCGCGATCTCGATATCTATTTCCTGTCTTGGAGAGTTGCGGTGTAGAAAGAACCCCGTGACAACCCCAGGCACATTTGATGCTTGTAAGGTTGCTTCAAATCTCCCAAACAAATATCGTTCACGACTGCATAATGAAGCGGCTGAGTAATCACGAACGCCCAGGGGCTCACCTTTAACTAAAAGCGCAGCACCAATTCCAGGCCTGAATGTGACGTTTGAGGGACGAAACAATGCCAAATTATCTGTGAATGTATCATTTCTCAGGTGCCAGCGTTTCGCATCAAAACATGCTAAATCATCATTGATTCTGGTGTAATTATTAGCGTCCAACTGTTCATCATCTGTCGAGACCGCACTTATACCTTGCCACCGCTCATTTGATTCTACTACCCATGGGGAAGTATCACGCTTAGGGCATTTGAGTTTTTTGGGCTTATCCGCTTTATTCGAATCTTCGAGAATCAGTCTTTGCCCAACGTCATTCAGAACAGGAAATGAACAGGTAGGCGGCGCACATCTGAGGTGTTCGCATATTACGCGCCATCTATTCTGCTCATCAGGATGAATTACAGCGTAATCTGCACCGCTGAGGTCATGTTCAACACTGGGAGAAATATCATCCAAAGTCATTCCATTGGCTAAGGTAAGAATAAACTTTGCCTTCGGGTAGACATTTCGGAGCTCACCGACACAAGTGACCAAAGACCCTATGTTTGCATAGGCATCAAAAACCCGATCCTCCCTTCCCTCAAGAAGCCCTTCTAGCTCGGAAGTTGGTATTGTCCGGAGATCACTGCAGCATCTATACCCTAACATGGACAGAGCCATTGCGAGCGATGATATGCCGGAGCCTTCTGTTCCAAATACAAACACAGGACCCTCAACTGGTTGGGCGTTGAACAAGGATGCACCTTCACTCGTGATCGCACCAATTGTAGTTAAAGCAGGAAGTATTGAATATGAGTTGGTAGATTTTGCATCGCGCCGTTGACTAATAAGTGACCGCTTAAGCGCACATACGTCCAGAACCTCAAATTGCTGATTAATCCAAAGATCTATAGGGCCACGACAAGGAAGCAACCGCAGGAGTTTCCTGGCACCGTCACGGGAAAGAACATATCCTGAAAGATGCCAGAGCCCACGCACCGGGCGGAATACATTACTTGAAAGAAAGGATTTTGGGGCACCGTGCTTCACTTCGAGATACGACACATACAGAACGTCAAAGTTACCCCTCTTGTCTCTCTCGGCCATGAGTTCAGTCCACGCCTGATCCAGACATTTTGTAAACCTGGCACGAAACCATACGTCATCTTCGAGAATAAGTACGAATTCATGAGTGCCTGCTGCAATCTTTCTCCAAACATCAATATGTGATCGTGCGATTGCAACCTCTGCTCGACTCATCCGAATTGGAGCAGTCAGCTCGAGGCGGTTAGGTAGAGTCAGTGGTTGAGGTTCTACGAATAGCTGATCTCCAAGCGTATAAAATGGATCAACGTCCGCATCCTTTGGTGGGGTTTGCGAAAATTTCTGCGCATCAACAGCGACATGCCGCTCAGTCAGACTCAAGATTTCAACTCCCGATGAATCGGATATGTGTTTTAGCTCCTTCTTCATCGCAGACCAGCGACCTGGTTCTCGGTCTAGGTTGATGACATAGATTTTTTCAATGCCTGTACTTTTTTCACCATCTTGGACACCGAATGTGAGGCATTTGCTCTTCGGCAAAAGCCTCCGAAGTGACTGCCAGAAACGGAACAAAAGTCTGACAACTGTTTGTGGAGGACGTGCCAAGTTCATTACTCTTCCTCACCACTGGAGGCTCGATACTCTTGTTGATTTGATAGCCTCCAGTTTCTCGTATCATTCCTGTAACTGAGTGGCCACTTACTGGTGGAAATTCTCTCCCAATCATGCAGGATTAGAAACACATCTTCTGGACTGCTATGATTATTGAGCACTTCGCATATGGATTGAGTTAGGATTCCGGGCCCAGTAGTTGCCTGGACTTCAGGCAACTCGCTTTTCGATTCTTGCTCAAGGGCCATCGTAGCATTTTGTAATACACGCTCTACAATAGGATGATTGCGAGCTGCGATTAGAGGGGTGGTATTGAAATAAAAAATCCAACTTAATTCGCTTGCCCCTGGTTTGACGAATGCTGAAGGTGGAACCATTTGATTTGTCGCAAGGTCATAGCAAAAAGGCTGGAGCTTCAATCGTCCATCAGTGAAGAGATGATCGATTGATTTTTCGTGATAGACATCATCTGCGTCAACATAGAACCCCCCTTTCACAAAGATGAAGGCGTAACGAAAATAATCTGACTTCATCGAAGGGTGATAGCACTTGTCATATGCCTTTTCATACCTCGAACCCAAATGTATCCGAATAAATTCCCTCGCGGAGCTGTCATCATAAATCTGCAGGTCAAATCCAGCCTGCTCAAGTTTTCTCCATGACTCCATACAACCCCTAACATCATGGGGTAGTCGATCAAGGTCATCCCAAAACTGCACAATGCTCCTTGGAGGAGGAGAGAGTAGTCCTGCATACTTACAAGTTGGCTCAATATGGCGATGGACTAATGCCCGAACAAAGTTAGATCGGTCACGATCACTCTTTCCTAAGGGATCTATTTCACTTGATTCGTGTTCATTCATGTGGCTGGTCATTGCATTTTTAGTCTCTTCAATCGAAAATCATTGCGCGCCATCCCTCTAATCAGGCTGCCCCAGTATATATCTATCAGCAACAAAGAACATATGAAATTCAAAGATTTAGACACAAGTCGACTCTTACATTTTTACATAGTCAGTGTCCATCCAGTATTTTGCTAGATGTAAACATAAACCCATGTAACGCGCTTATGGAGAATTACAAATAGACATCATGTTAGATTGCTTAAAATCAGCGCAAACAACTTCACCGAACAATATATGTTTAGCTTCGATACAGCCAAATCAGGTAATGTAGAATTTTGCACAGATTTACGGTTTAAATTCGTAACCGGAGGACTCTTTTCAGCAGACACATTGCCAGCATCTTAAATCGCACACGCGGTGAACGATGTTTGAACTTAAGCCTTCTATAAATCATGCAAGAACTTCCAATCAAAACCGGCGAGAGACTGATCACCAAGCAAATGGTTGCAAAGCGCTTGTCCGTTTCGACTCGCACCGTGGATCGCATGACTAAGGAAGGCATTTTGAAGAAGGTGTATTTGAGGGACACTGTTCGCTTCCGTGAACACGATATTGATCAAATCGTGGCAAATGGCATTTGATTTCAAATGCCTTAATAACTATTGTTAGAAGCTTTCTAAGGATTAACTCCCAATGTTGTTCTGGATCTTTGTTCCTGGGAATCTTCTCCTTACCCAACATTTAGAAATCGCATATACTCTCACCAGCGGTATCATGAAGGCACTTGGAGCTTACAAACAATTAAACTCCCTGCACATGATTTCGTTATGAGTAATATATCTGTCAACACAACATTCACTTTGTCTAATCTACCCATGGGAAGCCTTAAAAAGGCTTATGATGTGACACGCACATCATTAAGTGGAAAAGGTTGGACAGCTAAAATCAAAACCCGTTCTGAGGATCAGGATGGAGTTTCGGCTGATACACTTATTCCTAGCACCAATTTGACAAATATCCTCTCTTTCGAATCTGGTCTAAAAGGAGTAACAATCAACCTATACCGCTATGAAGTCCGTAAAAACGACAGGAAAGAACTAATTGACCACGTATTCATTCAGCTTGAAAACTGGAGAGGGGAAAACGAACTCAACCTTTATATTGGGGCTCCGAATGTTGACCTGTGTAAAAAAATAGGTGCTATATTTGAGCGGGAGCTGCACCTTAAACGAAAGCCTGAACCGCCAAAACACCATGACAATAATCTTCAACTTCTTCACGAAAGGGCGGAACCAAAAGCCTCCAGCAACACGAGTCACACTGTCACCCAACCTAATAGCTACCCAGAGGAAAAACCCAAACTACAATACCCTGACAAAATCACTCTGAATTGGCTGAGGGAACATGCACCTCTCTCGTTCTGGAAATGGCCGCTTATCGCCCTCTTTACAGCCTTTACGCTTGGCCTCAAGCTGGGTGAATATAAATGGGTTACACATGTTTGGAACAGAATTTGGCCGTTCTAGCTATAGGCTAAATCTGTAACAAATGGTATTTTGATTAGCATCACCTTATCAAAACCGTCTGAGTAAATATAAAACTTTCAGAGCGCCAAATCAGGACAAATTCTGACAAAAAAAGTGGTCATCTTATGGTCATCTTGCCTTATTCGCAGACAACAAAAAAGGAGTCACGAACTGGCGTAACTCCTTGATTGTTAAAGTGGTGGGCAGGGCTGGATTCGAACCAGCGTACTCATACGAGAGCAGATTTACAGTCGGTGAAATGCACTGTCATTGAATGTCTCAGTTTGTCTCGTCACGTCTAGCGAAACGCCCCACAAGCCCTTATTTTGCTGAGGTTACAGCCGTTTCGGAGTATAATTATTACCGACATGAACGGACAATCCAAGACATCGCAGGTGCCACGAAACTGCCCATCATCTGCCCATCATTCTTACAAGGGCGTATCCAGAACCAGTGTCATTTACTGGCGTGAAAGAGTGGAGCGCACGAAGAGCGCGAATGGAAAAGTGAATGCGGACTACAGCGTTCGCATCGTGTACAAAGCACGTCGTGTTAGATTTGCCCTGGAGACAGCAAATAGAAATGAAGCCGCGAGTAAGGCCGCTGATATTTACAAGTATCTGACTGAGAACGGATGGGATGAGACGAACACCAAATATAAATCGCCTTCATCTCTGACATTTCAAAAACCTAAGGAGGCGACTGTGAGCGACTTGATCCAAGTCTCTAAGAAATACGCCACTGTGCGAGAACGCACCTTTGAAGGCTACACCAGAGCGCTCCGTAAAATCGTTGCGGACATCATGGAGGTGCGAAGTGATAAAAAACACCAGTTAGGTAGCTACACAGGCAATAAAGACTGGAAACAGGCTATCGACGATACCCCCTTGAGCGAAATAACTCCACTGAAAGTTCAGGGATGGCGACAAGCATACATCAGCAAATCAGGCAAAGATGCTTCTGCAAAGCGCAAGGCAACAGTGACAACCAATAGCCTCATCAGGAATGCCAAGGGATTCTTTTCAAAGAAACTATTACCATTTCTCAATGAGGAGCTAATCCTCCCTACTCCCCTGCCATTTGAAGGAGTGCAATCAGAAAAAACAGGATCAATTCGATATCACAGTAAAATTGACGCTCCCAAGCTGATGAGGGCAGCCCATCTGGAACTCAAAACCGAGCATCCCCAGGCATACACCGTTTTCCTGCTCGCCTTTGTCTGTGGCATGCGGGTTTCTGAAATAGACCATCTGTTATGGGACTCCATCGACCTGGATCAGGGATTACTCCATGTTCGCAGCACCAAATACCACACTCTCAAAAGCGAGGATTCAGAAGGCATCCTGGATTTAAGTGATGAGATGTGCGAGCATCTAAAAAATTGTGTGAGTGCCGCCGACGACGATTTTGTGATTGTCGTTGGGGAAAACGATACAGTTTTTTCCAGCTCCAAATACCGCTGTCAAAAGCATTTCAATAAGCTGATAGAGTGGCTTCGCAGTAAAGGAGTGAAAGCTCAGAAGCCCATTCACACACTTCGTAAAGAAGTCGGCTCCTTAGTCGCCGCGGAACAGGGTATTTTTGCCGCATCACGCTACCTGCGTCACTCGAATATTCAAATCACCGCTGCGGTTTATCTTGATAAGAAAAACAAAGTTGTCCCTTCTATTGGGATTCGGTTGAGTGCCTAAAAATTTTGGCATTGCTCTTGAGTTAAACACCCCATCTAATCTTGAGGTTGAAGTCTACGTATTGTGAATTTATTCGGAATAGACTTGAGGTCTAATCCTCTTAGGAGTATCGTCGCACGCACTGATGTGACTGTATCATGACTCTCGCAAAGAACATCATCACTGCTTTTCTAGCTCTGCTACTGGTTAATCCAGCCTGTTGCTGCGCTTTGAATGGAGGTTGTTCGACTGATAAGGCAGAGGAAGTGCCTGTTCGCTCATGCTGTTCTGAATCATCTGAAGATCAAGATGGTGATAAAGAATCTCCCGCTGACGATCACACATGCAAGTGTTCGATCAATAAGGATTACACTGAGCAGGGAAAAATCAATCTTCACAACCCAGTCTTTGCTCTCCTTCCCGAGCCCTCGGTGGTGACATTACCAGTCGATCCGTTTGTGCCCACACGTGCAGTAAACCTACCACGGGCAACACACGACCCTCCCGGAGTTTCGCTCCGCATCCTTTATTCGGTTTTCCGTCTTTGATACACGGAACTTATCCGCATGCCTCTATGTGAACAGGCATCTCTGCGGATCTATGGATGACTGATGAGCAATCTGCTCGTCAATGTATCTCATTAACGTCAAAGTGGCATATTGTGCCCACTTGCGTCAGCCATCCACGTGAGCCTCAGGACAAGTATGTCCACACAAAACAGGCTAACTAAGTTGCAGTCTAGCGCCTTCGTGCCCGCGTCTCTGCATTATTAAAAAAAACGGGCACTCATTCCCAATATAATATCCAACCAAATACTAATTCCATGAAACTAAAAAAATACATTCAGATAGGCGCAGTCCTTATTTCTGCACCACTCATCCTCGCGTCATGTGGGGAGAAAAAAGCCGATGAAAATACAGGCACAGCCACTACCGAAAACACTGAGGTCAAACCCTATCCACTTGATACCTGCATTGTCTCCGGCGAGGAGCTTGGGTCGATGGGTGAGCCTCATGTTTTTGTCCATGAAGGACAGGAAATTAAAATGTTCTGCGACAAGTGCGTGCCCAAGTTCGACAAGAACCCGGCCAAATACCTAGCCCTACTCAAGAAAGGGAAAACCAGCACTGATGGTCACGATCATACCGATCACAGTGGACATAACCACTAAACCCACAACGCAGTATCCGGGGAGCAAACTCTTCGGATACTGCAAACCTCTAATCTACTAAATTCATGAGACTCTTCGCTCTATCTTCAAGCATCATCATCATCGCCCTGTCAGGGTGCCAGACGTCTAGCTCTGTCAGCAACGGGTCTTCGCGTTCCAACGATTTGCCGCTGACTCGCACACAAGCCACCAACTACGGCATTGCGTCCAGTGCAGGAGTCGAGCAACTCGTCTCTCAAGCTCTGAAACACCATCCATCGCTTGCCGCAGCTCGACAGAAAATCATACGACTCCAAGCCAAGATCCCGCAAGCTCAGGCATTACCCGATCCCAAGGCTAGAATCAGTGCAGGCAGTTTAGCTCAAACCGCCGCAGGCCAAGTAGATGCCGTTGCCGGCGTCGAACAAGCCATCCCTTTTCCCGGTAAACGACGAGCCAAAGCAAACGCGGCTCAAAAAGAAGCTGATGCAGCCAAAGCTGAATTAGAAAATCTAAAACTCCGTGTCGCAGAGCGCGTTCGTTTTGCATTCTGGGATTACTATCTTGCCCATCAAAACCAACGTATAAGCCGAGAGAGTAAAGAGGTGCTACAAACCATACAAGAGATCGTCCAGGCGCGGGTCAAAGCCAACCAAGGAACTCAAGCCGACCTACTCAGAATTTCCACAGAGATTAGCAAGGTTGATCAACAACTCATTGCTGCGAGGCAGCAAACGAGCAGCGCCAAGGCCACGCTGAACGCCTTACTTAATCGTCCTAGCCATTCTAGCTTACCATACCCTAAACGCTCCTCCGTTCCGTCGTCCGGCAATCTTAACAGCCTCATCGCAAGAGCTGAGTCAGCTCATCCCAGCGTCAAGGCAGGTCAAGCGCGCCTCACGGCCTTCCAACATCGGCTTCGCAATGCAAAGCTCGATGCCTACCCTGATTTTCTGATTGGTGCTCAGCACTCGTGGGTTTCCGATTCAGGCCTATCGCCCGTCGCCGATGGCCGTGATCAAACCATGTTCACACTGGGGATGACCATTCCGCTTTGGCAAAAACCGCGTAAAGCCAGAGTTGCCGAGGCCAATGCTGGCATCGCAGAAATGCAGGCAGGTGTTGCCAGCTCGCGAGCCGAACTTCGCCAGCGTGTCGAGGACGCATGGTTCCGAGCCAAGTCATCACGGGAAATGATTACCCTGTTCGATAATCGCCTCCTTCCTGACGCACAACAAGCTCATGAACTTGCACTTCAATCCTACAGTGCGGGCAAACAATCATTCGTCGATGTGCTCGATACATGGCGACTGCTCCTCAAGTTTCAACTCCAACAGGAAGGCAATCGTGCCTCATTAGGAAAAGCCTCTGCATCTCTCAAAAGCGCAGCTGCTATCCGTTAAAATCACTAACCCATATCTCACCATGAAAATTATCAATATTCTCAAGCCCCTCATCGCTTTGGTCAAAAAACCAATAACGATCTTACTTCCTATCACCCTCTTTTTCGCAGGTTGGTGGTTAGGCTTACCTGCAAAACAAGATAATTCTGAAGGAGCATCAGCTTCAGAAAGCAGTCAAGAGTGGACCTGCTCTATGCACCCACAAATCCGTCAGCCCAATTTCGGACTTTGCCCAATCTGCAACATGGATCTCATCCCTCTAGAAGCTGGCAACAGTGATGGCGGTTTACGCGAAATCGCTGTCAGTGCAGAAGCCGCCGCATTACTAGACCTCCGTGTAAGTCCTGTGTTGCGCGCACCTGCCCAAGTTGATGTAAAAATGTTCGGAAAAATCGACTACGATGAGCGCAGCATTGTCACCACTACTGCGCGCATGAGCGGAAGAATTGATCGACTCTTTGCCGACTTCACCGGCACGACTGTGAGTAAAGGTGATGCCATCGCTGAAATTTACAGCCCGGAAATCTACATGGCCCAACAGGAACTCATTCAAGCGGTTCAATCTCTCACCACATCCACGACACCTAATGTTCGCAAGATACGCACCAACTTTCTGACGGCTGCTCGTGAAAAATTGCGTTTACTGGAACTCACAGACCAGCAAATTACCGCGATAGAGAAACAGCAAAAACCCAGTGATCACATCACACTCACTGCCCCCCAGGATGGCATCATCGTAAAGCTCAACGCCAAGGAAGGACAGTATCTTAAAACTGGAGAGCCGCTCTTCAGTATTGCCAGACTTGATTCTGTCTGGCTGAAAATGGAAGCCTATGAGTCTGACCTTCCGTGGTTGCGGTATGCTCAGGATGTCTCCTTCAACGTCGAGGCCATCCCAGGAAAAACCTTCCATGGTCGTATCGCTTTTATCGATCCGCAACTCGACCCACAACGACGAATTGTTAGAATACGTGTCAACGTCGCTAATAAAGATCTGCTGCTAAAACCTGGTATGTTTGCCAACGCTGCAGCACAGTCCAAAGTCGCCCTACACGGTCGCGTGCTTAGCGCTGACCTTGCAGGTAAGTGGATCAGCCCGATGCATCCAGAAATTGTTAAAGACAGCCCCGGCGAGTGCGATATTTGCGGCATGCCGCTCGTCCCCGCAGAGAAATTTGGGTTCGTGGCATCAAGTGAACCTACCGAAAACCCGATCCTCGTACCAGCATCCGCAGTGTTGCGCACAGGTGAACGCGCTATTGTGTATGTGCGAATCCCAGAAAAAGTAGAACCTGTTTTTGAAGGCCGTGAAATCGTATTAGGTCCAAAAACAGGCGATTACTACATCGTCAGTAGTGGTCTCGACGCAGGAGAACTAGTCGTTACCAAAGGAGCCTATAAGCTCGACAGTGAGCTTCAAATCAAAGCGCGTCCATCGATGATGAATCCCGACTCCGGACTGGAGGAGCGTCCCGCCAAACGTGCCGCCGACCAGATCACTGGCCAATGGTCACCTGTATTGCGTGCCTACGGCAAACTTGAACAAAGTATCCAGCAGGGAGATCAAGCCGCTGCCAGCAACCACTTAATTGCTCTACATCATGCACTAAGGCGGATTCAGCATTCTCAACTCCAGCCAAAGGAACTCGCGCTCTGGAAAGAGTTCTCCATGCGATTGGATAACACGCTCACGATTTCAAAGACACGAAAAATGGATCGTTCAACTCTCGCCATCATCCGCGATCAAATGAATAAGACGGGCCGTTATCTTGGATTATCATCAAAAGCTCTTCCTTCCATTTCCCCAGATAAATCGTGGATTACATCACTCAAGGCTACAACAAGTGCTTACCTGTCAGTCAGCAAGGCTCTCGCCGATGATAAACCAGAGGAAGCGATCAAGGCCGCTCCTGCTCTCGCCAGCGCCCTATCCTCACTCCCTGAGGGAGATGAAAAAAAGACTCTCCAACAAGCACTCGTCGCATTTCAAAAAGAGAAGGAGGTCAAGGCATTACGCAAGGCTTTCAAGCCCGTCAGCGACTCATTGATCCGCCTCATTCGACAACATGGAATCGATCACATTGGTAATGTTTATGTCATTCACTGCCCGATGGCGCTCAAAGGCCAGGGAGCCGACTGGCTCTCCGCTGACCCTCAAGTCAGAAACCCATACTTTGGTGATGCCATGTATGATTGCGGATCTGTTACCGACACACTTTCACTTGGAAAGTTAAAGCCTAAAAAAATGGAGCCCATGAAACCTGGTATGGATCACAGTGGTCACTAGAAGCGATTTCACTTCAATTAAAACTAACAGACTTTCTTTATGAACAAGCTCATTCACTTCTGCCTCAACCAAAAAATGGTTGTTCTCATTCTGCTTACCTTCGTCATTGGCTGGGGTGTGCGTGTTGCCCCCTTTGACTGGGATACAAAAGTCATCCCCCGTGATCCTGTCGCGGTCGATGCCATCCCCGATCTTGGTGACAACCAGCAGATCATCTTCACCGAATACATGGGGCGATCACCTCAGGACGTGGAAGACCAGATCAGCTACCCTCTCACCGTCTCGTTGCTTGGTATTCCCGGTGTGCAAGAAGTTCGCAGCTATTCCATGTTTGGGTTTTCTTACGTCTACCTCATCTTTAAGGAAGACGTTGATTACTACTGGAGCCGTAGTCGAATTTTGGAAAAGCTGAATAGTCTTCCCGCTGGACTTCTCCCTGATGGTGCCACGCCGACCCTTGGCCCGGATGCCACAGGATTAGGACAAGTGTATCAGTACTTTCTCGAAGGACGTGATCCAGACGGCAACCCCGTTCCCGGTTGGAATCCCGAGGAACTACGCTCGCTGCAAGACTGGTATGTGCGCTACTCCCTGCTCGGTGCCGATGGCGTGGCCGAGGTCGCTTCCGTTGGTGGGTTTGTTAAACAATATCAAGTCGAAGTCGACCCTATCAAACTTCAGGCATGGGATGTTACTTTAGCCGACGTTGCCAACGCAGTGCGCAAGAGCAACATGGAAACAGGTGCCCGAAACCTCGCTATCAATGGAGCTGAATACATTCTCCGTGGCACGGGATACATCCGGGAACTGGATGACTTGCGCGATGCAGTAGTCGCGGTTCGAGATAATACTCCGATCACCGTAGCTCAAATAGCAACCGTCCAACTCGGACCTGACATGAGGCGAGGTGTGATCGATGTGAATGGAGCCGATGCCGCAGGTGGAATTGTCGTCGCCCGATACGGAGCCAACCCCTTGCAAACGATCAAAAACACCAAAGCCAAGGTCAAAGAAGTCTCAGCGGCATTACCCGTAAAAGTCATTGTTTACTGGCAAAAAACCGACCGCGATGCTGTCAAAAATTTCGCCGACGAACATGACATATCACCAGCGTTTGCGAGTGAAGCCCCGGCTGACACAACACTCAATCAAGAAGCATGGCTGCCGTGGACCAACACCCATGAACAAGATCTCTGGCCTGAATGGATGAACACATCGAAGGTCACCATCGTTCCTTTTTATGATCGCTCAGGACTCATCGATGAAACCCTCAACACCCTTGACGAAGCGCTCTATCAGCAAATCCTCGTTACCATCATTGTGGTGGTTATCATGGTGCTACACTTCCGCAGTAGTATCCTCATTTCCTCCATGTTGCCCCTGGCGGTATTGATCACCTTCATCGGTATGAAGTTGTTCGGTGTCGACGCCAATATCGTGGCTCTATCCGGGATCGCCATTGCCATTGGAACGGTGGTGGATGTTGGAATTGTTCTTACCGAGAACATCATCAAACACCTCAAAGAAGCCGCACCCGGGTCCAGTTCAGCCACCGTTATTTATGAGGCTGTCACCGAGGTAGCCGGAGCTGTCACTACTTCAGTGATGACTACTGTTGTTAGTTTCCTGCCCGTTTTCACAATGACAGGTGAAGCTGGACGTCTCTACCGTCCTCTAGCCTATACCAAATCATTTGCACTCATTGCATCGATTATCGTGGCCCTGACGATCATCCCGCCTATAGCCCACTTTTTACTGGGAGTTTTGCCGCGCTGGTTAAAAAAGGATAAAAACGATAAACGGAAATTGTCAGCAAAACTCGTTAGCCGCAGCTATCTCATCACAGCTCTCCTAGGCATAGGGGCAGGCATTTCTTTGGGGTTCTCTACAACGCTTGCCCTCGCCTTCATCGCTCTTGCCGTTCTCAACGCCTTCCACTCAAGGCTCTCTCCCAAGTTACAGCACGTTGGCGTTCTCACCATCAACATTGGAACCGCGCTCATAGTCGGCTGGCTACTGGCAAAGAACTGGATGCCTCTTGGTCTTGAGTCGGCCACTTTTACCAACTTCCTCTTTGTTGCCATCCTCCTCGGGGGGCTGCTTATCACATTTAAGATCTTCGAGCTCGGCTATACCCGCATCCTTAGCTGGTGCCTTAAACACAAAGCCCTCTTTCTTAGCCTCCCCCTGATGATGCTCGCTGCGGCGGGGTGTATTTGGTTGGGCTTTGGAAAGCTTACATCGGGCCTCCCCGAGGGCATTCAACACACCTCCCTCTATCAAGACCTTGATAAAAAATTCCCTGGGCTGGGCAAGGAGTTCAGACCCGCACTTGATGAAGGATCATTCCTCGTCATGCCTACTGTCAGTCCACACGCATCCATCAAGGAGGCGACTGAGGCACTCCGGACTCTTGATGCTGCCATTGCTGCTATCCCAGAGGTTTCTCAAGTCGTGGGGAAAATTGGCCGCGCCGAGTCAGCACTCGATCCTGCTCCCATTTCAATGATCGAGACGATTGTGAACTACCGCTCGGAATATCGATCCGATGAAAAAGGCCGCGTTCTCACCTTCGAGGTGAACGACAATGGCGACTACGTCTATGACAAGAAAGGTAAGCTCGTCCCAGACGAAGACGGCAAGCCGTTTCGTCAGTGGCGACCTCATATCAAAAGTGCCGACGACATCTGGCAAGAAATCAGTAAAGTCACACAGTCGCCCGGACTAACAGGCGCACCCAAACTCCAACCCATTGAAACACGTCTCGTCATGCTTCGCACGGGCATGCGTGCTCCGATGGGTATCAAAGTCAAAGCACCAACCCTTCTCAGCTTAGAAGATTTTGGTCTTCAAATTGAACGCCTCATGCGCGAAAGCGGCATTCCCGGTCTTGACGTCAACAGTATCAATGCCGATCGTATCGTTGGGAAACCTTACCTCGAAATCCATCCTGACCGGGAAGCGGCCAAACGCTACGGACTGAACGTCGTCGACATTCACAAAACAATCCAGACAGCTATTGGTGGCGAGATTGTTACGACAACCGTCGAAGGGCGCGAGCGATATGATGTCCAGGTCCGCTATGCACGAGAAGCGCGAGACTCCATCGAGAGTATCGAAAAAATCCTTATCAAAACCAAGGAAGGCGCACAGGTGCCACTCGGTCAACTTGTGGAAATCAAGTACGTGCGAGGTCCTCAAGTCATCAAGAGTGAAGACACCTTCCTCACGGGCTACGTCACCTTTGGTGCTAACCCGGGATTCGCGGAGGTCGATGTCGTCGAAGAAGTTCAAGCCTACCTCGATGAACAAGAAGAAGCAGGCAAACTGAAACGCGCCGGCGGCATCCGTTACGAGTTTGCAGGTAACTATGAGTCCGCACTGGAGTTCGAGAAAAACATGATGATCATCATGCCTTTGGCGTTACTATCGATTTTCCTAATTCTTTATCTGGAAAACCGCTCCGTGCTCAACACCTTCATCATCTTCAGTGGAATCACCGTTGCTTTCTCGGGAGGGTTCATCCTCCTCTGGCTCTATGGTCAGCCCGGGTTCATGAACTTCACCGTCTTTGGTCACAACTTGCGGGAACTCTTTCAGATCCACCCCATCAATCTATCCACAGCCGTCTGGGTCGGCTTCATCGCCCTCTTCGGTATCGCGACTGATGACGGCGTAGTCATCTCCACCTACCTACGACAGAGGTTTAAAAAGGACAATCCACAAACCATCGCTGAAATTCGAGCAGCCACAGTCACCGCTGGTAAACGCCGCTGCCGCCCCTGCCTGATGACTACCGCCACGACCCTACTGGCCCTCCTTCCCGTGCTTACATCCACAGGCCGAGGTGCTGACATCATGGGACCTATGGCTGTGCCGATCTTCGGAGGTATGCTCGTAGAGCTACTTACGATGTTTGTCGTACCCGTGCTGTTCTGCACCGCAAAAGAACTCACCCATAAACAACAAGTTTAATGACTCGCGGCCATTCCAGTTTGCGACCTCTCGAAGTAGATAATCCCATCGACATAGAACATGTTGCTCCTAGATATTATTTTCTGGGAATAGCCCTGCTGATACTCGCCCTGCTCTACCCGGTTCTTGAGTTCGAGCACATGGGGTTAATTCTATGGACCTCTGTGTTTTGGGTGATGCTAATAGCCGCAGTTCGCGCAACCAATCACACACCTACGATTAAAAAGGCAACGTATTGTTTTGGCGGGGTTGTCATCCTGCTTGGTATTGCCGGACTGATTTGTTACCAGTATTTGGGCAACTCCCACGCGTGGATTTTCACCTCGATCAATTTCGTAACTTTTGTCTTCCTGGCATTCGTCACTTCTTCCGTAATCTACAACATTCTGAGTTCATCACGTATCGGAATCGACCACCTGATCGGCGCCGCATCTGCCTACGTGCTCATCGGCATCACCTTTGCTTACAGTTACATCGTCCTACACTCAATAACGGGTAGCGCTCTTCTGCACAGTGAAATCCCATTACCACTATCTAATGAAGACGCAATGGCATCCTTGGTAGCCGATTATTGTTATTTCAGTTTTGCCACGCTCACGACGCTTGGCTACGGCGACCTCACACCATTGACTCTAGCAACTCGCGTCTTGTCTTGCGCCGAAGCTATCACAGGCCAGCTTTTTCTTACCATCCTCATCGCTCGCTTGGTTGGGTTACATGTCGTCCGCGCTTCACAAAGGTCCAACCCACGCGTACTCAAACGGTAGCCACACCATCAAGATCAGAGATAAGTCACAGTCTTTTGGCGGCAGGCGGTCAATCCCCAGGCCCTTGTTCGTCGTTGGCCTCAGGGAGAACATCGGGTGCTACAAATCTCTTTGTCGCTCCGACCTCTACCATTACGTAGTTCCGAGACAATGAGCCGGCCTCTTCTGGAAGGCGTTTGGGATAAACACCGTAATGAAATATTACTTGGAGGTCACTATCAGTAATTCGCACGTAAGACTTAGGCTCTGAAAATTGTGGATACTCTTCAACCTCTATTACTCCCCTGGGCTTACGCCGCATAATATAAGATCGCTCAAACCGTGCCGATGCCTGTGGTTTAACAATTTCAAGATTTTCTTGGGAAGCTCTATGGTAATGAAAATACTGCCCTGCGTTGATTGCTTCATCTTTATTTCGGTCAACTGCATAGATGGCAATGCTCCAAAAATCCGGGTGGTCGACAAATGTAATATTCTCGTCGGATTTGTTAAGCACACTTGCCGTCACTACCAATTTGTTTCCAATAATCTGATGAGCGATAGCCACAGCCAGATTGTTTCGATCTTTAAAAAACGTGACCTCTTCTGATGCTTCACTTGCGGTTCTCTCTGAAATTTCCGAGTCGTGCAAATCGCCGCTGGTGACCTCCTGATCACGTTCCTTGCAACTTGTGAAAATTATTCCTAGAGCAATCAGTAGTAGTTTCATTTTTGTTGCTGGAGAGGATTTGAAATATTCTTTAACCATCAAACAATTATAGAACTATGAGGCTTTCAACCGCGATTGAGTTTACCTAGATCCCCCAAATTCTGAGCCGTCAAGGTCAGGGAATAGATGATAAATTTTCCATCCTTTTTGAAATCTACAAGCCCGGCTTTCCTCAGTATTCTGAGGTATTGTGATGCTGTAGGGACCGGAATCCCCATGACGTGAGATAAATCGCAGACACAGCACGGTTCCAGACTGAGTAAATAGAGCACCTGCAAGCGGCTCGGGTGCGACAGTGCCTTGTAGATTACAGCAATGTCAACGAAGGCATTCTCAGCCAATTCTTTTTTTAGGCGATCTACTTTACTCGTATTAAGGCACTTAGGGGTATCGAGCATTGTGACATCGGCTTTCATTATGCGAAAATGTAAAATGTTTCTTGATTAGTTCAAGTGTTGATTTACGTTATACGTAATCGCATAGCGTTCGCGTCGTATACAGAAGCCGATTGCCCTACAACTATTCGATCAAAAATGAAATAATGTTTCGTACGTTTACAGCACTGGTTATGCTTTGGTTGATGTTAGTGGGAGTCGCCACTTCGCAGCCAGGCCTTAGCTATTGTCTTTGCATGCAAAAAGTTTTCGCAGGAGAATGCGAATGCCTTGATATTATTCCCGAAGGAACCTGTTCACGTGTTAGCAATGAAGGCTCTTATGATTGTTCTTCACAAGACACCTCTGAGCTTGATGAATCCTCCCCCAATCGATGCCAAGATTGCTCGCTAAATCTCAGTATCGAGCTAGACGGTTTTGTTGGTGTACCCATTCAACCCCATAGCCGGGACGGGGCTGACTCCATGACATCTCCAAGACAGTTTGGGGAAATCGACGCCGCCTTTTTACTTAGAAGCTCCATCTATGGAATCCGTGGTAGTCCCCCGTTTGTGGGACTCATTCCCTCTGTACCTCTTCATGTGAGGTATTCAGTGTTTCTCGTTTGATTCACTGGTTTGACAGCGAGCGCTCATTTTTGCGCACGCTTTTTTGTGCCCCAGAAGCCGCTGTTATTTTTTGCGGTTTCCCAGCCATAGCCGAGTCCACTGTTGGACCAAGCACCCATACAAACCAAGTGACTTCTAACCTATATTCCTATGCATTTAAGGCTCCCCATTTTTATAATTTCTCCACTCCTGTTCATTTCCTGCGCCTCTGACCCTCAGTCTCGATCAAGCAGCAAATCAGCCAATAGATTAACTTCGGGACACAACACCCGAATACAATCAGCGCCTCTTTTAACAGGAGTCGTCTCCCGCAATCGTGCAATCCAACATGCGTTGACCTATAACCCTAGATTACAGTCTCAACGAGCAGAACTCCGAGCTCTACAAGCGGAAACAATCCAAGCCGGACTACGACCTAATCCCGAACTCGGGCTGGACGTGGAGAACTTCGCCGGAAGCGGTGGGAGTAGAGGCTTCAATGGTGCTGAAATCACAGCAGCCCTCTCTCAGAAACTGGAACTCGGGGGCAAACGATCCAAGCGAACGGTGGTCGCAGCACTAAAAGCCGCAGCACTGAAGGCCGAGATTGCTAGCGACGAACGTAATGTCCGGATTGCCGCCGACAGAGCTTTCACCACTCTTCTGGAAGCCCGGAAGCTACGCGAATTAAGCAAACGAAACCTTACCCGTGCAGAGGAAAACTTGAGAACTCTGAATACTTTACTTGAGGTAGGGAAAAGCAATCGAATCGATGTCGGCAAGGCGAAGCTAGCCATCTCAGAGGCCAAGGAAAGCCTTGCCGAGGCACGTTCTGCGGAGAGCGATGCCGCCGCAGAACTGAGTCAGATATGGGGAGGTGGAGCAGCCAATGTCACCGCCGCCGGATCGCTTGATGCGCCGCAAGGCTCTGTCTCGTCAAACCCCGAATCCGCGGTCTCGCGCCATCCGGCGATGCGAGCCGCTGCACTTCGTTTCGCCCGTGCGCAAGCCACATACAACCTCGAAAAAGCAAAACGTTTTTCCGATATTGAGGTAGGCGGCGGAGTCCGTGAGTCGCGAGATGCTAATGAAACAGCTGCTGTTGTCGGCGTCCGTATTCCTCTCCCGATTTTCGACCGTAACCAGGGCAATATCCAAGCCGCCAAGGAACGCCTCGACAGCGCCCGGGCCAATGGCCGAGCCACCGAAAGCGAACTTCGATCCCGGATTACGAAACTCACCTCTGATCTCCGTGCCGCCCGCAGCCGTGCCAGCGAATTCGACTCACGAACGGTCGATGCGGCCCGTCAAGGACTGAAAGACACCCTCGAAGCATACAACGCAGGCAAAGCCTCTTTGCTCGAAGTGCTTGATGCCCGCAAAACCCTTTTCAAGGTCGAGCGCGGTCAGACCCGCGCCCAGGCCGACCTTCTCCGTGCCCACAATTCACTAAAAACAATGACTAACAACTAAAACTACCACTATGAAATCAATACCAAAACTAAGCCGAGTAATATGCCTCGGTATCCTATCTATTTTTCTGGCCGCGTGCGGCTCCGAAAAAAACAAGACGACTAACAACTCCGAATCAGCTGAAGCCAGCGAGGAATCCTCCGGTGGTGAAATCGAAGTCCACGCCGTAGCGGCCTGCCCCACGGGTGAAGGCTGCTTCATCTGCGATGCTTCAAAACGAGATGCCAAGCGACTCTGGTGCAAGGAGCATGACCGATACGAAGATCGTTGTTTTCTATGTCACCCGGACATCAAAGACCCCAAGCGATTGTATTGCACCGAGCACGGCGTTTATGAAGACGAATGCTATCTTTGCCATCCAGAAGTAAAGGATAACAAAGCCGGAGCCGCCGCCTCGTCAGCACCCGCCAACGTCCTGATGTGCAACGAGCACGGTGTCCCGGAAAAGGAATGCGCCATCTGCCAACCTCAGCTCGCAACCAGCCTCAAGGCGGGTGAAAGCCTCAAGATCCGCGTCGCATCTGCCGAGTCCATGGAAAAGGTAGGAGTCAAAGTTTCCAATCCAGAAACAACCACTGCCCAGCCTGCCGTGGCAGCTTACGCAACAGTTGATTACAATCAGAATAAAGTTGCGAAAATCACTCCTCTGGTCGAGGGCATCGTCCAGAGAATCGCAGTGATCCCCGGTCAGAAGGTTGCCGCCGGTGAAATTCTCGGCACAGTAAATTCGCCAGACTTCGCGGAAATGAAAAGCCGTTTTCTCTCTGCCAATGCCGCAAAGAAACTTGCTGACCTGCAGGAAAGTCGCGAACGCAAGCTGGCGAACAAAAAGATCTCCGCCGCCGCCGATCTCGAAGCCGCCGAAGCTGCAGCAAAAGTCGCCGATGTTGATTTGTCCGCAGCACGCCAGCGTTTGCTCAATCTCGGGTTGAGCGAGAGCGAAATCAATCTGCTGGCCTCCGACGGTCGTCCAACTTCTTTGCTCACTCTGAAAGCGCCATTCACAGGGACCATCGTTGACCGCGACGTCTCCATCGGAGAGCGGATCGAACCTGGCGAAGCAATTTTCGTTCTGGCCGATCTCTCGACCATGTGGCTTGAGCTTTCCATTCCCGCCCGCGATGCCGCAGGCCTAACACTAGGAATGGAAGTAAGCGCAACTTTCACGGACATACCGGATACCGTCATCACTGGTAAACTTGTATGGGTCGCGAGTGCGGTAGATAAAAAATCCCGACGCATCCAGGCACGCGCCTTGGTCAGTGCACCTCCAGCTGCTTTGCGAAAAGGCCTGTATGGGGAAGCACGCATCTACCTTGGCAAGACTAGCCCTTCGCTCGCGGTTCCCACCAGCGCCATCCAGACCATTGAGGGGGTGCCTTTCGTCTTCGTCCGTCAAGAACCCGCCCTCTATGCAGCAACCCGCGTCGAACTCACATCCGGAGCGGCTTCTGGAGAACTAACCGCGATTCGCAGCGGGCTCGCGCCCGGCGACAAAATCGTCAGCCAAGGCAGCTACATCCTGCGTTCGGAATTTCTCAAGTCACTTCTCGGTGCCGGCTGCGTCGATGATTGATAGCCGCCACACCAACCGCATCCTGCTCTTTCTATTTTTCAATCTATTCCGCATCCATGTTCACACCTCTCATTCGTTTCTGTCTGGCCAACCGCCTGTTGGTATTTCTTTTCACCGCTCTGATCGCAGTCGCTGGGATCTGGGCGGGATCGCGTGTACCCGTTGATGCCTTCCCGGATACAACTCCGATCCAGGTTCAAATCAATACCGTCGCCCCGTCTCTCAATGGCGAAGAAATTGAACAACAGATCACGCTACCCGTTGAACTGGAAATCTCCGGTCTTCCCGGACTCGTCAGTGTTCGCTCAGTCTCCAAATTCGGGCTCTCCCAGGTTGTCGCCACCTTTGATGACGACACGGAAATCACCACCGCCCGACAGTACATTTCCGAAAGACTCCTCACTGTCGAACTTCCCGATGGAGTCGGCACGCCGCAAATGGGACCAATCTCGACCGGCCTCGGTGAAATTTTCCACTACGTGATTCGCAGTAACGATGGCAGCCGCAGTCTTGAACAACTGCGAACCATCCATGACTGGATTATCAAGCCCGAGCTTCGCAAAGTCCCCGGCGTAGCAGAAGTAAACTCATGGGGAGGCCTCGAAAAACAATATCACGTTGTAGTCGATCCAGAGCTACTGGTGAAATTCGACTTATCCCTCTCTAATGTCGTCGAAGCTTTGGAAAAAAACAACCGCAACGTGGGCGGAGGCCGGGTAACTGTTAGCGGTCAGGATTTACTGGTTCATGGTGTAGGACGAGTCAGCTCCATTGCGGAAATCGAACGGATTGAAGTCGCTTCCAGCGAAGGCACTCCCGTTCGCGTTTCAGACATCGCGGAAGTACGTATCGGTAGCGAGCTACGTCGTGGCGCAGTCACCGCTGACGGTCAGGGCGAGGTCGTCCTCGGGCTGGCATTCATGCTGATGGGCGAAAACGCCCAAGAAGTTACTCAGGCACTCAAAGTTCGCTTAGAAGAAATTCGCCCGTCTCTACCCGATGGCGTTGAAGTCCAAGTTGTTTACGACCGCACCGAGCTGACTGATTCGGTGCTCGATACCGTGACCCACAACCTTGTCGGTGGAGCGTTGCTCGTCACCCTAACACTTTTAGTTCTACTTGGTAACGTCCGTGCTGGTCTATTGGTCGCCATTTGTATTCCCCTCGCCATGCTCTTCGCTGTGCTTGGCATGAACTATTTCGCTATCACCGCCAGCCTTCTCAGTTTGGGAGCTATCGACTTCGGCCTGATCGTCGATGGATCTGTGGTCATGACGGAAGCCAACTTGCGCGGCCTCGCTGATCGCACCCGTCAAGCTGGGCGAAAGCTCACGATCTCGGAGCGCTTAAATTGCATCTTCGAGTCCAGTCGCTCGGTCGCCCGCCCAATTCTTTTCGGCATGGGTATTATTGCCGTCGTTTTCCTGCCCATCCTCACCCTTGAAGGTACCGAAGGGAAAATGTTCCGCCCCATGGCCATCACCTTCATCCTCGCCCTTCTTGGTGCGCTGATCATCGCCATCGTCATTTCTCCCGTCCTTGGTCACCTGTTTCTACCCCGTAAGTTCAAAAACAAGGAAGGCTGGTTCTCACGCAAGCTCACCGGGGGCTATTCGGCCATCCTTGGCATGGTTCTGAAAGTCCGCTGGATTGTCCTCGCCGTCGTCCTCGCGCTGCTTGTCATCACTGGCTACGTCTCCACCCGTCTTGGCGGTGAGTTCATCCCGCGCCTCAGTGAAGGTGCTGTCGTTGCTAACACGATTCGTTTGGCCGGAACCTCCATCGATACCTCTACTGATTACAACACCCGTATTGAAAAGCTGCTCAAGGAGAAATTCCCTGATGAAGTTCGCCACGTCTGGAGCCGCATCGGCACCGCGGAGATTGCCACTGATCCGATGGGCACCGAACTCACCGACATCTTCCTTTCCCTGAAACCCCGCGATCAATGGACTCGCGCCCAAACCCAAGACGAACTCGTTGCCAAGATGCAGGAAACCGTTTCAACCCTGCCGGGCGTGAACATCCTTTTCACCCAGCCCATCGAAATGCGCTTGAACGAAATGGAATCTGGCGTGCGCTCAGATGTGGGCATTCTGATTTACGGCGATAGCTTTGAAACACTTACCCGCCTAAGCGATGAAATCCAGAAAGTGCTCGTGGATATCGACGGACAAGCCGACGTTTCCACCGACCAGATCAGCGGCCAGCCCGGACTTCGGATCGAGCTGCAACCTGAAAAAATGGCTCGTCTTGGAATTTCCGCTTCTGAAATTTTACCCTACATTGAGGCAATAGGAGTGCTTCGCGTCGGCGAAATCTACGAAGGTCAACGCCAATTCCCCCTCGCCATTGTTTTGCCAGAAAAATATCGAACAAACATTGACTCTGTTAGAAACTTGGTCATACCCACCGACTCCGGAATTCGGGTTCCTCTCTCCGAGGTCGCAAACATCATCGAAGCTCCCGGTGCTGCAACAATTAACCGCGAATGGGGTCGCCGCCTGATCCGAGTCCAGAGCAATGTCGATGGCCGAGATGTGGTTTCGTTCGTCGAGGAAGCCAAACGCAAAATCGCTGAAAAGATCGATCTTCCTGAAGGATATGTCATCGAGTGGGGTGGCCAATTTGAAAACCTGGAACGCGCCCATACCCGGCTTTCCCTGGTCGTTCCACTGACTATGATCCTCGTCTTCGTGCTGCTCTATCTCAGTCTACGGAACCTCAAGGATGTCGCCCTGATTTATCTCGGGATTCCCTTCGCCCTTGTCGGCGGTGTCCTCTCCTTGTGGCTGCGTGACATCCCATTCAGCGTCAGTGCTGCCATCGGATTCATCGCTCTCTTCGGAATCGCCGTACTCAATGGCCAGATCCTGATCGAGGCTATCCGCTCCAATCTACAGGACGCGACCGATTCCGTCTCCGCCGTAAGACAAGCGGCAACTCAACGTCTGCGTCCCGTATTGGCAACTGCCATCACCGATGCCATTGGTTTCCTCCCCATGGCCATCTCGACTGGCGTAGGTTCGGAAGTCCAGAAGCCTTTGGCTACAGTTGTCATCGGCGGAGTCATCACCTCCACCGCCCTCACTCTCGTTGTGCTACCCATTCTTTATCTAATGGTGAATCGTAAACGGAATAATGCATCAACACTCGAAACCACTCCATCCCAATGAAATAAAATTTGACTATTCCTGTAATGAGGATATTTGTAACAGATCATCTTGTGAGACAATTCCGCGCCATTTTCCTGCTTCTACTTTTCATCACTTCGTTTACGAGGTGCTGGGCAGATTCCAGCGGATTTTTAGAAGGGACTATATTCGCATGCTGTGAACCAGCTGAACACGTTCATGATGATCATGAGCATGAAAGTAGTGATAAGGATCACGACGAGGGCAGTGAAACCCCAGAACCTGATTGTTCTAACTGTGATTTAGTAAAATCTGGATTCACCCAAAGCTCCCTAGATCTCACTATTCCATTCCCTTTATTTGTCGATCTTGACAAAAACTGGAATGACCTACTGCTTCGTATTGAGCGCCTCTCATACCTAGAGGAATACCGAGGAGCGGACCCCCCTGAGAGGGTCGATGTTTTAGTAATGTCACGTATTGTGACCACCTCTGCGGTTTCCGTAAGAGGCCCCAATCTGGTGTAAGTCCGTCAGCTCGTTTTCTTGAGCTGGCCCCACCGTATCCGACCTAGGAGTCTTAACTTCTAGTCCGTTTTTTGACTTACCTTAACTCTGTTCCCACTTGGGACAGTTATCACCAGATTTATCTCAATGACCAATAAACCACTCTTTAATGTCGTGTGTTGCATAGCAGCCTCGACCCTCTTCAGCGCCGCAGCTCCTGCGCCCATCATCACTTACCGAACCCTTCCTGACCGGATCAGGAAATCTAATCCTGATCTCGCAGCAGCCCGTTATTTGATAAACGAAGCAGTTGGACGGATGCACCAAGCCGGGAGACTCGCAAATCCCGAACTTAGTGTAGGAACGGCGCACGATGCAAGTTTTCAGGAACGCGCGCTCACAATCGGCTTCTCGCAGAAATTCCCTATGACTAACCGGCTTCGGCTGGAGAAAACTATCGGGAAAATTAAGGTTAAAACTGCCACAGCCGAGGTCGCTAACATGGAGCGTAAGCTCGTCGCCCAATCTAGGCAGGCTCTGATAGAATTTCTGGCTCTTGCCCAACGTCGTCGCCTTCTTAAAGATCAAATTAAAGTATCTTCTGAGTTCAGTGCCGCTTTAAAAACCCTTGCTGCAAAAGGCGAAGTTTCCATCATCGATGCTGGGCAGGCGCGCCTCCTGAATTTGCAAGTTACGACGGAACTTCGCGAATTAGATGCCGAAGAAAAAGCTCTCTATGGGATTATCAAACCATTGCTCGGCATGAAACTCACTGAACCTCTTATCATCGGAGGGGACATAGAAACAATGAGAGCTACGACTCTACCTATCGATCTTAATCGAAGGGGCGACATAAGAGCGGCGAAGTATTCTATTAACAGTGCGATCCGAGAAGTAGAATTAGAAAAAGCACGCCGCTACGATGACATCGCCATCTCGGGTTCTGCTTCTATCGAACGATCCGAAGACGCTCCCAATGGATTTGAAAACGAAACAATCGCCGGCATCGGCATTACTATTCCTCTTCCGTTATGGAACAAAAACGAAGGGAATATCGAATCGGCGAAGGCTCGAGTAAGTCGAAAAAAACTCGAACTCACCGCATTAGAACAGGCGATTCGTCACAAAAGTAAAGCGAGCAACGAGGAAATGAGAGTGTGGTCCAAGCTCGTTAAAGAGATCGACGGAACTCTAATTCCCGAAGCCGCCAAGCAGCTCAAACTTGCAGAAAAAGCATACCTCGAAGGCTTGAGCGACATTCAAACTGTTCTTCGCAGCCGTGAGCAAAAGCTGAAATTACAATCTTCCCGCATCACTGCGCTAAAGAATTTCCACAAAGCACGGGCCGCATATGAATCATCTCTCGGCCTATAAATCTAACATATAAATTTTCATGAAAAAACTATTTAACTCAAATTATTTACAAGCAGCCCTCCTGTTGACTTACACTACATGCTCGGTAATCAGCGCTGAAAAATCTGATCGCGCCGCCAATACGGTCATCTTGACTGAGGCGGGTGTACAAAATCTCCGTCTTAAAACCATCGAGGTGGAAGAGCGCGATTTTGAAACCACAGTTTTTGCCGTTGGCAAAGTCGAAGAAATTCCTAGCCATCAATACTCTGTATCATCACGCATCTCCGGTCGCGCCATCACTGTGAATGCGTTTGTAGGAGATTTAGTAACTGAGGGTCAGGTTCTCGCTATTGTCGAAAGTCGTCAACCAGGCAATCCCCCACCGAAAATTGAAATGAAAGCACCGCACAGCGGGTTAATCGTAAAAACTCACATCCTCCGCGGTAAACCGGTCGAACCCAATCAAGATCTTTTCGATATTTCAGATCGTTCAAAAATGTGGATCTCAGCTATGATTCCAGAACAGTTAGCCGCAGGCATTGGTCCCGGCACTGAGGCTAGAATCAGTTTCCCTGCACTGAAAAACGAACCGATTATTGCCAAATTACTGCGCTTCGGCGTCACAGCAGACAAAGATGCTGGCACGCTCAGAGGCATCTTTGAGATAGACAACACAGACCGCAAGTTACTACCTGGTATGCGGGCAGAGTGTAACATTATTGTTTCCAAACGCCCTAGCGTGTACGCCATTCCAGAAGAAGCTCTTCAGGGTGATCCGGCAAACCGGGTTGTATATGTTAAGGACTTTGATTTGGAAAACGCTTTCGTGCGTTCACCGGTCGTCATTGGGCAGAAAAGCGGCGGATGGGTTGAGGTAACCAACGGCCTCTTTCCCGGTGATGAAGTTGTCACACGCGGATCCTATTCCCTCGGATTCGTTGGCGGCGGCGGAGGCATGTCCCTGAAAGAAGCACTTGATGCCGCGCACGGTCACGAGCATGCGGAGGACGGGTCAGAATTAACTGAAGCCGACAAAAAAGGCGCTGAAGCCGAAGATGGTCATGATCACGCAAGTGAAGGCGGAGGAGCTCCGAAATGGCTCATTTACTATTCAATAGGAGTCTCCCTAGTTGCGCTACTGCTCGTACAGCAGCTATGGAACAACAAGCGCAAAAATCAAAAAGCCTAACCACTTCCCAAACCATGCTCAATCATCTCATACGATTCTCCCTCGCCCAGCGAGGTTTGATACTCGTTATCGCCGTGGTCCTCATGATCTTCGGCGTAAAGAAAACCATGGAGCTTCCTGTGGAAGTTCTCCCCGACCTCACCAAACCAACTGTCACACTTCTCATTGAAGCACCAGGCTATGCGCCGGAGGAAGTTGAAACGCTTATTACCATCCCTTTGGAAAATGCCCTCATGGGTGTCACTGGGGTGAACCGTGTGCGCAGCACCAATGACATCGGGCTCTCACTCATCTTTGTGGAGTTTGACTGGGATGTGGATATTTATAAAGCACGCCAGTTCGTACAGGAACGTATCGGAAGTGCCGGTGAATCCCTCCCCGAAGGCATTGTCCCCTACATGACTCCGGTCACATCTCTGATGGGCGATATCATGCTTGTGGGATTGCGTGACCCCACAGGAGCAACCTCACCGCGGGATCTTCGTGTCCTCGCGGATTGGACCGTCGCGCGGCGGCTCCAATCCATCCCGGGGATTGCTGAAGTGCTCTCTATGGGAGGCGGTGTGAAACAGGTTCAGGTTCAGCCAGATCCGCAAAAAATGCTTCTACACCAGGTCACCTTTGAACAGATCAAAGAAGCCGCAGCAAAGTCGGTTCAAAACACCACAGGAGGGTTCCTCACCGAACGAGCTAGGGAAATCATGGTTCGTAATTTGGCAATGACCACCGACCTTGATGAAATTGCCTCTACTGTGGTGGGCTACCGCAATGATCGTCCTATCCACCTTCACGACGTTGCCAATGTTGTCTGGGCCATCGAACCCATGCGTGGCGATGCTGCTTTAGGCATCGCGGGTCGCAAACCCGATGCCGATGGAAACCTCGGCACTCGTGGTGTCATTCTTAGTATCCGAAAATCCCCTGGTTTCGACAGTCTGGCTCTCACTGAGGAAGTTGAAAAAGCATTGGAGGAACTTGGTAAATCGCTTCCTGAAGGTGCTGAACTCGTCCCTCTATACCGACAGAGCGAATTCATCAATCTGTCCATCGACAACCTGAAGGAAGCACTTCGAGACGGAGCTATCATGGTGGCCGTCATTTTATTCCTCTTCCTGCTCAATGTGCGCATCACTCTGATCACCCTAACCGCTATTCCACTGTCATTGGGAATCACTATTCTTGTTTTTGACATAATGGGGCTCAGCGTAAATTCTATGACCCTCGGAGGACTAGCCGTCGCGGTCGGCATGGTTGTGGATGATGCCATCGTCGATGTGGAAAATGTCTACCGACGACTTCGAGAAAATGCCTCTCTCACGAATCCACAGCCAAAGCTTGAGGTCATTGCCAGAGCATCCAGTGAAGTTCGTTCGTCCATTCTCTATGCAACGATATTGATCATCCTTGTCTTCCTCCCACTCATGGCTCTGAGCGGTGTCGAAGGCAGGCTTTTCACGCCGATTGCCATCGCGACGATCGTCAGCATGGCTGCCTCGTTCCTTGTCTCTCTAACAGTAATCCCGGTGCTGAGTTCACTGATTTTGAATCCTAAAGCAGGGAAAGAACACAAGGACGTGATTTTTGTCCGCTGGCTGAAATCAGCCTTCAGTGCCACCTGGACGCGATTCGCTCTGGCTCAACCGATGGTAGTCATGGTCATCACGGGCATACTCGTTGTAATGAGTTATCTCGCTTACACGGATATGGGCCGGAATTTCCTTCCCGCATTCAAAGAACCAACTGCCCTCGTTGCTACTACGTCTAGTCCTGGAACGTCACTCAAGACCACTTCCGAACTAGCCGACATGGGCATTGAACAGCTTCTGAAAATCCCCGGCGTCAAAACCGTTGGATACCGTGCCGGAAGAGCCGAACGAGGCGACCACGTGGTGCCCGTTTCTACCGTGGAGTTTGATGTCGAGTTTGATGAATCCGCAGGTCGAAGCCATGAAGAAATTATCGCTGACATACGGAAAACGATGAAGGAGATCCCCGGCACCTTCAGTGCCATGAGTGGGCCTCTTGCGGATCGTGTTGGCCACATGCTCAGTGGTGTCTCGGCAAAAGTTGCTATAAAAATCTATGGCCCAGATCTGGACGAACTGAGAAAGATCGGCGATAAGATTACAGCCTTGGCTCGCGAAATCCCCGGTCTCGAAGAAGCAAGGACCGAGCAGCAGGCACCTGTGCCTCAGCTGCGTATCGAGCCAGATCGTGAACGGGCCGCTGCTTATGGTGTCACCCCCGGTGACTTGACCGAGGAAATGTCCGGCCTCATGGGCGGCGCGGAAGTAGCCGAAATCTACGAAGGCGTTCGCGTCTATGATTTGGTCGTCAAACTCTCTCCTGAGTGGCGCGAAAATCCGGAATGTTTGGAATATATATTCATTGATACCCAAAACGACCAATTAGTGCCACTTGGGTCAGTTGCGAAGTTCCGCCAAGCTACGGGACCTAACAACATCCTGCGAGAAAATTCACGCCGTCGTTTCGTTGTTTCCATCAACCCGACTGTTCCAGACCTCGTATCCGCAGTGGATGCGTTGAAAGCGTCCATCGAAAAAAACATCGATCTGCCTGAGGGGTACACCATCTCCTATGAAGGTGAGTATCTGGCGCAGAAGGAAGCCGCCCGCACCATCGCCATTATGTCCAGCGTGATTATGCTGGTGGTAATCTTCCTGCTCTACTCTTTTTTCCGCAGTTTCTCATTCGTGGCATTGGTGCTCACCATTATCCCAGTCTCACTGGTCGGTGCCATTTTCTACACGCAGATGACGCTGAACAATATCAGTATCGCTACGCTGGTAGGATTTATCGCGGTCGGTGGTATTGCGGCGAGAAACAACATCATGCTCGTCTCCCACTACCTTCACCTTATGAAGCATGAAGGCGAAGGCTTTACCAAGAAGATGATCATTCGCGGAACCGAAGAGCGTCTTGTACCAATCCTCATGACTGCTCTGTCCGCTGGTTTTGCGCTCATCCCTCTCGTTCTCGCTGCGGATGAGCCGGGTAAAGAAATCCTCAATCCAGTGGCTATCGTGATTGTTGGAGGCCTAGTGAGTTCCACCTTCCTCGGTCTAGCCGTCACCCCAGCTCTATTCTACGCCTTTTGCCGTAAACCGGCACTCCGTTCACTGGAGATAAACTCTGCGGCCTCAGCCTAATGCCTGGCTGCATCAACACAGAAACCAAAACCAAAACCAAAAAATAAAATGACACTGAAAGTAAAAACACTACTCGCCGTCGCACTCTGCGGAGTAATGGCTCCTTCTGCCGCCTTCGCAGACGAACATGACCACGACCATGATCATGACGAGCATGCCGTTAAAGGACCCAACAATGGAAAGATGATTATGAAGGTCGAACCCCACGCGGAATTCTTCGTGACCAAGGATCGCAAAGTTCAAATCACCTTTGTCGATGACCACGGAAAGATAGTTCCCGTTGGAAAACAAAAAGTCACCATAGTCTGTGGTGACCGCACTAAGCCCACAGTTATGAAAATGGAAACCAAGAATGGAAAGCTCATCTCCTCAAACGTGCTCCCTGCTGGTAACGATTTTCCAACAGTCGTCTCCATTAAAGTATCTCCAGATGCCAAGACCGTGCGCGAGAAGTTTAATCTCAACATGAACAAGTGCCCGACATGTCCCTACGCAGAGTACCACTGCAGCTGTGACCATGGTGATGATCACAAAGGTCACGACCATTAGCAAAAACGCCCGAATACTAGCCGGGAGGGTGCAAAAGAAGCACCCTCCCTCGCTTTAAAAACAATGAAGCACAATCACTCTCACAACGACGATGATAACCACGCTCGTGGCGCGGATAAGCAACCTACGTCATCCAAGGTTCTCGACTCGGGGGTCGAAGCATCTGCCCAGACAATTCTTCACGTTGCCGGAGTCGATTGTTCTGAAGAAGTCGCAGCCATCGAATCCGCACTCAAAGAAACAGGTCACGTCCGCGAGGTCAACGTGAGTATCTTGAGTGGCAAGACCACGATCCAACATGATGGCGAACTCTCCGAAACCGATCTTATCGGAGCACTCAAGTCTGCCGGACTCACAGCTCGCGCAGAGGGCGACGATACCAAGCCTGCTGAAAGCAGCAAAAAATACAAACTTATCAGCGTCATTGCCTCTGGAACCCTAACAGGCATCGGCCTGCTTGTTGGTTGGATCATTGATACGCCCCCACCTTTTCTAACTGAAGTCATTTTCAGTCTCGCCATCATCGCAGGAGCTTGGTTTATCGCGCCCAAGGCATACCGCACATTGAAGCAAAAGCGCTTTGATATGAACGTGCTCATGACCGTGGCTGTCATCGGAGCCGTCATCATCGGTGAGTGGGAAGAAGCTGCTGCCGTCACATTTCTCTTCGCTCTTTCCGAACTCTTGGAAAGCTACAGCGTTTCACGCGCCCGCCGAGCCATCGAATCACTCATGGAACTCACCCCACTCACCGCCCTCGTGAAGCGCAATGGAGAGGTCACCGAAGTAGAGCTATCAGACGTGGCAACAGATGAAACCATCATCATCAAATCTGGAGCAAAGGTTCCCCTAGATGGAATTGTGGCATCAGGATCATCATCCATCAATCAAGCACCCATCACTGGAGAGTCACTCCCCGTAGAAAAGAAAAACGGCGATCAGGTGTTTGCCGGAACCATCAATGGCGAAGGATCGTTAGAGGTCACCGTAACTGGCAAGGCCGGTGAAACTACCCTCGCCAGCATGATCCGTCTCATCGAAGACGCCCAATCACAAAAGGCTCCATCCGAGCGCTTTGTCGACACCTTTGCAAAATACTACACCCCCATCATCATGGTGCTGGCAGTGCTAGTATGCCTCGTCCCTGGAGCAGTCACCGGTGATTGGTCCACTTGGTTTTACCGCGCCCTCGTTCTCCTTGTCATTGCCTGCCCCTGCGCTCTGGTCATTTCCACCCCCGTCTCTGTTGTCTCCGGACTGACAGCCATGGCTCGCCGCGGTGTCCTCATCAAAGGTGGAGCCTACCTCGAAATCGTAGGAAAACTCCGTGCTCTTGCCGTCGATAAAACCGGCACCATCACGCGTGGGCTTCCTGAAGTCACCGAAGTTATATCACTAACAAATCAAAGCAGTGAAGAGATTGTTAAAATCGCATCTGCCATCGACACTCATTCAGACCACCCTATCGCTATCGCCATCACGGACTATGCCAAAGCGCAAAATATCGTATTCTCTTCCGCTACCGACTACCAATCTCAGACCGGACGCGGAGCTGATGGCACTCTAGGTGGTCACCATTACTTCGTAGGAAATCACCGCTATACTCATGAACTCGGAGTATGTAATGAGGAAATAGAATCCCGCCTGCATGAAGTCGAAAGCAAAGGCCTTTCCGTCGTTGTCGTAGGCCACAAACCTCACGATAATTGCCCCGGCGACGTCCTCGGCATCATAGCCGTTGGCGATACCATCCGTGAAGATGCGAAGACCGCGATCGCATCTCTCCATGCTGTTGGCATCGAGCAAGTCGTCATGCTCAGTGGAGACAACCAAACCACCGTCAATGCCATAGCGAAGCAAGCTAGAATCGACGAGGCAAAAGGAGATCTTCTCCCTGATCAAAAAATTGAAAACGTCCGCCGACTCCTGGAAAAATACGAGTATGTCGGCATGGTCGGTGATGGGGTCAATGATGCTCCCGCCATGGCATCTGCGAGTCTTGGGATCGCGATGGGAGCAGCGGGAACAGATACCGCCATCGAAACCGCTGACATGGCACTCATGACCGATGATCTTGGCAAGATTAGTGAAGCCATCCACCTCGGTCGCCGCGCCCTCGGCATCATCAAATTCAACATCATTTTCGCCCTGCTCATCAAAGCGGTCTTCCTCGTGCTCGCCTTCACTGGGCATACCAGCCTCTGGCTTGCCATCCTCGCCGATACAGGTGCGACTCTGATCGTCATCGCAAATGCCTTACGACTTTTACGGAGTAAATAAACAACTTCTCCCTCCTACACACGAACACACCATCAACCATGAAACCTATTCTCACATTCCTCACTTTTGTTTTAATCTGTGTTACTAACAATGATGCGACCCCTGAAAACCGCCAGTTCAGCCTCAAGACCAAACCCATAGGAAAAGCTCAGTATAAAGGAGATGCCATTACGCAAACTCGACAACTTGAGATCGAAGTCTCTCGCTCAGGCAAAGACCCTTCAAAAAAATAACGGCCACCTGGAAAATCTACGGGCACGAAAGGAAGAGCCACAAACTCATTCTCATCAAATCCGGCACTCTGACCTACAACCTGAAAGGTGGCGAGCGAGATACCCAAACCACTCCTACCGTAACTATCAAAGGAGTGAGAAAACATAAAAAAACCACGAGCACAGGACGTGGCAAAAATAAAAGAAGAAAAACCGTCACCGTCCCGGCATCTGGTCAGGAATATTACGGCTACTCCGTCAAAGTTAAACTAGGAGCAGAAACAGTTTCCGAATACGCAAGTAAACCTTCTTTAGAATAGTCATGCGATTATCCAAACCACCTCAAATCAAGCCATCCTCGAACGAAATGAAAACTTCAAATAACCAGATCAAGAGCAAACATACCACGCCTCCCACTAAAACTCTAAATTGGACACTGACCAAAGCCTCCCTTATTGCCGTCATTATCGGAATGTCCGCCTACACCTTTTTTGAGTATGCTACTTCCGGTGAATTTGACACCAGAGAAACAGTAATTCACCACATCATCCCAACAGTTTTCATTGGAGTGATTGTGTGGAGTATGCTCAATCTCATCCTAATATCAAAGTTTGTAAGCCCTATGAAGAAAATCATGCTTCACCTGAACGGTGTCGGCAATGGTAGGCTGGCACCTCTAAAAATAGACACCAACATTCTGGAGGTTGGAGCAATCGTTCATAGTGTGAATACGCTAACCACACAGCTTAAAAAAGTTCCCGACAACGAAGGCATGAGCAAGGCAGTGGATGACCTCGTCAAACTTCGTGCCGATTTGAAGAGACTCATCGACAGCACTCATCTCGCTCCCGACCAGCTCGTTCCCATTATGCGAGACCTTAAAAATCTCGAAAGCCACCTTCTCTCTGCAATCACAGCTGAACGGCAAGCCCACACCGACATCAGTTAGCCAGACTGATGGCTTGCTTGATTCCCGCTTGATTAATTACCAATCTCTACGTTTATCTTAAATCATATACCTCCACAATTCATGAGTCTAAAAAGCATACGACGGAAGAGATGGATCGTCAGCTTCTTTAAAAAGAATTGGAAGACTGGTCTGATAATAATAATTGGAGCAATCCTTTTAACTCTTCTTAGTATTGGAATCGAAAAGGGCCAAGTAAAACCGAATAATGCCCCTAATGAAATTGAACAAAAAAACTAACCGCTAATCATTGTCGCATCATCACCAGATGCGGCGTGTTTTTCGGCCAGTAAAAAAATGAGCAAGAAAAACAGACGGTTCGGGACAGTCCAGGGGGACGCCAAAAAACAGCCTCAGGATACAAAGCCTTCTCCAGCGATGCTAACGCTGTGGGAAAAATTTCAAATTTTTGGTGCTGTCTGCGTGATACTCGTCGCGATGGTGGGAACTTGTGTAAGAACCTCAGCGATCCGACACAAAGAGGAGATCCAACAACGGGTCGGACGACTGAAATGGGAACACGCTCTCACCGATTCACAGGTCGCCGAACTTCTGGAGATAGAATTGGATTTTCACCGATATGAGAGGCCGTTTTCAATGGAATCTAATCCGACTCGCAAAGAACTCGATGAACATCTCCTAGCGATCAAGAAGAGATTTGGAGATATTGATAGTTGCCATTGATCGCGGTCGCCCAGCTGACACCTTCATTGCCCATTCAACCGAGAGCCGCGACCTCAACGGAAGCGTGTCGCTCGTTATCACTTTCCAAGTAATTTTGACACTGCCTCTGTCACTATATCCTGCTGACTCCAATTTCCCTTTCGGTTTTTTCGTCGCTCAGCTGACTCATCAATGAGAGCGTGCGCTGTTTTTTCTGGCAGTCTAAGAGTAACAGCAATACGTGGCTCTACAGCTTTGGTCAACGGGGCAACAGGAGACTTTGTAGGTGTTGGATTGTTAATTTTTCCAGCTTCGAGAAACGCCCTCACTTCTTCCCTGTCTTTCAAGGCCTCGGTCATGGAATGTCGTTTGTTTTTTGCTGCCATTACTGCTCCATCTCATTTGGGAAAAGGTATTCAAACAGGGCGAGAGCTTCGTTTGCCGCAGGTTTTGCCTGATGCCCCATTCTCCAAACCGCTGATCGTTGCCCAGCTGAATCAGCAAAAGCCTGCCTCAGACCGAGGCCCGGTGCTATCTCAAGTCCTAATGTTTTTGCCGTGACGAGTAACTCGTCCGATAAACGGTAATTTTTCTGGAGCTTGTTTGGCACAAATACCCCCTTCGGAAGATCTCCCCTAATAGCGTGGACTTGATCAAGAGCTTTGACAGCATCACTGGCTGCCCGAACATCAAGCACAGATGGCCCGCATGGAATGAGAGCAACATCCGACACCAGAAGAGTTGCCCGTGTCACCTCCCCGAGCCCAGCTGGCCCATCAATGACAATCATTTTTTCCTCCAGCAATTTGACTTCGTCCAAAATTTCGTCAGCAGATTGAAAACGATAGACTGGCGTGTTTGTTTCTATTTCTTTTGTCCACTCACTCGACGACCCTTGCACATCGGCATCAACGAGCGCTGTCTCAATACCTTGCTCGCGAAGCCAGGCCACAAGATGAACAGCGATGGTGGACTTCCCCACTCCACCCTTTTGATTGACTGTTGCGATAATCATAATAGCTAGCTTACATGCTTTCAAAAAAGCAGGCAAGGGGTGCAGTGTTCCAGCATACTCGACTAACAGTATACTTCTTTGCCGGCATCCTGTTTTGTCAGTTTGCAGCTATACTTGAATCATGCCATGCCAGCATATCGACCTGCTTTTATGCCTCCATAGCAGCATGCTGTTTTGCAAGCATTTCATTGTTTGGTTAGATCACTGACTGTTTCCTGCACGGTTTAACAAAGGGGAGAGGGATGAGCGCAGCCATAGTGGCCGCACCCCTTGCGTGATTGCCCAAACATTGGTAATTCATACAGGAAAGGGATGCCTTATTGGTGCATGGTGCAGGTTAGGCTTGTTAAGCCATGCAGGGTGACTTGTTAAATGGTGCAGGTTTTATTGTTAAATGGGGCAGGTTCATCGCGCCAAGTGCGCGGGATTCTTCGGGATTCGCGGTGCTAAACATTAAACTATGTATAAACAAAACAACAACACCGCTCAGTTTTCTCCAAAGGGATTCGGCTGCTTGGTTTGTTGTTATTTTTTGGGAGTTTTTAATGGGGAATGATCAGGCAGGACAAAAGCTGGAATCGCTATCTCTGCACCTCAGGGACAGTGACCTTGAATCTTTCGAGAAGGGTAAAGACGAGATGAACCTCGCCGAATTTCCCATTGCGGTCGTGGCGGAATCGGCACAGCCCGGGCAGCTCACACTTGAGTTCTCCGACACGATCACTGACCGATCCACCGGAGCAGCAGTTGAGCGAAGAGTCACGGTGCATGGAACCGAGGAGTGGGGGCTTCCGGCAGCCCAGGATGACGATGTGATGATTGGCCTCTTGCAGCTTTGCCATCTGGCAGGGTGGCCAAAACGAATCTGCTTCACCCGTTATCAACTTTGCAAACTTCTGCAGTGGTCAGTCGGTGGAGCGAGTTATCGCCGTATCTATCAGGCACTGCATCGCCTCAGCACCACGAAGTATAACTACCGTTATGGATGGCGCGATAAGGCCAACCAGGAATGGATTCCGAGTCTGGTCTTTTCCTATATTCAGTCACTCAAAGTTCACGAGGCCGATAAACCCACTAAGTCGGGATTGTGTGAGGTGACATGGTCGGACGATTTCCACCGCAGCCTGGAGGCGGGGAATTTGAAGGGGCTCGATTTTAACCGTTTTGTAAGCCTGCGGAGTTCCATCGCCAAGCGGCTCTATCGCTTTCTCGATAAACGCTTCGGAACTGGTATTCCTCGCTATAGCTGTGACCTCCATGTGCTGGCTTTTGAGAAGATTGGTATCTCTCGAAAATACAAGGATGCCGCACAGATCAAACGTGTTCTCAAGCCCGCGATTCACGAACTTGAAACTGTCGGGTTTCTGCATGAGGCACTACCTGAAGATCGCTATGAAAAAGTTCGCCGGGGACATTGGAAAGTTCACTTCACGCGAGCCTCTCAAGACTCTCGAAAAAAGAACGTCGTTCCCTTGCAGCCGTCTCATGCTCCCGTGGAAGATAAACTCATCCAACTTGGGATCATTCCGTCTGAAGCGAAGAAGTTTGTGGCACAACATTCAAATGAGTATCTGGAGGATAAAATCGATCAGTTTCCCTACCGCGATGCCAAGTCGAATCCTGCCGGATTACTGGCGGAATCGATCCGCCGAGATATTCCTCCGCCACCCAATTACCTACCTCTAGCTGACCGCTTGAAGCAAGAAAAACTGAATCAGAAGCGAGCGCTTAAACGGGCAAAACTGGAGCAAGCTGAACATGCAAAAATTGAGGCTGAGAAAGCAGCAGAGGAAGAGCTTCGCAACCAAGCCGAGGCCGTGTTCAAATCGCTTCCCCAAGACGAACAAGACTCACTCAATAAAGTGGCCAAAAAACGATTCCCGAAAGCTGGAGGTGACGTGATCTACTGGACGATGATCAGTCACCTGAAGGATCGATTGGCTAGAGAGTAGCCTGTCGATCCGAGCCATCCGAACGTCTATTCGGATGGCTAACAATCATCCATAGCTATTTCAGAAAGTTGAAATCTCTGGATGAAAATTACCCTTTGGTGGACTCCAAAGGGTAATGAGTAGGAAATTATCACACCTGATGCACCTGAATGTCATACGCTGGTGCGAGATTGGCCGCTGGAATGCTGATCAGTCAGCTCATATGCCTCTAAAACGCCGTCATACGATCCGTATGACATGGTCATTCTACAAAAGCCCGAAACCGTTGAAACCACGGGGTCTTATCGCGTATACTAGAACGCTGTTATAAAAAGGAGAGCCATTCCCATGTCTAAAATTCTCAAATCATTCCGGGTACATCCTGAAATCTGGCAGCAGGTGGAACTCGCTGTTGAACGTGATGGCATCACGTCCACCCAGTTCATTCTGGAGGCCATCCTAGAGAAACTCGACGGCAACAGCGTCTCCCAAATTCTGGACGAATTGGTGGCCCTGCGGCGCGATCAGATCGCCGCGACCAAGGCTCTTTTGATCCTGGTGGGCAGCAAGGCCGAATTATCGAAATCCGAGGCAACATCCTGGGTTGAAAACAACCTATCAACGAGGAGGCTGCATTGATGCTTTCGATTGGCAAAATGTCCGTTGGACAGCACGCTTATTATGACGAGCTTGCCAAGGAGGATTATTACCTCGAAGGGGGCGAGCCTCCGGGAAAATGGTTAGGTCAGGGAGCCACCGCCCTAAACCTCTCTGGTGAAATCCGAAGCAAGGAGTTTTCAGATCTGTTTGCGGGAGAGCTGCGAGGCAAACGGTTGGTACAACAATCCGAATCAACCCGCTGCGCTGGCTGGGATCTGACCTTCTCAGCGCCCAAATCGGTGTCAGTGGCGTGGAGCCAGTCCGATGCTGCCACGGCACAGGCAATCCGAGAAGCCCAGCAGGAGGCCGTGGAGACGGCTCTCGAATATCTCGAAGAACAGTGTGGCTATACTCGAAGAGGCAAGGGCGGTCGCATCGTTGAAAAGGCCAAGTGTATCTTTTCTACCTTTGAGCACGGAACCAGCCGAGCCGAGCAACCTCAACTCCATACCCATGCCCTGTTGATCAACACCTGCGTTCGTCAGGATGGAACCACTGGAACCCTGAAAACTGAAAAACTCTATCAGCACAAGATGACAGCAGGAGCCATCTATCGTGCCGAGCTTGCCGCGCAATTACAGCAACGTCTTGGGCTGGATATCATCAGGGATGATTTTTCTTTCAAAGTGGCCGGGGTTCAGGATGAGCTTTGTGATCATTTTTCCGCAAGGCGTAAGGAAATCGAACAGGCGCTGGCAGAGAAAGGAGTCAGCGGAGCCGTGGCCAGCTCTATTGCCACGCTAACAACAAGAACGACCAAACAACAGATCAGCCGTTCCGACCTCATCAAGTCATGGAAGCAAACCGGAATATCGTATGGCTGGAGTACCGATCAGTTGGCCAATTTGCTTGGGGTGACCCGACCCCAGCGGGAATCTATTCAGGATAATCTCGCCAAGCTTTCAGCTTGGGAGTCTGTTGAAGTCATGATGTGTTCCCAAGCCTGCTTCACCGAAAAAGAAGCGATTCGTTACGCCTGTGAAAATGCTCAGGGACGGGGAATCTCAGCGGAGCAGACAATCGATGCCGTTCGCGAGGTACTGGAGTGCGATCAGTTAGTCCGGCTGGGCATGACTGGGGGAGAGCATTACTACACCACCCAAGAACACCTACAGATCGAGCAAACCATGATATCGGATGTGCACGATCTCGCGCAGTCCGACAACATGAAGGTGAAGGCCAAGGCCATTGACCGTGCGATTACAAAATCAGAAAATGAGGGCAAACCACTTACCCCACAGCAAGAAAAAGCCGTGCGGCATATTCTTTCTGGTGATGGTAAGATCACCGCGATTACGGGTGATGCAGGTACTGGAAAAACGACGATCCTAAAGCCGGTTCGTGAAGCCCTGGAGGCATCGGGTTATCAGGTAAGGGGTCTCGCTTTGGCGGGGAAAGCAGCCCAGGGACTTGAAGAGGGTGCGGCCATTGAGTCACAAACCATTGCAAGATTCTTGTGGTATCAAGATAAGGTCATGCACAAGTGGGATGAACAGAAGGCGAAGGAGGATTTTAAGAATTGGGTTGAATACAAAAAATCGACACTCAACCCACTCAAGGCGATGGCATTCAATCCAACATGGAACAAAGACACCGCAAAAAAACGTTTTCTGGAAATGAAGCAGCAAGAGGGCATGGATGATAACACGGTGCTGGTTGTTGACGAGGCTGCGATGGTGGATACACGGAGCTTTGCCAAGATCGTCAATCACGTGAAGGAAAGTGGAGCCAAGCTGGTTTGCATTGGTGACAGCAAGCAGTTGCAGGCGATCACTCAGGGTGGTGCGTTTCAGGCGATTACCGAGGAAATCGGACAAGAGCGGCTAACCGAGGTATTTAGGCAGGAATGCGAGGAAGCTAAGAAAACGGTGCAAGCCATGGCTGAAGGTAACGTTAGGGAAGCTCTCACTCGCTATGCCAAAGCAGGGGATTTGAAGGTCGGAGACGACCGGGACATGGCCCTCTCAGATCTCGTTACGGAGTGGGCGGCCAAAGGCTGCGAGCGCCCAGCCGAGAATCTGATGCTTGCTGCTACCAACCTAGATGTGTTCGAACTGAATGAGCAGGCTCAGGCTGAAAGGCTGGCTAGGGAGAAACTATCCACCAAGTCGTTGAAGGTGGGTATTTACGATTTCCATGAAAATGACCGGGTGGTGTTCACCCGTAACAACAAGTCACTGGATGTAAAAAACGGCACATTCGGTACCGTGCGGCGTTTTAACGAACACTTGGGAACCATTTCCATCGAAATCGATCACGAGGAAAAGAAGCGCGCTCAGGTGCGCACATTTTCAGTGAAGGATTATGCCGATATCCGTCTTGGTTATGCGGTGACCACCCACAAATCCCAGGGGGCTACCGTAAAGAATGCCTTTGTGCTCACCAACGAAACCATGATGGATCGGCAGATCAGTTATGTCCAGATGAGCCGAGCAAAACAACGCACCCAGATATTCACCACTCGCGACGAGGCTGGAGATAGGCTAACAGATTTAGTCCGTCGTATGGAGCGCGACAACATCAAGGAGCTTGCCTTGGCAAAACTGAAAGAGGAACAGGAAAGGAAGCGGACTGCTGAGAGCAGGACGACAACGAAAGTGTTAGGTATTTAAGGAAGGAAAATTGGAAGATACAATTACTGTCATTTGCATAATCGGATTTACTGCTTGTCTAGCGATTGGGTTTTGGTTCTTATTCAAAGGTGATAGATATCGAAGAACTTTCATGAGGGGCAATCAACTTAATCCAAAAATGCGAGGGCAGCTTGTCCCTGATCCCGAGCACCCCTACCTCTTTGGTCAGTTGTTTCATTCTTTTTCCGAGCTACGCAAAAGTATTGTTCTTGTCGGCTCTCCAGGTTCAGGAAAAACCGTGCAAATCTTGTTACTGATGAAAACGGTGATACCTCGCATCATGGAAGAAGGAAGCCAGGTGCGAGCCGTAGTCTATGATTCCAAAAGCGACCTCACATCAAAAATTGCATCAATGAGCGTGAGTCCGGATCGCATTAAGATCATGAATCCACTCGATGCCAGGTCTTATGCTTGGGATATTTGCAACGATGTTGTGTCTCCTGCCGAAGCTCAGGATTTGGCATCCATTCTGATTCCACTGCCGCGAGGTTCAAAGCAGCCTTACTTTCCAGAAGCAGCACGAGGAATTCTGAGGGGACTCATTGAGGTATTCCAGCAACACTGCCCACAACAATGGGAATTACGGGATTTGATTCTGGCTACCAAGACGGTGGAACGCCTCGCCTTCCTTCTTGCTAGCACTTCTGCCACTGAGAGCCTTCTGGAACATTTTGAGCCTCAAAACACCTTCAATAATGTCAGAAGCACACTCACTGAAGGCCTCGATAAATTATCCGCAGTAGCATCTTCATGGCATAAATCTCGAAAAGAGGGTAGGGTGATCAGTTTGGCCAATTGGCTCGATAGTCAAAGCGTTCTCATTCTTGGCAACAGCCCGAAGCAAAAAGCTCCTTTAGCGGTGCTCAACAACATTTTGATGTCCTTTATCACCAAGCAGGTGCTATCGCGACCAGGCGAAAGGGACGAACAAAACTTCTTCTTCCTCGATGAATTTAGAGAGCTTGGAAAAATTGACAGTATGTCCGACCTTGCTGGCCTAGGTCGAAGCAAAGGCTCATGCTTGGTCTTGGGTTTTCAAGACATATTCGGTGTCGATGAAGTTTACGGTAAAGAAAAGTCACGTGAGATTATCGGCAATTGCTCTAACATGGGAATCCTACATATCAACAGCACTGAACCTGATACTCAGAAATGGGCATCTGAAGTGTTAGGACAACATGAGTTCCTCGAAACTCAAAATTCAGAGAGCGAAACCTTTGGGCAACAGTACAGCCGCAGTGAATCAAAAACTCACATGACCAAATCAGAAGCCCTCTGGTTGCCAGCCCAGTTCAGCAGCGATATACCGAAGGTGAGCCTCGAAGATGGATGCCAAGGGGTCTTTCGTATCAATAGCCATTTTTATCAGAGCAACATACTCGGCAAACATTTGTTCACCGATGAGGGAACCTACAATCGTGTGCCTGGAGAAAATTCTGATTTCCCCAACGAAATGCCACTGGATGCACGGCATACGCGTCTTACTGATTGGGATGAGGATGACTTCAACCGCCTTGGCATCGCTGGCCTTAAACAGATATCGATCATCAAGCCACAAATGCCGGAAGGCATCAGAGCTAGACTTGAACAGGTGTTAGGCACAAGCTTTTTAGAACCGATTAACAGCTCCGATTCAGAGATGCCGCGGACAATAACGGGAGACGACTTAGGTTAAATGCGTAACGACAATCCAGAAAGTAGTTTCCAGTCACCTGAGAACTACCGTGAGTATGCAAAGGATGCCTGCCGGGCTCTGGAAAGATACCAGAAAATTCGTCGACCGCTGATGTTCCATATTTTTCTGGTATTAGTAATTTTCAAACCTTGGGTAAGTTTTGACTGGAGTCATCATATCACGTACTGGATATTTACGGGAATCGATTTTGATTACAGCATACCATGGATGCTCTGGAAATTGGTATTAATCGCCTTCGATCTTCTGATTATATTACCATTGCTTGGTTTGATTAATTGCATTCGCCATCTCGAAGATGGATTTCTGGAAGAAGAAACTGACAAGCCCATATTCACATTAAAGATGAAATTTCGTTTCACTGGCAGCGCTATCAAAGAGGTCTTTATCCCTCCGGTTGACGACTATTTCAAAGAGCTCAAGTGGGAGTGGTTTTGGAGAACCTGGCTTTTTTATCCAGCAGTAGTGACTGGTTTACTCGGACTCATTAATCTCTTCCTAGGCGGTTTTTCTTTCTTTATGGATCTGTTCTTCTTGAAATGCTGGGATGATTGGCTTGTAGGAATTGAAGGGTCGAAGACGAAAACCGGATTCAGAAAATACCTCCGAGGCGTTCGCCTTCGTAAGTTACCACAATCAGCTGGCAGCTCCGCTTAACTATAGAATCATGAACCACTTGCAGAAAAAAAGCAGCTTCCAATCCCCCGAGGACTACAGGGAACATCTTGAGGATGCTGTCAAAGCACTCGAGGCCTATCAGCGGATACGCAGGCCTCTTATGTTCCATGTGTTCTTGCTGCTGGTGATTAGTTTCCAAGCCCATTTCCTGATAGTTATCGCGATACTTGTTCCCATTCTAGGTGTCATTGACTGTCTCCGTCGTCTCGAGGACGGCTTCGATGAAGATGAAACTCCAGCCTTCAGGCTTAGCTCAAGACTTGTGGTTGGGGATTCCACGCTTACAGCATACTTACTTGGACTCCTGGCATTGTATGTCGGTGAGTTGCAGCGGCTCTGGTTTTGGAAAACATGGGCTTTTTATCCAGCCATGTTTGGGTATCCCATGTTGGGTCTAGTATTTGCACTTTTCATGTTGCTCAAAAGAGGCTGGTTCTTTTTCCTCGATTTGTTTTTCCTGCGCTGCTGGGACAAATGGTTAAAAGCCCTTCGCAGCACGGATGAGGAGAAAAAACCTTTCAGGGAAACCCTACGTGGCAGTTACCTCAATAAGCTACCTCAATCAGCTGGTTCAGCTCCGGAAAGCGATCCAGCCAAAGAAACTCCGATTGAATTCAATTGGCTCAAAAAGAAAGCTGGTCAGGCTAAAAGTGCTACCAAAACGTTCCTGGAGAAATGCGCTAATGATGAAAAGCAAGCACCTGCTCCCATCATAGATCTGGATGATGAAGATAAAGCCGATCCTGAAAAAAATGGAGATAAGTCCAAAGCTCAAGAACAGACAAAGGCCAAGGAAGCTGAGAAACCAACCAAGGATCAAGATTCCCAATCAACGAACAAGGGTGATGATAATTCCAAATAACATCTAATTCCTAACGAAATTACCGCAGTATTTAACCCATCGCTAATGAGCTATTTTCCTGTCATAAGCTAAATTGATGGCTTTTAAATACTTTTTCTAGAGCGGTCGCTCGGTTCTTGCGACTAGAACGATGTTTTATGATACGCTTGTTGCTCATTTTACCCAATTTGGAGAACAATCATGGGAGCAGAACAACAAGCAAAAAGACCGGAACACAACTTGCGTTATGGGGCTGTTGAGGCCGCCATTTGGCGCAACAAAGGTGAGAAGGGCGATTTCCTGAACACGACCTTTACCCGGCATTTCCGCCAGGACGAGGAATGGAAACAAACGGATTCATTCCGAGAGCAGGACTTGCCAACTCTGTCGAAGATCGCTGCCGATGCACATACTTCGATTCAGAAGTTAAAGGCTGCAGAAGCTGATGCTAAAGAGAGTGAGGAATAGCCGTGGGTAATCGCAACGCGGCATCTGGTCATCACCGGATGCCGTTACCCAAACCACTCAAGTTCCACCTTGGCCGCGTGATGATCACGCCGGGAGCGGCGACCACCTTGGCCGACGACCAGATCACCGATGCCTTGCGTCGGCACCAGTGTGGCGACTGGGGATTGTTAGATGATCGTGAGAAGAAATGCAACGAGCAGGCTTTGCGGTCTGGTGGATGGATTCTGTCGGCCTACATCGATCCCAGCAGCGGCGAACGTTTTCTCATCATCACACAGCCGAACCGGATCATTACCACCGTCATGGTGCCAAATGAATTCGGTGAATAATCATCCCCCTAAAGGTGCATAGAATTAAAATACTATGGATGTAAGTAGCTGGAATCACTCAGGATTCCAGAGGAATAGTCTGACCTAACGAAAATTATCATTTCCATGTTTGTTTGATTTGAGTGGGGAAAGCCTTCCCCTCGCGGCTACTGCATGCACCGCTACCCCTTCTCCTGGGAGGCACCCTCCCAAACCCTCTGAGATGTCGGCTTACGCCGTGATTTTTCAAACGGACTGACCGACTTGTTTTGCTCCGCGCCTCGTGCTCACTCGCGTTGGCTCTGCACAAAGACGGAGACTCGCCCTGCTAACGTCTCCTCTCTTTGTTCCGACCAACGCCAGTTCTGCACCACCCCCGGTTTCCGTTCACCGTCATGGCCTCGCTGCGCGAACCATGACCGTGCGCCGGGTTTAAAAATTAGGGGGGCGTTGCCCCCCTCTGAGGTAAAGGGGTTTCCCCAACTTTCCGCTCTTCATTGCATTCGTTTGTGCAAGCTGGGTGATTCCCCTCCCCTTGACCTCACACCCCCCACCTTCGCCAGGAGGCAAGGTTTCATGAGCGGGCATGAAGCCTATGCTTAATTTAAAAAAGGAAAATAATATGACTTACGAACCTAGAATATACGTCGCTTGTCTAGCTAGCTATAACGCTGGTATTCTCCACGGTGAATGGATCACCTTGGACGGATCTGTGGATATTGGGGATGCCATCAAATCGATGCTTGAGGCCTCTCCCGTAGATGATGCCGAGGAGTATGCCGTGCATGATCACGAGTCCTGCGGAAATCTCAGTGAATATGCTAGAATGGATACCCTCAGCGAGATTGAAGATGCTTTCAAGTTGACGGAAGCCTTTACGATAGACTGGGAGCTGTTCTGTGAGTTCTGCGGCCATATGGGCAAGGATCTAAAACCTGAGGAAATAGATGCTTACGAAGACTGCTACGCAGGATCTTCGATTGATCTGGTTAGCTGGTGTCAGGATTTTCTCGAAGAAACTGGACAGCTTGATTCCATCCCTGAAAATCTACGCTTCTACTTTGATTATGAGGCGTACGCCAGAGACATGGAGATCAACGACATCTTCACCATTGACCATAATGGCGAAACTCACGTGTTTTGGCATCGGTAGTAAAAAATGGAGAGGGTCACCGCCCTCTCCAAACATGGTAACAAAAAGGACAATAACGGATAAATTATAGCAACCAGCGGTTAACCTTTCCCACTACATTTTCCTCACTGGCACCAAATTCTGGGTCATCACCGAAGCGGATCGATCCGTGACGACGATTCTGCTGCCAAACGAATACTGACGCTCTGCTATCCATGAGCGTTTCGCCATGGATAATATAAAGAAATTTCATCTTTTCCCATATTTCTGGTTTAAATCCTCATTTTCGTTACTCTCTTCATATGGGGCATCCCCCATGAGACGATGGAATCTGCGCAAGAACCAAATAATACTGAGGACTGGATCAATGAGCTGGAAGGCCCTCTGACCCGTTTTGCGCTCTCGGTGGGATTATCAAGTCACGATGCTGAGGATGCTGTTCAGGATGCGTTGATTGCGCTGGTGCGAACTCTCGAAAAGAAGCCTGACTCCATTCGAAGCCCCAAAGCCTACGCCTTCACCATTGTCCGGAACAACGCCAACAAACGGTTTCGCGAGCGCACCCGCCGAAACGAGGTAGAAATGCCGGAACATCTTCCTGAAACCCCTGATGAGGATGACATCTATCAAGAGCCTGTTTTAAAGGAGTCCTTCCAATCCGCTTATGCCAACCTTTCCGTCCTCGAGCGTGATCTGTTGCAAAAATACTACGTCGAGAAATGGACATACGAGCAAATCGGCTCGGAGCTGGGTTGCTCAGCTCAAAATGCCTGGAAAACCATCAAGAAAATCGTCTCGAACACTCTTACAGGAGAATTAAGAAAAGCCCTCTATCAAGTCGACCCCGACTTAGCCAACGAACTCTTTCCCCACTAACATCATGGACAATCCCGAAGAATTAGAAATCGGCTTCCTGATCGAGCTTGCCATCACTGGTGAAGCTGATTCGGAGCAGTATAACGAGGTCATGGATCGTGTGGAGAACGAGCCAGAAATCGCTGAACTCTATCAGCAAGCACTCGCCGAACACAAGTTACTGGAGGCCGCGCTTCCTACTTCCGAGCAGGAACTTGCTCAACAACAGGTCAGAGAAGCTGAAAGGCTGCGCCTAATTGCTGAGAAACAACGCCTTGAGCAAAAAAACGACCTCGATCTGGGAATGTAGACGATTGCGGCACGTATAGAGCATGAATCCGCAGGGCTTAGACCCTTCACCTTAACGGGGTATAGATAGCGGTATCAGAGTGGTTTTATGACAGGGTCTCCCAAGTCTTTTTGGGAATAATGTGGGCACTTGATGCCGGACAAAAGAGACAATAATCCGGATGGCTTTAATGTTTGCTCAATGCCATTATAATCCATTCTAGCTGGCATGGCTCCATGTCTGCTCCATCCGGTTACTAGGTGCATCAAGTATCCAATAGCAGTAGAAGCAAGCACCCCATTGGGCCACACAACTTGAGGCTGTGGTCCTGCTCCATAATCTTGGGCCTCTTCAGCAAGATTTTCCTCAGTAATAACCCTTAAACAATGAAGGCAGATTTCTCCAGGTATTGATATCGCTGCCTGGCCATGCATCCTTGGAGGGCTCTCTAAGTCGTTCACCACAATCATCCCAATATCAATCATCGGAATCATTCGGGCTCGACAAAAATACTCAATATCGCGGCGAGCCGAGAAACTATCAACGCAGCCGATAATTACATCACAATCGTTCAGGGCTTCTATTTTCTCTTCCCAACGTAGAGGTCGTGAGTCAATCAGAGCATCAGGCTGTAAGCCTCTATATAAAACCTCTGCGACAATCGTCTTGTCTAACTCATCCTCGACACAGCCTTTCGTTCCTCCAACAAGTCGATTCAAGTTGGTGTTGGTAATTGTGTCGTAATCGCAGAGAACTGTATTTTGAAAGCCAATGTGAGCCAGCTGTTGGTTGATATGACTTCCTCCCCCACCCAATCCAATAATGCCAATTTTTGCTCCTGCTATTACACCCGCAGCATCATTACCAAGAAAGCTTTGACGATCATAACGATCATCTTGTGAAGTATGGTTTTCGTAAAATAGAGCATCACGTCCTTTATACAGAGTCATGGGCCACCCTACTACTGTCATCTTTTGCAGCGGGCTAATAGTTCTATCGAGAGCAAGAATCTGACCTGATAGAGATCTTTCCGACAGCACCGCCCAGCCATGTAACTGACCCGGACTAATATTAGATATACTTCGGGCAACCTTAGGCCCTTCTTCCAGATCTGTCGGGCTTGGGATCGTAGAGTAGTCTCGCCCATGAGTATGAACCCATAATTGTCCAGATCCAGAATCTATGGAGCGTTGCATAGCCGCATGAATTGCCTCCTCTGACATTCTGGCCCCGCACGACATATCTTCTATGTAATGTTCGTCAGGTATTATATGATAATCATGACAAAGTAACAACGGCTGCTCTCCATTGGATATGACTTTGAAAGAAAGAAATCCTAGTCGTTCATATGCATGATCGTGAGGTCGATCAAGATCATCAAGGACTTGCGTTAACAAGGCATCAGAAATTTTCAGTAAGGGTTTCATTTTCTAAATGCAATTAAGTGGTTCTGAAACATTTGGAGTAGTGTCTGCTCTTCGGGTGTTTTCCAAGAAACAGCCCACCATCGCTTTCCCAATATTAATACGCCCTTAGCGTTCCAATTTTTGCCTTGCCCGTGATGCGCAACCTCTGATGAGAGAAAAAGCCTGGAACTGTATCCATCGCGTGGCGTCGGGCAAAGTAACCCATCGACACACTCAGGGGTACAGCCTTCTGGCAGTATCAGTTTGCCAATAAGAATGTATTCAGTCCCAGACTCTTCACCTAGAGATAACTCAGGGCATATACTACGCAATGCCTCAATTTCCTCGTGGTTTATCATCTGCTTATGATGCTCCGCCACTTGGGCAGTTGCTTGCAAAAACTTCTCCTCCAACGATCTCAATATGGCCTTTGTCTTCTACTGAGGTCACGCGACCATCAATAAGCATGCAAAGAGTGTCCTCTTGAGGGATCTTTGGATCGGGTTTATTTTTGATACGAGCAACTGGATACTTTCCAGGTTTGATCTGATACTTTTTACCATCAATGGTAACCTCTACTGTTTTTGATTCGGCCTTAGTGCCGTTTGTGTTTGTCTTCATATTCTTGCGAGTTGAATTAATGAGGCGCTTGCCTTCATTAAATACCTCGTAAGAACTTGGCAGGAGGGATGGTTCTTGTTAAAAAAAACTGACTATTTTAATCAGTTAATCGACCGCGTCCCATGAGAGCATAGTCAGAATCAATCCTCCATAACCTAAAGATATTGACTCCTCCCACATATCAATTTCTCTGAATGAAGTAGGAAACCATGTCTTCGAACAAAACTTTTTCTCCGTGATGTTTGTAGTAGAATCTGTAGACGATGCCGCTGAACAGGTGGGAATTTTCGATCCTTTGGAAATCCAGTAACCCATTGCATTCGCTTCATCCGATGGAATCCCGTATTTCACCACGCCATTCTCTGAAATTACTACCACACAGGGCTCTTCTGTAAATTTGGTGTAACGAATGGCTGAGCATTCTCTAGAAGCATTACATTCCTTGGCAACGGCTAAAACTTGCTCAAGGGTGAGCACGGAGTCTCTCGCCATTTTCTTTTCTAGAAGGATCGAGGGAATCAACAGCGCAGCAGCAAATGCATCAGCTTCACGTTCCATGGGTTCATCACAAAAAAAACCGGGCTGAGAATTATGAGTTTTCCCACTCATGAGAACTTCGCGATGTTCTGGGATAAAAAAATGCCCAAGTTCGTGAGCGACTGAAAATCTAACACGCGTTTCTGCCGCATCTAAATTGTCAGGGTAATACAAGAGAAACCGATTTACTTCAGTATGATACTCAATGCGCCCAAAAAAATCAGAACTACATTTCGTGACTGGGCAAAGGCTAATGTTTTCTCTTGTGGCAATACCAAAGACATCAACAGGTGCTTGCTCTATTTCATGAGCGTCAAGCACCTCGTCAGCGAGTGTTTCATTTTTACTGATCATCCTGCTCTTTGCGCTTGTTACGTAGCTCCTCCAATATTTTATTTCTTACTTCCTCAATCGAAGAGCGGGTATCCTCGTCAAAATCATCATCAGCATTGTCACGATTCATAGCTGCTATTTCATATTGCGATTCTGCTACTTCAATTTCGTCAGATTGGGGCGTATATTCTCCAGATAGTTTTGAAACTAAACTCTCTCTGATTGAGAGTATGAGTTTGCTGTCATCTCCCCGGTTCTCATTTGAAGCGTCCTGAAAACACGTCTCCACATCCATATCAGTGGGTTCATCCCTGACGGGAAGAAGAGATGCTGCAATGAGAGCATCCAGTGCCTTATCATCATATTTTGGATTCATCATTATTTGGTATAATTTGAGTTGCTTCGATTTCAGTTCTTACAATATAGCACATCGCTGAATTTTTTGCGAAGAGCCAACCTTGCGGCTTTTGCACTTGCCAATGTAGGGCGCTCTCCTGTGTTTTTCTCGATTTCCTGACATAATTCGTCCACGGAGAGGCTAATTGGAAAGGCCCCTTCCATGGCATCTGCAACAATGCGCTGCATTCGTGGCAGAGTTGGAATTAAAGTTCTAAATTCCTCAATGATATCTGCTGCCACGCCTTGGGAAGCTAGCACCGCCCAGTCAGACGATACCCCAGATGATATTAAGATACTTGCTATATCTCCATGATAGTCTGGATCAACTTTGCGCTTAGGGTTTTTTTTCCTAAGAAGATCTATGCCTCGTCTACAGGCTATTTTTATTACCAGGTTTTTTAACGGTTTTTCCAGATCGACTAGGCCTGCTTTAATCCCCTCAGAAAGCTCAATAATAGTATTCCCAAAAACTTCCTCCAAATCGTGGTCACTGAAAACAATGAATTTTTTTCTTAAAAAGCCGATCACGGGTTCGGCTATTCGATCATAGAGCATTAATAATGCGCTTTGGTGAATGCCTGGATCATCCTCCATTAAGAGGATTCTTATATCCTCATCATCAATCGTATTTTCCTTCATAAATCGTCGGTCTAAATCTTCGAGGCATCATACCTCCACCATCTACCTCGTAATTATTGCTGGGTAGGGATGGTTTTTTTCTTTTTTCTTTGGCTCGTGTTGTTTGAATATAAATACGATGTGAAATCTCTACCTACATAAAGATAGGCGATTGCTACTTCTTGGATATCTGCGGTGTTAGTTTGGCGCTTATCTAATCGCTTTGCGAGGTTGGAATCTGATATTCAGGGAAACCGCTAGGCAACGACTTGGAAAGGAAAACAAGCTCGCCCTTGCGGGTAAAACGATTTAGGGAAGATTTACGGTTTAAAATCGAAGGGATTGGACTCTTTTCATCAGGGAACAACCCCATAGTGACGATGCACGAACTTCCACAGACAAGCAGCGAGAGGCTTATCACCAAACAAATGGTGGCGAAGCGTCTATCTGTCTCCACTCGCACGGTCGACAGGCTGGCTAAGGAAGGCATTTTGAAGAAGGTCTATTTGAGGGACACCGTTCGTTTTCGTGAACACGATATCGATCAAATCGTGGTCAATGGCATTTGATTAGAATTGCCGTAGTAAATTCAATCACGGAAATACACGTTTTTTGTGAATGCCAAATAAGGACGGATGGCGACATATCAGGGCTAATGAAACTGCCCATCATCTGCCCATCACGGAATTCTCTAGCATCAAAAAAGGAGCTACGATTTCTCGTAACTCCTTCATTATAAAGTGGTGGGCAGGGCTGGATTCGAACCAGCGTACTCATACGAGAGCAGATTTACAGTCGGACGGTGTTTTCGTAACCCTTTGATGCTTAGTTCTTAATATTCTTCAACAACACCCATGTTCGGTATATTCTCGACTTTTAGAGGCAATACGGGCAGTAATATTACACCGACAGATTATGCCTCGGACCCCTAAATTCCAGATCCAGAAGACGCCATCAGGATGGATGGTTAACGTCCCGGCGTCGATGACTGAATCCGGGAAACGTGAGCGTCATTTTCATAAGACACGCGATCTAGCCAAGGAGCATACCATCAAGCTCAGGGATGAGTTCAACAAACACGGAGCTGGCGCTTCAGCTATCCGACCCGCACTAGCTGAAGACGCGGCCAAGGCCTCAGCCATATTGAAGCCTTGGGGTCTATCGCTAACGGAAGCGGCCCAGCGAGTAGCCAAAGAGCTTAAACTGCAAGAGGCTAGCGTAGCCATAGAGGATGCCTACGAAGCGTGGTTTAAGAGCTTAGATGGCCTTCGCCCTCGTAGCATCAAAAGTTACCGGCTGACCTTAACTCGTATGATGGCCGCGATGCCTGGAAGACTGCTTTCTACTATCACCGCTGAAGAGATAACCGGTGCTATTAAGACCACCGGAATAAGCTCTGCTACCTACGCACTGCATAGAAGAAATGCTCGCGCATTCTGGAACTGGTGTGACAAGCACGACTGGTGCGACAAGAATGTATTTTCCAATGTAGAATCTCCACGCAAGGGTTCTGATAAGGAGATCGAGTATCTCTCTCCCGAAGAAGCCGCCACTCTACTGCAAGTAGCAGAAGAAGCCTATCCTCTTGCTGTCCCCATGTACGCTGTTGCTTTATTCGCCGGCGTACGGGCCGAGGAGTTACACCGCTTGGAAGAAAAACACGTCAATGACGAGGGCATCGATCTACCCGGTGAGATTACTAAAAAAGGTCGCAGGAGGCATATCGCTTTAAGTGATACGCTCCGATCCTGGCTCTCAGTGTATCCGTTCAAGCACTGTCCAAACTGGCGTCAAATCGACTGTGCCGTCCGAAGGCTGGCGGGCTGGGATGTGTCGTCCCCTCTCCTAGGGTCTCCACCAGAGCCTACACGCGGCAAGTGGCCACAGAACGCGCTTCGGCATACCCATGCAAGTTATGCCATTGCATCAGGGGTTTCGCTTGAATCGATGCTTTTCGAGTTCGGGCATGTAGGCGGTGTGGAGACCCTCAGGAAACACTACCTTGGCAGAGCTACTAAAGCTCAGGCCAAAGAATTTTTTACTCTACGTCCATTGGACCCAAACTCCTGACTGGCAACCTACAAACATCAGGCTAAACCATGAATAATGACGAGATACTAGCTGCGTGCATAAAACTAAAAGCATCCGTTAAGGCGGCACCGATAGAGCACCTTAGAAAACCGATTGAAGAAGAATCGGAATTAGATCTAACGCGCTCCCTCCAATCCGCACGAGAATGGGTAGAGGATCTAATGCTCTGTGCTGGGCTCGGCTACGAGAAAGCTGTTAAGGAGTTGGCATTTCTCGGGAATCAGATTGCTATGTTTTTAGCTCAGGAAGCTGTTAGCGCGCAGCAGCACAACGGACATCCGCCAGCTGAATCTGTAACGACCGATTCGCCGCAGGCTAATTCGTGGAGAGAGGAGCTTGAAGACGCTGTTAGCGCTTTAGCCACGGTTCCTGTGAACACCATAAAACAGGCAATAGGCCCCGCCTTTGGAGAACTGCCTCCTTCAAAATTTTCGTTCCCCTTTCGCATATTGGTCGAGAATGACGGGCGCCCTCCAACAGATCGAGTTCGTCTGATCACGGAAATAGCCGATAGTCTGATCCAGCAAAAACTAACAAACCGAATAGCCCCTAAGGTAAAGAAGTTTATAAATTACTCATGGTATTGGCCCATATCTGCTTCAGCTACGGACTACCAGCGCAACAGAAAGCTACAAGAGATTATGCCTCCTATAAATCTTGGAGGCTCCATCGCAGCTTGCCTGAGTAAATCTCCTAGAGGGAACACTACGCCCTTACCCATCTGCTTAGAAATTTTTCGGATCTTGGAGCACGAGAGAACAAAACCAAGATCGCAGAAACATCTAGAGGAGTTGAGAGACGGCGACGCGAAAGAAGACCCCTACCCTATCTCTAAGCTAATAGATTTAGCGGAACACCCTAAATACGCAGCTCCAAGACTTACCCCAGCTGCGCCGTGGAACTTGGAAAACATTTGGATTAGAAAAGCCGCATTACTTGAGCCATTAACAGAATCAAATATGGTTCTCTGGGTTGAGGCCGCATTTTGTTTGGTCGCCTCAAAATGTGAAGGTAAGTTCGCTAACTACAAATGGCCTGAGGGAATCTCGAAACGTATAGCTAGCGCAGAATCTGCACGTGCAGGAGTTAAAAAATTCCTCCAAGAAGGGTTCGAAACTCTGGTAAACCATTAGGCATAGAGCCCCCAACTCACCGGGTTTCCAACTTGCTACGGTCAAGCCTAAACTCTGACGCTAAGTATTTTTTAAGTAGCAGGTCATGCTACTGACGCCCGCGCCCTCCGAGGTAAAAGGAGGGCTGTGAAGCATAAACATCATATTCCGAAAATTCAACTCGAAGAGAGCGCATACGTCAGAGCATCCGACGTAGCCCGGCTCTACGGCGTCACTTCGCGTTACATTCTCCAGCTCGCTGCTGCGGGAACTATCCCCAGCCTGCGCCTAGGAAAGAAGTGTGTCCGCTTTGATCTCGATGCGGTGGCACTCGCTCTTGAGGGAGAAGACTGAAGATACATGTGCAAATTTCTGGCCGGGAATCTCTGGGCACCCGGGCAGCCGCCTAAGTCCCATAAAACGAACAATACAAATACCATGACTACAATTAATCCTCCAGAGGAGGAACCCAAAAAAGAAACCCCCGACACCAACAACACCAACCCAGATAGTAAAGTGAACCCCAATAATAACAAGCCCACTCCGCCGGACGGAGAACATGACCAAAACAATACGAACCCAAAAGAACCTATGGACAATGATTATACCAAGCCACCAGGCGATGCAGAAAAAGACGACTGCACCGAGCTAACGATGCAGTCTGAGGAAGGGAGCCCAAGCGACAATACCGAGCCTCTTTCCACCGAAGATACTAGCAAAAACCCGACAGAAGTCACCCCTAAAGGTGGAGATATCTTCGATGATTTGACGGCCCTTGGTCGCTCGCTCGATGAGGTCGTGCCGTCGGAGAAATTGCTGACCTCGCTCCCTATGAGGAAGCCCAAAGGGGATGAGTGGGTGCGCTGCCATCCGGAACTCGTAACCAGCATTAACATCTACGAGAACAAAGACGCTCGCGAATACTACCTTGTATTGCCCGAGTTCATCGAACCCCTCAGGGATATGGTACGGCACGTACAGTTAATGCTGGCAGTGAATTATGCGGGGGTTCCGTTTTTGTGGCCAGTCCCGGTGCCAACGACACGACAGTCACACCACTCGTATGTTTCGGCCTTCGCGGCCGCAGAGCAAGCGATGAAAGAATGGGTTCGGATCTCTTGGGGCAGCGGGGACTGGGAGGTCTTCCGCCGTCGCACTGCGGGTAATGAGCCAGTTTGGCCTCAGGAAATCTCCAATGCGAGCGAAATGCTACGTTTCGCTTCCAAGTCGGGTGCTTTCGAGATTATCAACAGCATGGACCATCCTGTCATTAAACACCATTTGGGTCTCGACTAATTCAACCTCATTACAGGTCCACCCGCTTCGTGTGGGTGGACCTGTTTTCCATAGATTATGAATACCATAATTGGTGATTTTGAATACGATCACCCGCCAGGAGAACAGCCTCGCCCCAAGTGTGTAGCTTGGCATAATGTGGACACTGGCGAGTCTGGAAAGCTCTGGCTGGCTGGACATAACGCGCCAAGCCCGTTTCCGGAGAAGTTTCGTATGGTTGCCCACTACGCCATGGCCGAGCTTGCCTGCTTCCTCACATTAGGCTGGCCATTACCCGATGAGGTCATCGATACCCTTGCGGAGGCCCGAGGAATTCGTGGACAAGTCAAACCTCCCGGCGGGGGGTGGGGCTTGCTGCCGGTAGCCCAAATGTGCGGTGCGCAGACGATGTGTTGTGAACACAAGGACGACATGAGGACCCTCGCTATGCTGGATGAGGTTCCTCCCGACAAGCGTGAAGAACTCATGGAATACTGTCTCGACGATGTGAAGGCCTGCTTGGCCATCTGGGAATGTCTAAGTCCGCAGATGAACATGCCTGAAGCCATCCTCAGGGGGCGGTATCTCAAGGCGCTCGCTCGGGTCGAAAGTCGTGGCATCCCTGCTGACACTGACCTGGTCAGGAAGCTTCAGGTGTCGACCGATGAAATAAAGGAAACCATATGGGCACATGCTCGCGAAGCTTATCCTGGCGTTATTAACGAAGCGGGCAACTTCGTGAATGCCGGTTGGCTTGAGTGGTGCAGTGGCGCCAACATCCCATGGCCTCTATTGCCCTCGGGACAGGCAAAACTGGATGCGGACACTTTCAAAGAAATGGGAACACGTTACCCTGAAGTTCAGACGATGGCTTATGCCAAAAAGTTGAGAGGCCAGGTCCGGGAACATGAGTTCCCGGTGGGTGAAGATGGGAGACTTCGCTGCATGTTGGCCCCCTTTGGCTCCGATACCGGTCGGAATCAACCTTCCAACTCAAAGTTCATCTTTGGTGCCAGCGCGTGGCTGCGTTCAGTGGTCGCGGCACCTGCGGGTAAGGTTCTCGCTTATGTTGATTACTCAGCGCAAGAGCCGGCAATAGCGGGTTATCTCTCAAGCGATACAGCTATGATGGATGATTACCGCAGCGGGGACCCCTATATGGCGTTCGCTGTCCGTGCAGGAGCAGTACCCGATGGTGCAACCAAAGAAACACACCCTAATGAGAGGGCCACCTACAAAGTAGCTGCTCTCGCAGTCCAATACGGTATGCGGGAGGAGTCGCTGGCAAAGAAACTCGGGATCTCGATCTCGGCTGCTCGTCGACTGATCACACAGCATCAGGCTTCCTACCCTGCTTACTGGTGCTGGCGGCAGGCTGTCATAGATACCGTCATCTGCGGAGGAAGCGTCTCCACATCCTTCGGCTGGCAACGTAAGGGTCGATCCAAGGACTCAGGAACCTCTATTGCGAACTTCCCAGTGCAGGCCACGGGTGCCGAAATTCTACGCGTGGCAATCATCGCGCTGGAAGAAGCCGGTCACCGGGTCGTGGCTCCTGTCCACGATGCCGTGCTGGTGGAGCTGGACGAGGATGGCTGGGAGGAAGAACTGGCTGAAGTTCGCCAGTTGATGTCTCGTGCTGCCGCCGCTGTGGCACCTAGCATCGAGATCCCCACTGACGTAGAACTTGTCATGCCAGGCCAGAACTACATGGATAAGCGTGGTGCCAAATTCTGGGAACTCGTGGCACCCATTATTGGTCGTGCCCCAATCACTGGCTAGCTGCGTTAGACCATATGTGGGATTCAGAATCTCACATATGGTCATTCCCCTTCTCTTCTATAACTTATTAATGTCTAAGGTAAAACATACCCATACTACTAGCCAGAAAAGCAAGCGAAAACCCTCTTCCGGTTCGTGGGTGGTTGAGAGAGATGCACTCAAGGAATTTGGTGACAGGAAGGCGAGAGCGATATTGGCCATCTTCACAGCACGACGTTCTTCAGGTAAGAAAGAGTTTTTCGTTCCGCCTCATATTGCGGAGCTCTACCACCTGACTCCACGCGATCTCAACTGGGCGTTTAAAAAGTTGGAAGGCCAGATTACCGATACATCTGGCTCCAGAAAGGGCAAGTTTCGTCACGTCCGTCTGACTCCTGAATGGGAAGATCGGGAGACGGGGGGCGGTGATATGGCCAACAGGCAGGCGAGCAGTGACGGCAGCGACGAGGAATTGGTCGTTATTGACAAGGATGTGGTTACTCGGGGGGCGACTATGCTGCCCGTCGACATCGACCGAGACGTGGCTGCGACACTGCGGGAAATTTCGGAAGGTAATGCAGATTTTTAACTTGGTATAGCGTATGCATGAAGCGGGTTAGCCACTGCCCCCATTTGGTAATGAGGTCGGCTTGTCAATCGCTCGGAGAGACCGGATGCACGAGGACCTGGCTGATGTTTCGGACGACGACGGAAGAATGAACTACAATCGCAACTTGTGGCGTAATGGGCTGGGTGGAGTCCTCATACTGTTTTTTTAGCGTGTCCTTCACGTCCCAGTTGTCCCGGTTGTCCCTCTTTTCAGCGACAAGTCGCGACAGTATCGCAGCGTGTCGCCCGGTTGCACTGCTGTCGCCCTTGTCACAAGCGTTTTTTGATCAGCGGCCCGGTGTGTCCCTCGCGCACGTATGGCGGGCATATTCCGGGGCTTACACAAACACTCCCCCCCTTTGTCCGGACTTCCTGTCCTGTACAGACCTCACACCAGCCCTCGATCAAACATCCAACTGCAGTCGGTGGCTGGAACCCGCCGTGACCTCCCTGCCCTCGACACAACTCCAGAGGCGGCCGTTACGTTCCACGAAGTTTTCGGAGGCCAACTCGTGCAGCAGCTCCCTGCAGTAGTCGGCCGGAAGATGGAGAGGGTGGTATATCGAACGGGTGTCGGCGGCACCCTCGACCAGCTTGTTGAAAATCCTCAGCTTGTCCTCCTGCCTGCGCCCGTCGGCGGCGGAAAAAAGAAGTGCGGCCCGGTGGTTGGCCATGCGTTGGACAAGCAGACGGGCGAGGGCCTCAACACCTTCGTTCGTGTAGCGGAAGCCTTCCGGAATGCCATCCGCCGTGACAAGCCGCCGCAGCCCGTAGGTGAGGGTGGCGGGCAACCTGCGCGCGACCAGGGTGATCCCGGGGCAACTTTTCTCCACGTCACTTAGAAATCGCATCCACCGCGACTGGATTTTGGCCAAATCATGTTTGTAGAGAACCGGAGCGGGCTTGTGGTTGTCCAGCCTGCCGGCGAACGCTCTCTGGACGGCAAGCTCGAACCGTGGAGCGAGGTTGGCAATGCCGACGGCGGAGTCACATTCAGGCGGCGGCACCGGACCCGCACCGCCCTCCACAAGCCACAGCAGACGTCCCAGCCACGCGGTCTTGTCGTCACCCGACGTGGCCACCTCCCGAAGCAGCCCCCGCGCATCGGTGACAATCAGCCTGCCGGTGACGGTTTCCCCCGATGGCCCCGCAGGTATGAGGCCGTCCATGAGCGCCGGGCACAGTGTGGAAAATTTCGAGGCGTCCGGCGCGTGGTTGAGGCTGGCCGCCACGAGTGGACTGCCGAGGTGTGCCTCGGGCAGTTGTTGCTCCAATAGCCTGGGAGTGGCGGCGGCGATGAAGACCCTCGACCTACTCGCAAGATCCGCCATGCCTTCTGTCGGGTATGCCGCCACGACCTCCACCCACTGGTCCGCCCGTGTTCCGAACAGGGGCCCGAGTTCCGGGTCGCCTGTCGTAATGTCAAACAGGGCGGTCTCCCCGGCGCACGGTCTTGGGTTGACGTTTAAGACCCATCGGCGGCCATTCGTCCGGCTTTCCTCCTCCTTGTCGTTTTTGATCAGGCGGTTCAGTTGGGCGAGCAAGTTGTCCTGGCACTTGCGGACAGGCGGCAGCACCTCGTCGAGGATTCCGCTCGCAGTGCCCGGTCCCGCGGCGAGTATGCTGCAGCCGATTTTAAGCCTCCGTTGCTGTGGGGTGACGATGCCACTCCCGGGACGCGCCAGATCCGCCAGCGCGATCGCCATGGAGGCCAGTTGATTGACGCCGGCGACGCTGTCGCCGTCGCCCAGGCTGTCCACCCGGAAAGCGCCGAGGAGGCGGGAGAGCTCCGCGCCGCCGTCCGGTAATGCTGGTGACCGCTCTCCGCACATGGGGTGCCCGATCAGGGGGTCTCACCGTCCGCCGCAGCGTAGCATTCCTCCTCGCTTGTATGGCCTTTGGCCGCCTCACGTCTTGCAATGCCCTCAAAGGTTGCTTTATCCGACGCTGCCATAACGACTGCTGTAAGCGGCAGGACGATTTTTTCGATGACCGCCTGCTGAATTTTTTCTGGCGCCGTGGCCAGCATGTTGGGTGCGAGCATTGCCGGGAAACTGGTCGAGCCATGCACGTGGCTGAATGGTGTATCCTTCCCCTGGACGACTCTCACGTCCCAGAGCATTCTAACATCGTGCTGACTGGCGTCCTCCAGGGCTTTGTGAAAGTTAATTTGCGGCTTCAAAAGCTCTAATGCAGCTTCGATTTGCTCCGCTTGGGTCGCCGACGTATTCCTGGCTTGTTTCGTTTTCGTCTTCGTCTTCTGCGGTGTGGTGTTCTTTTTCTGGGTCATTTTTCCTTTGTGATATGGTTGAGGCCCAGGGATTCCATCAAATCCCGGGACACTCGCACCATACACCCGGCGGACGACTAATGCAAGTAATATTGCAAAGTTGCAAATAACAATGTAATATTATTCGCATGGACGAGACCGGTTTGTTCACTAGGCTTGCCGTCACAAAGATGGGCGAGTTCGAGAAAGCTAAAAACGCCGACTGGCGGGGTGGGGTTCCGATGACCGAGGTGCTCGACCGCGTCAACCGTGTGACTGATGCTCTTCCCCCCCTGCACGGTGCCCCGGGACCGGGGGCGGGACGGGTGAGGCGTAAGTTCACGGAGCGGAGCTTTCGCCACTACCAGACGCTTGGCTGCATTGACCCGCCGCAGAAGAAGGGGCGTCAGGCATGCTATCACTTTCGCCACCTCGTCCAGGCGGTGCTCGTGCGCAGGCTCCTGTTGGAACGGGTTCCATCCGAACGGATAGCCGGGCTGATGGCCGGGCGCGGCACGGGTGAGTTGGAGGAGATGCTTCGGGGAGGTGTGGAAATGGTGGCGAGGTCCGGTGATGCGGGCGGCATCCAACCGATGTGGCATGAAAACGGGGCGGCGGCCCCCGGCGTGGAAGAGAGATGGAACAGGATCGGGATCGCTCCCGGAGTGGAGCTGCACATGCTTGCCGGTATGCGGAAAATGGAGGCGGAAGATTTGCGCCACATACTTGAGCGCATTGAGGCCGCTCTTGTCGCCCACCGGGGATGAGCGGGGTTTTGGCTGATGGAATGCCCCGTTTGTGAACCGGGTAAAAAATACCGCCACGGAACCCGTTTCCGGGTTCCGTGGCGGTGTGTTTTTGCGTTTGTCCCTTGTCCGCCGTTTGGGTCAGGCGGGCGCTGTCCCGGGTTTGTATTTCAACTGCTCGGTGGTGCAGTCGGCGGCGGGGATGTCGTTGCGCTCGTGGAGGTAGACGGGCTGGTAGATGGAGCCGCTTTCCGGGAAGGCGTGGAGGTAGCGGACCTCCACGACGGCTCCAATTCGCGGCACCCGGCGGTTCGGTGGGATCGTGACGTTTCCCGTCGGCAGGAGGGCGTCCGACTCCTCCCCGGTGCCATAAAGGCCGAGGCTGACGCTTCTCACCCGGTTGTGGCCGCTGACGACGAAGGAG
>JACKQB010000006.1:300000-380387 GCA_024233115.1 Akkermansiaceae bacterium
CGCCAGCTCCGCATCCACTTCGGCATCAGATACCCGGGCCTGCTCGATATTCACCCTGACCTTGATCCTCACCAGTGCCTCGGCGATCAAATCATCCAGGGCCACCCAGCGGAGCGTTTTGATTTCGGCCTCACTGACTTTCCCCGGATCGCGCCCGCTACGCCAGAGATTCTCCCGCACCCGGCGGTCGACCTGGCTGAGATAGATCGGCGCGTTATACACCTTGGCACAGACACCCTCGGCCATGGCTGTGGCTATCTTGTCTTCCTTGCTGGGAAACATCCGGCGCAACTCACCCCTCAGTGGACCCGAGAATACGAAAAAATCGCAGATGAGGTAAAGCATCAGCACGGACCACAATACCATGCGGACGACAAAGGCTTTGCTCATTTTCAACATGCTTGAAATCTATCGTCCTGAACCACTACGGCAACCTTACAATTCTTTTTCAGACAAAAAAGCCCTCGCCCCCCGCTTCTCATGCACACTCATTCCAAACGCTATGAAATACACACGACGCCTCCTGACACTCCCCATTCTACTCGCCTGCGCCCTCCCTGTTTCAGGACAGGAAGCAGCACCACCGGTCGAGAAACCAGCGGAAAAAGCAGCCAAGGACCCCAATGCCACCGAGTTTATCCGCGTCACCCGCGATGATAAAAACGTGCGCCTGCAAACCGGTATCACCACCTACGTCAAGGACGGTGTCACCGTGGATCTGATCGGTGCCATCCACATCGCTGACGCCAAATACTACACCCAGCTCAACAAGGAGTTCACCAACTATGAGGCCCTGCTTTTTGAAATGGTCGGTGGCGACAAAATGAAGGACGGCAAGGCCGATGATGCCAAAAAAGACGCCAAGGACCCGATGATGGCCATGCTCGGCAATGTTTACGGCATGGTCGGGAAATTACTTCAACTCCAGGGGCAGAAGGACGGCATCGACTATTCACCCAAGAACTTCGTCCACGCCGATCTCTCGCTTGAGGACTTCGAAAAACTCCAGGCGGAAAAAGGTGAGTCCCTGCTCGGCTTTGCCCTGCAAAATGCCCAGAACGGAGCCAAGCCAGGAGCCAAACAACCAGATATGCAAAAACTTCTCACCGCCTTCCTCAACGGCAATGCCAACGGCATCAAGCTGGAGCTCGTTGATACCCTCGGGGGCGCTGGCGACCAGATGGCCGGCATGATGGGCCAGAGCGTCATCATCGGCGACCGCAACGCCGCCTGCCTCAAAGTCCTCGACGAGCAAACCAAGGCCGGTAAAAAGAAACTCGGTATCTTCTACGGCGCCGCCCACTTTCCGGACATGGAAAAAGACCTGCTGAAACTCGGCTACAAAAAGACCGGTCACCGCTGGCTCACCGCCTGGGACATTCCCAAACCTGCTAAGGTCGAGAAAAAAGCCCCGGCACCCGTCGAGGTCCCCGACGCAGCCTGAGACCAATCCCCACACCTTTCAAACTGCCCGTGTCACATGATGGATGTGATACGGGCATTTTTTGTGTAACGATGCCCGTGTTCCGTATGTAACCTACCTGATGAGGCTCTTTCTCCCCTTTCTTCTCAGCCTGTTTGCCATGCAGACGAACTCTGCCCGCAGTTGGCAGGATGATGTGATCTATTTTATCATCACCGACCGGTTTTATGACGGCGACCCTACTAACAACAGCCCGGCAGGCGCCGCCAAAGGGCTGGTCGACCCAAAACAGGAGAATATCGACCTCTATCATGGTGGAGACTTCAGGGGGATCGAACTCGCATTGACCCACAACTATTTCACCAACCTCGGCATCACCGCCATCTGGATCACCCCTCCTGTTAAAAACGTGTGGAATACCTCCTATGATTCAGACGACCGGGGGAAAACCGGCTACCATGGATACTGGACACAGGATTTCATGGATATCGACCCCCACCTAACATCGACAACCAAGATCGACGGCACCCCCTACCCCGAAGGCAGGGAGGGCCGGCTCCAACATTACCGCGACCTGCTCAACCTCGCCCACCGGAAAGGCATCCGTGTCATCCAGGACATCGTCTGCAACCATGCAGGTCCCGTGTTTTACTACGATGCCAACAACAACCGGCAATTCGACCGCTTCGGCAAACGCGAATGGATCGCCCCCTACAAAGAAAACGGATACCACGCCAATACGCGCTGGGCGAACATCCCGCAATGGAACGTGCAACGCACAGGACCCACCGGCCCGCTGGAGGTTTGGGGCAAAACCATCCCCTTCAACGGTATCCTGGGTCAACTCCATACCTACGGACGCAAGGGCTTCAACCACGACAGTCTCGGGAAAAACAACGGCGAGGAAGTCGACTGCGATTTTTTCAGCCTGCGAGACATCTACACCCATCCACAGGGTGATCACTACCGGGAAATCGTGGATGAATTTATCCGCATCTACGCCTTTTACATCAATGATATCGGTGTCGACGGATTAAGGATTGATACCGTCAAACACGTGCACCACCAGTTCTGGACCGACTTTTGCCAGGGGCTACGCAAAGCAATCGGCAAACGGTCCAGGCAGACTCTTGTTTTCGGAGAAATCTATGACGGCTCTCCAGAAATGTTAGGAAAATACACCTACCCCTCCCAGGGTTCCGGCGTTTGCCTCGATGGCACCCTCAATTTTCAAATGTGCTGGGCTATTCGCAACTACATGCGCCACGGTGGCGGTGACTACGGACACGCCAACGGCATTGAGAGAGCAATGCATGACCTTTATGCCTCCCCAAAAAACGGCACCCGGCCCTACTATAATCCTGTACCTGGCCCTGGCGGACTCAACGCACGCCAGCAGTCGATCACCTTTGTCGAAAACCACGATGGCCTAAACCGCTTCCGGGTTGATTCGGTCAGCTCCCGACGCAACACCCTCGCAAACGCCCTTGTCCTCACCCTCGAAGGTATCCCCTGCCTGTATTATGGCACCGAAGACTCACTCCTCGACCCCCATGGAAAAATCGGGCAGGACTCCGAAACAGGGCGACTGACATTCATCAAAGCTAAAGACGGACGGCGTGTTGAACACATCCAGTCGGGTGCGACCTACACCGCCACCCGGTCCCTGATCCAGGCACGCCGCCACCTCCCCGCCCTACGCCATGGACTGACCGCCCCGCTGTGGGTCGACAACCGCGAGGCAAGCGATGACGACGGCACTTTCCTCTTTGCCCGCTACATCCCCGGAAAGCCTGGGCAGACCATCCTCGTCGGATTCAACCTCAGTGGGCAAGAGCACACCCTGCACCCCACGCTGATCGATGGTGATCAACAACCACTTTTTCCACCGGACACCGTGCTTGAGCGCGTCCCCCTCCCCGGCCTCGATCCCGACGGGACAGCCCGGACCACAGCATCGCTGCAGGCCCGTGACAAAATAGCTCTTTCCTTACCCGCCGACTCGGTTTCCATCTGGCGGGTGAAAACAACAACCCTAACAACACCTGCCGAGGAATCATTTCCCCTGCGACCATCGTCCCACCCATTGCCCTGATTCACTTCGACAAATAACATCTCCTGATGTAGACTCCCCTAGAACTCATGATAACATTACCCAAACTTGCCAACTCCCGATCCCGGGGCGCGTTCACCCTTGTTGAGCTCCTGGTGGTCATTGCCATCATCGCGGTGCTGGCGGCGCTTGTCTTTAGTATCGCGGGCAAGATGATGCTTAAGGCGGAAAAAGTGACCTGCACAGCACTGATGAAAGATGTCTCCCTGGCACTGGCTGCTTACGAGTCCGAATACAATAAACTACCCCTGCCCAAACACAAGGATGAGTGGGATACCATCCTCGGTGACCCCGGCGGACTCTATTCCACAGCGCCATTGGTAAGTGTCCTCACCGGCGCAGAAGACTCGGAGTGGAGCGAAAACGATGGCAACAGCTTTGACCTCGCACAGCTTAACCCCACGGGTGAAGTTTACCTCAATCCCAATATCGCGCATGGCAAGAAGGACGGGGGGATCAAAGAGGATGGCAAGTTTTACGATCCATGGGGCCGCGAGCTTATGTTTGCCCTGAACTCACGACGCCGGAACCACGATTTCAATGGCGGCTTCCGCGATGAAACCCTGCACACCTGGGGCTTGGCCGAGTGGGCGGAGATCAAACCGGGCTATGAGGATTTTGTCATCTGGTCCTACGGTGACGACGGGGTAAAAGGCAAGGGGGATAGCGCCACCTTCGCAGGCTCAGACGATGTTAAATCGTTCTAAATCCTTGTGCTCATGAAAGGGTTCATCCTCGGCATCCTCTCGTTACAGCTGGCGCAGGCGGATTGGTCGGCAACAGACCAACAACTGGTCAACGAAATCCTTCCCACTGAAAAAGAGGCAGCATGGCTGGAAATACCATGGCGAACCAACCTCTGGGAGGCGCGCAAGGAGGCGGCCAGGTCAGGCAAACCCATTTACCTCTGGGAAATGGATGGCCACCCACTCGGCTGCACTTGAAACAATGGTGTGACCGACAGGTTGTTGGTCTTTTCAAACCCCGAAGTGCAGAAGCTGCTCCATGAGAAATTCATCCCCGTGGCGTGCAACGACTGGTACCAACGCCGCCGCCAAGACGCCGAAGGCGAATTCTTTCGCGCAATGGCCAACCAGGGCCCGCGCAAAGGACAAGGCGGCTCGACCCGGCAAGGGCATTATGTTTTCACCGCATCGGGAAAGCTGTTAGGATACAATAACAATCGCGGCCCGGAAAAGCGGCTCCGCATGATGCACGACGCCCTCAGGAAATGGCACGCCCTTCCCCCGGCGGAAAAGTCTGCCCCAGTGCCCGGCCCCTACCAAGCTGACCCGAAATTCCAACGCACCCTGCCCAGGGGCGGGACCGTCATCAAGGTCCACTCGCGGACACTTGAGGAGAACAACGGCAGGCTCACTGCGATGGCGCAACCCCAAACCGGTTCGATGGCTGCGGTCGACCATATGTGGCTCACCGAGAAGGAAGTCTCCCGACTCCACAACATCATTCACAACGGCGGCGGTGAACTCCCCGCACCCGTGACCTACCGACTTGCCCGTTATCATCTCGTCGATAACACCCGTGGCGAACCTCCGTTCTGGCAGCGGAATGAGGTCGGGGTGCTGATGTTGCGCGTGGACGACACTGGAAAAATCACAGGACGCTTCGAGCAACAAACCAAGGATGGCCAGCGTGGCTTCCTGGGTAAAGGGCATGGCCAGATCCAGTTCGATGCCGAAGGCAACATCAAATCATTCACATTTCTCGTGACCGGCCGACACTGGGGCGAAGGACCATACACCCGGGGATCTCGACCCGGAAAGTCACCACTCGGGTTTGTTTTCCAACTCTGCGATGGAAAAAAACCGCAAGACACCATCCCGCCGCAGGGAATCCACTGGGAAAAGGGATATTGGGAGGCGGATCATTAAACCAGTTTGCAAGCTATGGCACTTCTGCTGCGTATAGCCGTATGTCTATCCATGATGAAACCGCCCGTCTTTCTAACTATACTCACAAGCTTGCTCATCCAACACAGCCCTGCAGGGGAGCTGCCGGCGGGCAGACCAAACATCCTCTTCTTCCTCGTCGATGACATGGGCTGGCAGGAAACCTCGGTTCCTTTTCACACCGAGCCCACCAAGCTCAATACAATCTATCAGACACCTGCGATGGTCAAACTGGCAAGCGAGGGGCTCGTTTTTACCAATGCCTACGCCTGTGCGGTCTGCTCACCAACCCGGGTCAGCCTGATGACGGGGCAGAATGCAGCACGCCATCGGGTAACTTGCTGGACATTGATAAAAGACAAATCCCCCGAGCGCGAAAACAAGATACTCCAATCCAGCCCATGGAACCTCAATGGTCTGCAACCCGTAGGATCAACGGTGCCCAAGTCCGTGGCCGCCACCACCTTGCCCGAGCTGTTGCGCAAGGCGGGCTACCGCACCATCCATGCCGGCAAGGCTCATTTCGGAGCCAAGGACACGCCTGGCTCGGATCCCAAAAACCTGGGTTTCGATGTCAACATTGCCGGCCACTATGCGGGCGGCCCCGGCTCCTACCATGGCGATAAAAACTTCTCCGCCGCCTGGCGCAAGGCCGGCCATCTCTGGGATGTCCCCGGACTGGAAAAATACCACGGCCAAAAAATCAACCTCACCGAGGCGATCACGCGAGAGGTTATTGCCGAGTTAGAAAATACAGTGGCCATGAAACAACCCTTCTACCTCTACATGTCCCACTACACCGTGCATGCACCCTGGGAAGACGACCGCCGGTTTATTGAAAAATACCAGGGCAAAGGATTACCAAAACAACAGGCCACCCTTGCATCGATGATAGAGGGCATGGACAAATCGCTTGGCGACCTCATGCAGACCCTCCAACGACTGGGGGTCGCAGACAACACGATTGTGGTTTTCATGTCTGATAACGGCTCACCCCGCCAATGCCAGCGGAACCTGCCATTGCGCGGCCATAAGATCACCGCCTATGAAGGCGGCTCGCGTGTCCCCCTGATCGTCAAGTGGCCGGGTGTTACCGGGAAGAACCTGCGCACAGACACGCCGATGATCATCGAAGACGTTTTCCCCACCTTCCTGGAAATGGCCGGAGTGCCCGTGCCCAGAGACATCCCCGTCGATGGCAAGTCACTGGTTCCCATTCTCAAAAACCCAGCGACCCGACAAGCCGAGCGCACACTTTTCTGGCACTATCCCAATTTTTATGACCAACCCGCATTCAGTTCGGTCAGGCAAGGCGACTGGAAGCTCATCTACTGGCACGCCAACCAGAAACTGGCACTCTATAACCTGAAAGACGACCTCGGAGAGAAAAACGACCTCTCTCAAAAACATCCCGAGAAAACCAGCAGGCTTGCCAAGGTGCTCGGTAAGCACCTCAAAGAGACGGACGCTGTTATGCCCGTCGTCAAGTCGACAGGCAAACCGGTCCCCCTGCCTGGCTTCTAACAAGGAAGCTACGGCACCGGGGTTTCTTTCATCGCCGCCCGCAGGATCGGCTCCGGTGATGAGCCGTCATCCGGAAGAAGCCGGTGACGCATGACATGCGGAAACACCGTCTGCACGTGATCCGGGTGCACCGCCTTTTGTTCATCCAGAAATGCATTCGCCTGGGCCGCCCTCATCAGTGCCAGGGAGGCGCGCACCGACACGGTGTGGCTCCCCCCTGCCGCTCTGCGCACCATCTCACAGAGGTTGATGATGTATTCGTTCAGGTTGGCCGCAATGGGCAGCTCACGTGCCTGTTGCTGGAGTTCCAAAATCTCATTGGTTGTCAGCAACGGATCACGGGATGTCCCGTTGATCTCCCCTGCCGCATGAGAATCTAGGATACAACGCTGGGTTTCCGCATCGGGCAATGACATCGGTATGGAAAGTAGAAAGCGGTCGAGCTGAGGCTCGGGCAGCGGGAAGGTTCCCGTCGATGAGGTGATGTTCTGGGTCGCGACCACAAGAAACGGTTTTTCCAGGTCCCGTGTGGAGCCATCAATGGTCACCTGCCCCTCGTTCATCGCCTCTAACAAGGCCGACTGCACCCTCGGCGAGGTCCGGTTGATTTCATCGGCTAACAATAAATTGGTAAATACGGGACCTGGGACAAACTCGAAGTCGCCGTTGTGTTGTTTGTAGAGATGGTATCCGAGGATATCCGACGGCAGCAGGTCCGGGGTAAACTGGATCCGCTTGAACCTGCCACCGATCCCATTGGCCAGCGTTTGGGCCAGTGATGTTTTCCCGACACCCGGCGCTCCCTCAATCAAGGCGTGTCCTTTGGCCAACAGGGCAGTAAGCAGCAAATTGCTCGCTTGCTCCGCTCCAAGGACAGCCGCAGAGAGTCGCTCCTGCAGGGTGTGTAATTTACTGATAGGCATATGACACGACCACTTTCGCAGGAATCATCCCGGAATCAATCACAGAGTCACCTGGTTCATTTCCTTTTACCCCTTTTACTTCCTTTTCCCCGGACCAATGATCCTTTTTTGCACCTCAGCTGATAGATTGCTACTGGCCAGCCATTGTCGCGCGGCCTCGCGATCCTTCCTCAGGTATGCCCGGCCGCTGTGAACCAGCGTCTCATTTCTCATTTTCGGGTCGGTGATGGTGCTTGCCCAGTCGACCGCGGCACGTGGATTTTGATAGGCGATACGCCGCGTAAATCCAGTCACCGCCGAGTCACGCTCGGGTGAATCATTCATCTGGTTGAGGTGGTTTCCGGCGGCTTCGGCGTCCCGTGCTGCCCAGGTGGAAAAGGCCATCCCGAATCCCAGCGCCTTGCCATTTCCCTCGGGCAAAGTCTGCAGCCATGAAACCGCTTTCGATGGGTCCTCATCGGCATAACCCCGTGCCACCTGACTGACGGCAACGTCGCGCAGTTTACCCTCCGGCACACTGGCCGACCAGCGGGCGGCTTCCTCGGGGCTGCCCGATTTCATCACCGCCCTGGCAATCAGGTTCATCATGTGACCGGCATCCTTGTCACCCATTTCCAGTCGCTGCATGGCGAAATCCGTAGCCACTCGGGGGTCGGTATTGGCCAGGCCATAGACGGCTCCCCATTTCAAATCCCTCCTGTTCTGATCTTCTGTTGATTGACTGTTGAACCAGGAAAGAGCCGCTTGCGGGTTGGCACTGGCCCACCCGCTGAAGGCTGCCGCCATGTCCTTCTGTTCGCTTTTGGCGCCAAATTCCACCACCGACTGACCAGCCAGCGCCCCCCAGGCGTAATGAAAATCCTTCCACTCCGGACTATCCGAGGACATGTGGGTGATTTGCTCCCGGAGCAGCTCGGCATTCTCCACCGTCAGCCCCTCCAGCAATTTGGCAAAGGCAATACGCCTCTCAATGGGGTTGTTACTCGTTTGCAAAATGTTGCCGAGCGATTTGATCCCTTGTTCGGATAGATTGACTCTACCCGGCTCACCCAGATCGGGAACCCCGGCTGACCGGCTGTTCCGGGAGGCCGGACGCGGGTGGTAGGCACCCGCCACAGGACCGGTTGACCCGCCAGAGGCGCCGGCCCCTCCGCTCTTTCCAGAATCACCATGGGCGGCAGTCATCGCATCGCCCGCAAAATACTGAGCCCCCACGACAAACGAGGTGATCGCTACAACCGCCCATAGGGCGTGGATGATGAGTGCTTTGTTCATTTCTCTGTTTTTCTATTTTTCCAGGCTGTGAATACGTCGGCAGCCCATGGAACCTTACAAGCACCAACACGCACGGCATGATCATTTTCCCTGCCGCTTACGCACCACCATCACGGCCATGACACTTTGTTCATTTTTTTTTGAACTTAATATTGCCAGATTCGCCATGTGGTGTCATTTTACATTGCAGGGCGTCAATTTTCACCTCCCTACACCTAGCCAGGTAATTTCTCCACACAAGTATGAGCACCCAATTATTCGGAACCGACGGAATCAGAGGCATCGCCAACCAGTGGCCGATCAACCCGGAAGTAGCCCTGAGAATCGGCCGCGCCGTCGCCCGCGTTCTCCAGTCGGACGGCGAACGCCGACACAAGGTCGTCATCGGCAAAGACACCCGACTCTCCGGCTACATGCTGGAAACCGCGATTACCAGTGGCTTGGTTTCAGAGGGCTCACATGTCTTGCTCACCGGCCCGGCGCCCACCCCTGCGGTTGCCCACCTAACCCGGTCGATGAACTGCGACGCCGGTATCATGCTAACCGCATCCCACAATCCATACCAGGATAACGGCATCAAGATCTTTGGCCGCGACGGCTTTAAACTCAGTGACGAACTGGAGTTGGAAATTGAAAACCTGATCCTCTCCGACGACCTGCCGCACCCCGAGGGAGACCTCGGCAAGGCTATCCGTATCGATGATGCGATGGGTCGCTACATCGAGTTTACCAAGAATGCCGTGGGGGCGGACTCGCTGCGCGGCCTGAAGATTGTCGTCGATTGCGCTCACGGTGCCGGCTACCACGTCGGTCCACTCATCTTCGAGGAGCTTGGAGCGGAGGTCATCAAAATGTCCGTTCACCCCGATGGAAGAAATATCAACGAGGGCTGTGGCGCCCTGTATCCGGACAAGGCCGCTGCCCTCGTCAAGGAACACGGCGCCCACGTCGGTATCTGCTTCGATGGTGACGCCGACCGCGTGATTTTCTGCGATGAAAAAGGGGAGGTCATCGACGGTGATCGCGTTCTCTGTCTCTGTGCAAAAGCCCTCCATGAACAGGGCAAACTGAAGGGGAACACCCTGGTGGCCACCGTCATGAGCAATCTCGGCCTGCGTGATGCCCTCGCCGCCGATGGCATCAATCTGGAAACCACAGGTGTCGGTGACAGGCTCGTCCTCGAACGTATGCGTGAAAAAGGTTATAACCTGGGCGGCGAGAACTCGGGCCACATCATTTACTCCGATCACGCAACCACGGGCGACGGCATCATGAGCGCCCTGATGCTCCTCGCCATGATGCGCGAAAAGAACGCGCCACTTTCAGACCTTGCGAACTGTATGGAAATCTACCCGCAAGTCCTGTTAGGATTGAATGTATCCGAAAAGCCGCCTATCGAAACCATCCCCGAGGTTCACGCCGCCATCCAGAATGCGGAAGCGGCATTTTCAGAAAAAGGCCGTGTGCTCGTCCGCTACTCGGGAACCGAACGAAAAATCCGGGTCCTCACCGAGTGCTCCGATGCCGCTCTGGCCAGGAGCCAGGCCGACCTCATTGCCGCAGCCATCCAGAACACCATCGGCGCAGTAAAATGAATCAATCAAGAACTGGATGAGTGCAGCGATACAAGCTACTCTCCAATCGTCCATTTCTCCATTCCTTCAACCATCCATTGATCATGACCACACACCCCGCCCACGAAGCCCATTTCTGGCCCCTGCACCAAGACTCCCCCATGGGTGAACAGCTCATCGCAGGTCGTACGTTTCTCGATTTCCAACAAGAAAACGCCGAGGGCATCGAAAACGCCCATGTGATTGAAAACGCGTGGATCACCAAGGAAGACTGGCAGGCATTGGCCCGACTAGCCCCACAGGCGGTTTTAAAATCCAACTGCGGGAATGTGTTAGCTTGGATCGGCGATAAAAACCCGGACATTTTCACCACCGAAGTCGACGCCTCTGACGCATCCATGCTGGTTCGTTACGCGTGGGATTTTATCCAACTCAATGAAAATATAGTCAGCCAATTATCCCAATCCGACTATCAAGGAGAAGTCAGCCCCGCCGCCCACATCGATGGCTTTGTCCAGGTAGGTGAAGGGTCAAAAATCCTCCCCGGTGTCGTGATCGAAGGCAACGTCGTCATCGGAAAAAACTGTAAGATCGGGCCTAACTGCTACCTGCGCGGCTCCACCACCATCGGTGACAACTGCCATATCGGCCAGGCCGTTGAAATCAAGAATTCCATCATCGGCCACGGCACCTCGATAGGCCACCTGAGCTACGTCGGCGACTCGGTCATTGGAAACAAGGTGAATTTTGGTGCGGGAACGATCACCTCCAACCTCCGACACGATGGCTCCAACCACCGCTCCATGATCCGTGACCAACTCATCGACACAGGCCGAAGAAAATTCGGCGCCATCGTCGGCGACGGCACCCACACCGGCATCCTGACAGCCATCTACCCGGGGCGCAAACTCGGCTCCAACTCCATCACCCACCCGAACGACACGGTGCAGCGAGACCTTGTCTCTTAAACTCCAGCCGCAGCATGATTCCATCGTGCTGGTCTGAAAACTGAACTCTGAAAACTAACAAACTTTAAATAAATGTGTGGAATCGTAGGATATACTGGCAAACGTGCCGCCATGCCCGTGCTTATCAGCGGTCTGAAAAAACTCGAATACCGCGGCTATGACTCGGCCGGTATCGCTGTCGCAACGGCGAGCAACATTCTCATCCGTAAGCAAAGCGGCAAGGTCTCCGGACTCGCCAAGCTTGTTGACGGGGAAAAAGATGCTCTTTCATCAGCGCATTGTGGCATCGCCCACACACGTTGGGCGACGCATGGGCCGCCGACCACATTAAATGCCCACCCGCATGAGGGAAATGAAGGGCGCGTTGTGCTCGTGCATAATGGCATTATTGAAAACCATAACGCGCTTCGAGACCGGTTTATTGCGGCCGGGCATGTTTTTAAATCGGACACCGACTCCGAAGTGCTCGCCCACCTGGTGGAGTCGAATTACAACGGAAATTTAATCGATGCGGTAAAGGCCTCACTCAAGGAAGTGGAGGGCACCTACGGCATCACCTGTATGTCGAAAGACGAACCGAATGTATTGGTCGTCGCCCGCTGCGGCTCCCCCATCGTGCTGGGTCTTGGTGAAGACGAAACCATCGTGGCCTCGGACGCCTCCGCCATCATCACCTACACCCGGCAAGCCATTTACCTCGACGATGGCGACATCGCCCGCATCGAGGGTAGCCAGGTCGATATCCAAAGCATCCATTCCGGTGCCGTCACGCGAGCTACATCGGAAATCGACTGGTCACCGGATGCCGCGGAAAAAGGCGGCTACGAACACTACATGCTGAAGGAAGTTTTCGAGCAACCCCAAGCGATCAAGAACACGATCCGTGGCCGCATCGATCTCAACCGTGGCACCGCCATCCTTTCCGGACTCAATCTAACACCACGTGAAATTGTCGATATCCAGCGACTCCTCATCGTCGGCTGCGGCACCTCCATGAACGCCGGCCTCATCGGTGAATATGCCGTGGAAGACTTCGCCGGCATCCCGGCGGAAGTCGAACAAGCCGCCGAGTTCCGCTACCGCAATCCCATCGTGGGCAGCCGCGATTTGGTGCTCGCCATTTCCCAGTCGGGTGAGACAGCCGACACCCTCGCCGCCGTTCGCGAAGCTGTGGAAAAAGGCTCGTTAGTTGCCGCTTTGGTCAACGTAGTTGGCTCAACGATCGCCCGTGAAACAGGACGTGGCATCTATCTTCACGCTGGCCCGGAGATCAGTGTGGCATCGACCAAGGCTTTCACCAGTCAGGTTTCCGTCTTACTGATGATCGCACTCAAACTCGCCCGCGCCAATCGTCTTTCACGCGAACAAGGCATCCAGATTGCCCGTGAAATCGAACGCCTGCCCGAGCTTGTCCAGGCGGTGTTGGACACCAACGACCAGATCGCCAAAGCCGCCGAGCACTACGCACATTACAACAACGCATTCTACATTGGCCGCGGCTACATGTTCCCCGTTGCCCTCGAAGGAGCGCTCAAGCTCAAGGAAATTTCCTACATCCATGCGGAAGGCTACCACTCGGCCGAACTCAAACACGGCCCCATCGCCTTGCTCGAAGAAAGCATGCCCGTCATCGCCCTGCTCAACGAAGGTCCCGGTCAGGACAAATCGCTCAGCAACGTCGCCGAGTGCAAAGCCCGCAGCGCCCCCGTGTTAGGTGTGATCACCGCAGGCGATGAAGAAGCCCGCAAGACCTGCGACCACGTCATCGAGATCCCCGCCTGCCCCCAATACACCGCCGTGGTTCCCGCCGCCGTCGCCCTCCAGCTCTTCGCCTACCACGTCGCCAGAATCCGAGGCTGCGCCATCGACCAGCCAAGGAATCTCGCGAAGAGTGTGACGGTGGAGTAAAGGTTTGGAGTGCGGAGGCTTGCCTAAGCTTTCTCCTAAATTGGCTTGCCGATTTTTATCCCGGCAGTAGCCGCACTTATTCTTAGCTGCCAGCATGATGAAACCCCGCCACAGGAAGCGAGCTTCCCAGCCCCAAAGCGGAGGCAAGCCATCCGCACTCCAAAATAACAACCTTTCAGGTCGATAACAAAAGCGCAGCCCTTTTATGGACTGCGCTTTTTCCTTGATCTGTTATATTTTACAAAGCCTTGGCGTCATCCAGGCGTGGGTGGCCGTTTTTGAGGTCGTCACGGGTGATGCCTTTGCCACGGTTCATTGTGTCCATGGCTTTGAAGGTTTCCACCATGGCGTGGATGGCGGCCAGGACGTCGGTGGTGTGGCCGGTTTCGGAAATGGTGTGCATGTTGCGGATAGGGAAACCGATCGAGGTGGAGGCACTGTCGATTCCTGCCAGGGAGGCGGCCATGGCGTCGGTTCCGGTGTCGCGACCTGCGAAGTCGACCTGATAGGGGATCTTGTTGGCCTGACAGGCTTTTTCGATCAGGGTGTTGAGATACTCGCTGGTGATCGATCCATTTGTTAGAGTAAATCCCTTACCCATGGCGAGCGGATTCATGCGCTTGGCTCCGATTCCTGGCGCGGCATCGTAGTCGTGGTTGACATCGGATCCGATCAGGATGTCGGGTTTGAGTTCACCGGCGATGGCGGTGGCACCGAAGCGGCCGATTTCCTCGTGGGTGGCGATGGTGTAGAAAACGCGCAGGTTTTTAAGCTGCGACTTCGCGAGGATTTTGGCGATTTCCGCGACGACAAAACAGCCGAGGCCGTTGTCGAGGTAGGCGCCGTAGAAGGTGTCGTCTGAGAAGCCGTTTTTGATCGGACGGTTGAGGATGATCGGATCGCCTGGGCGGATGCCGAGTTTTTCGATCTTTTCCTTACAATTCTCACCGTGCATTTGCAGTTCGAGATACATCATCTCCGGTTTGAGTCCTTTATCACCGGTGCGCTGGGCAGGCTCGGAGAAATGGATCGCGCCGAGTGCCTCGATGGTGCCGCCTTCGATGCAGCGGTAGGTGCCTGGCTTTTTCGGGTCCTGGCTGAAGAGTTTCACCTCATGACCGACCAGGGTGCAGGGCAGAAAGGAGTCGGTGTTGACCCAGATTTTTCCATCCTTGTCGATGTTGCGGACCTGCATGCGGATCTTGTCGGCGTGGCCGATGATCATCGCGGAGGTCATGTCGTCCCGCCCCGGATGGGTGTCGATGACGATACCGGCGTTGCCTTTGAACTGGTGGATTGCCCATGACTTGGGCATGAATTTCTCAAAGTAGGGTTTCAGCACGCCGTAGGACATGGCTGCCTCGAGGCCGATCGGGCTGGGGGCGGCGAGCACCTCGCGCATGAATTCGAACTGGGCTTTGGGCATGGGCTTTTCCCAGGCTTGTTTGGATTTAGTGGATTTTTTAGCCATAATATAAGTTTGTTAGTTATTGGTTGAGACGTGCTGCTTTTTTGATCGCGGCAGGATAGAGTTGGTGTTCTTCGACTTGGATACGGGCGTGCAAGGTATCTGCGGTGTCCTCAGGATGCACAGGAACCCTGGCTTGGAGAATGATCGGGCCGGTGTCCATGCCGGCATCAACATAATGCACCGTGCAACCGGATTCGGTCGCGCCATCGTTGACCGCTTGTTTCCATGCCATCAGTCCGGGATAGGCGGGTAGCAGCGACGGGTGGATGTTGAGAATACGATTAGGAAAAATATCCAGCATCGGCTGTTTCACCAGACGCATGAATCCCGCGAGACAGACGAGGTCGACGCCCAGTGACTTGAGTTTGTTAGCCACCGCAGCCTGGGACTGATCGGGGAATTTGGTTTTGTAGCCTAAGCAATCGATTACTTCGGCAGGAATACCCGCCTTTTCAGCCCTTTCCAAAATATACGCATCCGGGTTATCCGAGAGCACCAGAACGATCTCGGCGTTGAGCGAGCCGTCCTCGATGGCATCGAGAATCGCCTGCATATTCGAGCCGGAGCCGGAGCCAAGTATTCCGAGTTTGAGTTTTTCATCCGCCGTGGACATGACTTGTTGCTATGCCAATCCACGCGTATTGTCCAACTTACAAACTCAATTTGTCATTAGAAACTGGTGCCGCGCCATACGGCGGGTGAGACACCGACACGATTCCGGAACACCCGCGAGAAATACGCCGCGTTTTGATAACCAACCTGGCGGCCGATTTCGGCTACGGGCAACTCCGTGTGGCTGAGCAATTCCTTGGCCAGCCTGACCCTCAAACGTTGTTGGTACGCCTGCGGTCCATCACCTGTCGCCGTTTTGAATTGCCTGCGAAAATGGGTGTAGCTCATACCCGATTTCTCCAACAAGGCATCGAAGTCAATGTCACCAGGGTAGTTTTCATCGACATGTTTGATGGCTTCGCTGATTTGATCCAACGCACCGCCGCGTGTCTGCCGTGCCTTCCAGTCCGACAGACGAGCCAGCAACCCCAGCATCTCGGCAGCCATCCGCGCCTGCAGCTCCTGTGTATCAGCCCGGTGAGTGGCCAGCCCGATCATGCCGTCCAGGATGGCTTCCAGCGCCTTTGACCCGGCATCACCCGGGCCGGTGGGCAGCACGCCGGCTTTCAGTTCCCCGGATTGTTCCAAGGCCTCGGCAACGGAGCCGTCAAACAAGACCCAGGCGGTGGCCCAGCCCGATGATTTGTCGGGATTATACAGGTGCCACCATCCGGGGGTTACCACCAACACATCTCCTGCGTTTAACGAGGTGTCCTTGCCGTTCCGGTCACGTAAAAAGCCACTCCCGGCACGCACGAACACCAGCGCGTAGATGTCAATGACCCGACCGCTGGCAGAGATATCATTCGCCCTACTGGTGAAGCTGCCGACACCATGCACACGCAACCCCCACACCCTGCTCGCCTCGGTGGGTTCAAGGTAGATACCGAATTTTTTCCGCCGCTCGTAGTTGTGGGCAGGGTAGCTGGGCCATGACATCTGGTCAAATCATACAACTCGTGGACAGATCGTGCAAGTATTCATTGAAATGGACAATATTTCCTGGGATGCGTGGTTTTTGTTATGTTCATTGCCTCAAAATCAGGCCACGTGTTTTCCAGCAATTTCATTGCAATCAAAACGTAATCATACCATGCACTGGCAAAACGACACCGAACTCTTCGCGCTCATGCGCGAGCACCTCTATACTGCCGTCGTAGGGGACATATTGGACAAACTCGGCTACCTCCATCAGTTTCTACCGCAGCGACTCCAACCACTACGTGAAGACATGGTGGTGGCGGGCCGCGCGATGACTGTCCTCGAAGGCGACTGCTTTGAGGAGCTATCCGGGACCGGGAAAAACCCGATACTCTCCCAACCCTTCGGCCTGATGCTCGATGCCCTGGATGCCCTCAAGGAAAACGATGTCTACATCTGTAGCGGCGCATCCCCGAGCTACGCGCTGTGGGGCGAGCTGATGAGCACACGCGCGATGAAATGCGGTGCCGTCGGCGCGGTGGTTGATGGATTTTCCCGTGATACCCGTGGCATTTACAAACTCAACTTCCCGACGTTTTCACATGGACGTTACGCCCAGGACCAGGCGCCACGGGGCAAGGTGCTCGATTACAACTGCCCGATCGAAATCGGCGGCATCCGTATCGAACCTGGACAAATCATCTTTGGCGACCTCGACGGCGTCATCGTCATCCCGAAGGAGATCGAAAAGGAAGTCATTCTAGCGGCCTACGAAAAAGCCACGGGTGAGAAAACCGTGCAGCAAAAAATCGAGGAAGGCATGTCCGCCCGCGAAGCCTACGACACCTACGGGATACTCTAACACTTTTAAACTCCAAATTTAAAATACCCATAAACATCATGAAAATCACCCACGTTGACGTCTGGCTTGTCGAAGGAATCAAATACAACTGGACCATGCTCAAGGTGCATACCGACACCGGACACACCGGGGTCGGTGAAGCCACCAACTGGCCGGGCTCCCCCATTGTTGAAGCTGCGGCCAAACACATTGGCGAACGTGTGGTCGGACTCGATCCGATGCGCACCGACTTCATCTGGACCAAGCTTTACCGCGACCTGAACTGGCTCGGCCCCTTCGGTGCCTCCATGTGTGCGATCAGCGGGCTCGATATGGCACTGCTCGACCTCAAGGGCAAGGTGCTCGGCGTCCCATGTTACGAATTGTTAGGAGGTGCTTTCAGAGACAAAATCCAGCTTTACGCGAACTACTGGTTTACTGGCGGCGGCCATACTCCGGAGGACTACGCCCGCCAGGCACGCGAGGTCATCGATGCCGGCTTCACCGGGCTTAAATTCGACCCCTTCGCCCACACCAACTACCTCTACGGCACCGACCTCAACACCAACCTTGCCCTGACCCAGGAAATGCAGGACCGCGCCTACGAAGTCACCGCCGCCGTGCGTGATGCCGTTGGTCCAGGCACCGACATGATGATCGAGACCCACGCGATGATGAACGGACAGATGGCCGTCAAGATGGCGGAACGACTCGCCCCACTCGGCATGACCTGGTATGAGGAGCCCGCCGGACCGGAAAACGCCAACACCCTGCGCGCACTGCGCGAGCGACTGCCCGGCAACGTCTCCATCTGCGTCGGCGAGCGCCACTACACCCGCCACGGGTTCCGACCCGTGTTAGAGCAGCACGTCTGCGACATCGTCATGCCCGACATCACCCGCTGCGGCGGCCCCTCGGAGATGAAACGGATCGCTACCATGGCCGAGGCCTACAACGTGCTGGTGGCACCGCATAACCCGAACGGTCCGCTTTCTACCCTGGCCAGCGCCCACGTCTGTGCATCGATCCCTAACTTTTTCCGCTGTGAGTTTATGAAAAACGACGTGCCCTGGCGCGATGAAGTCATCACCCATCCGATTGATGTGCGTGACGGCCACCTGCATCTATCAGACCGACCCGGCCTCGGCGTTGACCTGATTGAAGAGGAGATGGAAAAACACCCCGGCATCCGCGAACTCAACGGCAAGGAAAACTTCTACGTCTAGAAAACCAGTCCCATGCTTGCAATCGATCTATCAGACAAACGAGCGCTTGTCACCGGAGCCAGCGACGGTGTTGGTGCCGGTGTTGCCACCGCCCTGGCCAAGGCCGGCTGCCATGTCGTCGGTACCGGACGCGTCGAGCCCGACCACCCGCGTGCCCAAAAATTCATCGACACGGTTGCAAGCCACGGCAGGCACGCCCACTACCTGAGCGGAGATCTCAGTCGAGCGGAAACACCCGCCCTTTTTGTGCAACAAGCGGCAGGACTTCTGGGCGGACTGGACATCGTTGTATCCAATGCCGGCCTCAATGTTTTCAAAGGAACCGAGCACTGCAGCGAGGAGGACTGGTCTTATAACATGGAGCTGAACCTCGCTTCCCACTGGCGGCTGGGAAAAGCCGCGCTGCCTTTTCTTCGCGATTCAAAAGGCGTGTTCCAGGTGATGAACTCCAACCACGCCTATTCAACCATCAAGGGGTGTTTTCCCTATCAGACCACCAAGGCGGCTCTGCTCGGGCTGGTGCAAAGCGCCGCCATCGAGTGGGGGCCGGATGTGCGCGTCGTTGGCATCGCGCCCGGCTTTATCGACACACCGGGCAACCAGGTCTGGTTCGACCAGTTCCCCGACCCCGCAGCCGAACGCAAACGCACCGAGGAACTGCACCCGACCAAATCGATCGGCCAGGCGGATGAAGTCGGGGCACTCAGCGCCTTTCTCGCATCATCCTACGCCCAGTTTATCACCGGCAACACCATCCTGATGGACGGAGGTCGCTCTGCCATCATGCAAGACATCTAACATACAACCTAACTGTCTGTTCCCATGTATCACAAATACCTCACCATACTCACCCTGTCGATGGCAGCACTCGCATCGACCTACGCTGACACCCAACACACGGTCGCCTACGATGATCTGGGCAGCCGTCAAAAATCACCCCATCTGGAAAGTGGCGCCAGTTACACCTGGCCGGACACTGTGCCGGCAGAGGTCAAGGACCGGACCATTGCTTTCGGAGAAACCGTCAGCCTGGTTTACGGAAATGCCGTGCGTGGTGAGCAATACACCGCCAAGCTCGTGCTGTCGGCAGACCAGGAGGCCCGCCACGTCTCGATTCTAGTGGATGGCGAAGTGGTGGTCAAGGATGTGGTCGTGGCAAAAAACTCAGAGCATCCGGTCAAGCTGACGATTCCGGCAAAAGCCCTCGCCGACGGCATGTTCCAGCTCGAGATCCACAACAGCAAAGGTCGCAGTCCGAACGCGACATTGAGCTCGGCGACCATCCTGTCGTCAACAGCCACCCCCCTCACCGTGGTCACCCCGGATTTCGGGCTTGAAAACATCCAATACACCCCGATACCCGACTCCCAAAAAACGGAGCCGTCGTGGCTGCTGTCGTTGAATGGCACCTGGAGGTTTTCACCCAAGGCCCCCGAATCATTTGCATCCCTAACACCTGATAAAAACTGGGCAAACATCGAGGTGCCCGGACAGTGGATCAACCAGGGGTTTGACATCGACCCCAAGCAACCGACCGCGTATATGCGGACTTTTGAAGTGCCCGCAGCATGGAAAAACAGGTTGGTCAAACTCAGGTTCGACGCGGTGTTTTCAGACTGTGAAGTCTTTGTCAACGGCAAGCCCGTGGGCGCCCACACCGGTGGGTTTACTCCTTTCGAAATCGATATCACCGCCGCCATCATCCCCGGGCCTAACACACTCTCGCTGAGAGTCACCAGTTGGTCGCTTGCCGATCAGATGGCGAGTGCCAGTAAATACGCCTGCCATCCGCTCGGGGGGATTTCACGCGATGTCACCCTGTTTTCCGTGCCCAAAACCCACCTAAAGGATGTGATTATCCGCACCGACTTCGATGCACAATTCAACGATGCCCAACTTGATCTGACGCTGAAAATCGCAGGTGAGAAATCCGCCACCACTCCGGTCCGGATGATCCTCAGAGACCACAACGAGCAGGTGGTTTTCGACACCAGCAAAGCGCTCACACCCGGCACCCACCAGCTCAGCCTACCTGTCAAGCAGCCGAAACACTGGACGCCGGAAAGCCCTTACCTTTACCAGCTGGAAATCAGCGTGGCCGGTTCCACCACCCGGCACCAGGTAGGATTCCGCGAAGTCCAAGTCACCCAGTCACAAGTCCTGGTCAACGGCGCACCTGTGAAACTGCGCGGCATCAACCATCACGAAGCGCATCCACTACGCGGCCGCAGCCTGCCCAATGGGCTCTGGGAACAAGACGTGCTGCTGTTCCGCGACGCCAACATCAACCTGATCCGTACTTGCCACTACCCGCCGGCAACACACCTCGGCACGGCCTGTGACAAGCATGGTGTGTGGCTTGAAATCGAAGGCCCGTTTTGTTGGGAAAAGCTTTCTAACAACACATCCCACAGAATCCTGACGGTGCGGCAGCTCGCCGAGATGGTCAAGACCTGGCGCAACCACCCGTCGGTGTTATATTGGTCGATTGCCAACGAATCCGCCTGGGGGAAAAACTTCATCGCTGCATCCAAGGTCATGCGTGAGCTCGACCCCACCCGGCCGCAGACATTCAACTGGATGTACAAGCAGCTGATTACCCAGGACGAATCCCATTGTGAGCTAGGGAACATCCACTACCCCGGCTACAACGGAGAGCCGATCGCCAAAAAATACTCCAAGCGCCCACTGATGTTTGGAGAATACGCCCACTTGAACGCCTATAACCGACGCGAACAAATGACCGACCCCGGCCTGCGCGACCAATGGGGTGAACCGCTCAGCTCCATGTGGGAAACCATGTGGCACGAGCAAAGCATCGCCGGTGGCGCTATCTGGTCGGGTATCGACGACACCTTCTTTATGGGTGACGACATCACCGTCGGCTACGGTGCCTGGGGGCCTGTCGATCCGTGGCGTCGACCCAAACCCGAGCACTGGCATGTGAAAAAAGTTTACTCACCGGTCCACATCACCAACCGTCACGAGCCAGCCATCGGAGCGAAAGACATCACGCTGACCGTGGAAAACCGGGGCGACTTCCTCAACTTCAACCAGCTCACCTTTTCTTGGAAACATGGGAACGAGACAGGCACGGTGACACCTGACATCGCGGCGCGGGCCAAAGGGGAAATCACCATCGCGCCACCATCCGGCATCAAGCGCGGAGAGCCTGTTAGCCTGACCGTCACCCACCCGCTGGGCTACGTGGTGGACGAGTTTATTTTCCAAACCACAGCACCGGTTATTCCAAAACCTGAATTAGGACGCGTCACCCTAACAAAGTCCGACACCCACATCGAAATCCGACAAGGGAAAAGCCTCTATCGATTCCACCGCAAGACGGGTGCATTCACCTGCGCTCACGGCGACACAGCCATGATCCAGTGGGGGCCGCATCTCGTTCTCACCCCACACAACACCGAGGGCAATATCCAGATGATGGGGAAAACCAAGACCTTCGACGCCTTCCATCGCACTGCCAGCCAATGGCAGCTACGCAGCGTGGAGGCGAGCCAGGCAGGTGATGCCGTCACCGTGCAAATCCACGGCAACTACAAGGAGGCCACGGGGCAGTTCACCTTTACCTTCAGCGCCGACAGCCCACCGCGTCTGGATTATGACTTCACTATGAAAGTGGAGCTCAGCCCGCGTCAGACAGGTGTCGTATTTGACTTACCTAACCGTTTCGATTCCCTCACCTGGTTACGCCAGGGTCAGTGGACGACTTACCCGGACGACCACATTGGTCGGCTACGCGGCACCGCCAAGGCGCGCTACGGCAACTCGCCGGACGTGATCGAGATCGGCCCGCGCACGAAGCCGGAGTGGCCATGGAGCCAGGACAACACACGCTTTGGCTCGAACGACTTCCGCGCGACCAAGATGAACATCCGGCATGTCACTCTGGCGTCGGACAACGCATCGCTGGAGATCTTTTCCAACGATTCGCCGTGCCACTTCCAGGCGCTGGTCAGTGGCGAGCGGACCAAGGCGTTTGTCTACGGCTACGCCAACGCCGGGGCCGAGCGGTTTTTGAAACGCCTCGCGTCACGCGACTATCGCCCTCTCAAACCCGGCGACCACATAAAAGGAAGTTTCCACCTGAGTGTTGGAAAATGATTTTTGACCAACCCCATCCTTAAAACCATAAAACAAAGAAGCATGATCAAAAAAAGAAATATCCTCACCGTGGGACTTGTTGCGGTTGGACTCATGTCCAGTCTATCCATCAAGGCGCACGCCACGCCCCGGAAAGATGACGCCGAGGCGCATCATCTGTCGCGCGTCTCCCCGCTTCCGGCAGCGGCAGAGTCGATCAGTCTCAACGGCACCTGGAATTTTCTCGAATCCGTGCCGGCTGGTTTTCCTGAAAAGGTAGAGTCACTCACAAAAAAAATCACAGTTCCCGGCGAGTGGCTTATGCAGGGGTATGAAGTCAAAAAAGAAACGCCCGCCGCTTACCACCGGACATTTACCGTTCCGGAGTCGATGCGGGGACAACGGGTCAGGATACGTTTCGATGGCGTCTATTCGACCTGTCATGTCTACGTCAACGGCAAGAAAGCCGGCACCCGCACCAGCGCCTTTCTGCCTTTCGAGCTCGACGTCACGGATTTGATTTCCATCGGATCAGAAAACCAGCTCGCTCTAACCGTGCAAAGCGAATCCCTCGCCGACACCATGGCCAAGGGCAGTCACTACGCCAAACACCAGATAGGTGGCATCAACCGTGAAGTCACCTTGTTTGCTTTGCCTCAAACCCATGTTTCCGACATCGGTGTCCGCCCGGTCCTGGACAAGAATTATCACAACGCCACGCTCATGCTTAGCCTGGGAGTCACCAATGACTCTGCCCAGACACAAACAGGCCTCAGCGCCAGCCTGCACCTCACGCCGCTCGGCATCAAGGGCGTGGATGCCGATTTCAACGGACAAAGCAAAGAACTAAGCCAGGTCGAGCTCGGTGATCTCAAGGCAAAGGGCACGTTCAGCACCGAGCTGTCCTGCCCGGTCGAAAACCCGGAGAAATGGCATGCCGAGCACCCGTTCCTCTATCAACTCCAGATCCGGCTCAAGCAGGACGGCAAGGTGATCGAAACCATCAACCAGCGCGTTGGTTTCCGCTCGATCGAAACAAAGGACAACCAGGTATTCATCAATGGCAAACGGCTCAAATTGAGAGGGGTTTGCCGCCACTCCATCCACCCACTGACAGGGCGGACCACCACTCCGGAACTGGTCGAGCAGGACTTGAAGCTCTTCAGGGAGGCGAACTGTAATTTCATCCGCACATCCCACTACCCCCCGGAGAAGCAGCTGCTCGATCTGTGTGACGAAATGGGAATGTTTGTCATGGATGAAGCTCCCATCTGCTGGAGCAACGCTACAGAAGCCAGCAAGCCCTACGTGATGCGCGTCACCCAGGAGCTTTATTACCGCGACCGGAACCACCCGTCGGTGATCATCTGGTCACAGGCCAATGAAAGCCGCTGGAGTAAGGCTTATGAAGAATCGGTGGAGATGCTGAAGAAACTCGATCAAGACCGACTGGTGATGTTCAGCCACTCCGAGTATTACGGGATTCAAGGGCGCGGCTTACTCGACATCGGAACCAAGCACTACCCCGGTGCTGACGGACCCAGGAAATACGAGAATTATTTCAGACCCATCATCTACGACGAGTTCCTCCATCTCAACGCCTACAATGAAAGGGAATTCCTAACAGACCCAGGCGTGCGCGACCAATGGAGTCGCTATGCCTGCCAGATGTGGACAAACATACTAACAAGCCGTGGATCACTCGGCGGCAGTGTCTGGGCTGGCATTGATGAGGTCTTTTTCCTGCCGAAGGACAAAAGCACCGGCTACGGGCCATGGGGGATCATTGACGGGTGGCGACGCGAGAAACCAGAATTCTGGGGGTTGAAAAAAGCCTACTCGCCGGTCAAGGTCGCGTTGAAAAACTATCAACTGGTGGACGGTCAAATCATCCTGGATGTTGAAAACCGCTACGACAGTATTGATTTCTCCGGCCTCGGTATCGACTGGAAATACGGCGACTTGAAAGGCCGGGTCCACTCTCGGCTTCCAGCCGGCAACACGGGGCATTTCATCGTCAAACTTCCTGCAGGTGCCGCCGATCGAGGTGTGCTCGAACTGGAAATCACAGACCACCAGGGCGTCGCGATCGACAAGTATCACCTTCCCATCGGTCCGCTGTCCCACGATCTCAAACCGACCCCCGCCGTCACCAAAAAGCTGACCTTCACTGAGGACGAAAACGTTTACCGTGTCGGCGGCAGCGACTTTGAAATCCTGGTCAGCAAACGTTCCGGATTGATGGAGCAAGGAACGTTCAACGGAATACCCCTGATCAACAACGGCCCGTCGCTGATGATCCTGCCGCTTGATAACAACAAGGTCCGCGTGGTCGACAACATCCCCATTTTAAAGGATGACGCCGCCAACTACAGCGCGTTTCTATCAGGTGTCTGCCAGCAATGGAGCTGTGAAGGCATCGATCTTGTCAAACGCAGCGCCACCGAAATCCAATTCAAGGTCACAGGCGCATACAAAGAAGCGTCAGGTTTCTACATCTACACCATCCGTGGTGACGGCTCGTTCGACATCGAATATACGTTTATCGTCAAACAAGATGTTAGACCGCGACAGCTGGGTATTGTCCTTGCCTGCGACAAGGCGTGCCAGACCTTGGAGTGGAATCGGAAAGGACAGTTCTCGGTCTATCCGCCGGATCATATTGCCCGACTTCAAGGCACCGCCCAGGCGTTTTACCCGGATACCTTATGCGGCATCTACGGCCCCCGCACCAAGCCGGCCCATAGCTGGAGCAAAGACGCCAACGCCTACGGCTCGAACGATTTTCGATCAACCAAGCACCACATCTATTCGGCGAAACTGCTCAACCCCGCGAAGCGTGGTCTGCATGTGATCTCGGATGCATCCCAGCATGTCCGCTGCTGGGTGGAAGACGACCAGACCAAGCTTTTGACGGCCTACTTCAGCCATGCCGGGGCAGAACACTACCTGCGTCACCAGACAAGTCAGGACGTTGTCGAACTGAAGGCAGCCGAGCAAGAAGCCAACCTGGTGGCCGACAAGGTGCGCTATCAATTTGCCCGCTAAACCCGGCCTCCGCAGCTCTACCTGCTTGCATGTCGGGCTGCGGTCGGGGTGTTTTTTGCCCGCGAGCTTTGCCAGAATACTTCAAACAGCCTAATCTAACATGATCAAATTGTGCAAGTCATGGACATATCGTGCAAGAACAGACAAAATTTTTCGGTTTACGCCGTCAAATCGAGCTTTCTTAGTGTCCATGCCTATGGACGCATTGTAGCCTCGCCCCGATTGATGAAGTGCCTGTGCACTCGCATGATCCACTTTTCTAACGAAGAAGATACACTATGAAAAAGACACCACTCATAATGACAGCTTCATTGTTCGCCGTCGCCATTCCGGCGCAAGCGGCGTTCACTTTGCTGGACAACTTTGAAGGCCACACACTCGGCAATGACGTTGACACTGCCGGTGGCTGGACTGAATTTGGCACCGCCGGTGGCTCCGTGGTTGCCGATCCGGACAATGCCGGCAATCAGGTCGCCCAGCTCACCGGTGCGGCCAACAACGCAGGATACCAGCTCGCGCTCGGTGGCCAAACCATTAGTGACGGCAGTGAGGCGACGATCTTTTTCCGTTACCGCACCACAGGAGCCTTCTCTGTTTACCTCACGGATAAAGACGCTGTTGGTGCCAACTGGTGGGAAAATGATGATGAGGTTGGTCTGTATAACAAGGACACGGGGGGGACTTCCGACATTCGAGCTCACCATAACACAGCTGTTCAGACCTCATTGAATCAAAACCAGTGGTACAACGTCTGGATCCACGTGCAGAACACCACAACACCATCGGAGCCGCTCGTCGCAGGCAGCGAGCGCTACTTTATCTACATCGACGGCGTGAAGTTGGGGCCTGGTGACGGGAATGGTGACGATTCCTACGATACACGCTCGTGGGATGCTAACGTTCCCGACCTCGACTCGCTGTTTTTTGTCAGCAATTACGGGGTTGCCGGCGGTATGATCGATGACATCTACATCGATAACACAGGTCTGAATCTGGTTAACCCGGCGGCAGTGCCCGAGCCATCTTCCACAACCCTGCTCGGTCTTGGTGGACTCGCTCTGATACTCCGTCGCAGGAAGTAGGATTTTCAAAACAAGCCAACACTTCTCAACCCAGGCCAATTTCCATGTTGGCCTGGGTGTTTTTTTCGCCCGGCCAATCCACCCTTGCTTCTTTGCTCATTTTACTTACTTCTCAAAGGCATGCAAGATCCTCGTATTTCCCAACTGGCCCGACAGCTTGTCCGATATTCCACAAACATCAAAAAGGATGAAAAAGTCCTCCTCCACCTGGTGGACGTTCCTGATGAGCTTGGTATTTGTTTGATTCGTGAAGTGAGGGCTAGAAAGGGCATCCCGGTGGTCAAAGTCGAGCAGGGACGGATTGCGCGTGAGATGTCGATCGGCGCCACCGATGCGCAGTACCAGCTCATCGCCAATCACCAGCTTGCCGAGATGAAGGACATGGATGCCTACATCGCCATCCGCGGCTCACACAACATCTGCGAAACCAGCGATGTGCCTGCGGCGAAAATGAAAACTGTGATGACGCACATGCGCAAGGTGATGAACCACAGAGTCGATAACACCCGGTGGGTTGTGTTGCGCTGGCCCCACCCCGCGATGGCCCAGCAGGCGGGGATGAGCACGGAGGCATTTGAGGATTTTTACTTCGATGTCTGCCTGGCTGATTACAAATCCATGCTTCCCGCCATGCGTGCACTCAAGCGGCTGATGGACAAAACCGACCGGGTGCATATCAAAAACAAGGGCACCGACCTTCGTTTTTCGATCAAAGACATCCCTGCCATCGTCTGCGGTGGTGAGCATAATATCCCGGACGGCGAGGTGTTTACCGCCCCGGTCAAAGACAGCGTGGAGGGGGTCATCAGCCACAACGCCCCGACCGTCTACCAGGGGATTCCCTTCGACAACATCCGCCTTGAGTTTAACAAAGGCAAGATCGTCAAGGCGGAGTCACCGGGCAAGACCAGGGAGCTCAACAAGATCCTCGATGCCGATGCGGGCGCGCGTTACGTCGGGGAGTTCGCCCTCGGTTTCCACCCGGGCATCAAGGAGCCGATGCGCGACATCCTGTTTGATGAGAAAATCGCCGGCTCGTTCCACTTCACACCAGGCCAGGCCTACGAGGAAGCCGACAACGGCAACCGTTCGCAAGTCCACTGGGACATGGTCACCATCCAGCGCAAGGACTACGGAGGTGGGGAAATCTGGTTCGATGACAAACTGATCCGCAAGGACGGCATGTTTCTCCCCAAATCCATCTTGGGACTCAACTACTAGCAGGCAATGCATTCGCTGGGCGTTCTGCCTTGAACCCCTGCCCCCCCCGGCAGGCACCCTGCCATTTACCGATTCACCCAAACCAAAAAGCGGGCAACACCCCGTCATCCATGGGTTGGCCGCATCGAGACGCTGGGGATTACGATCACGAACCCAGCACCCTGGCCATCAAGCCGACGCGACCTTTGACATTGAATTTTCGGTACAACTGCCTCGCATAATCATGGATGGTATGAGTCGACAGCTGCAGTCTATCAGCGATTTCGCTTTCGGACAGATCGGTAAGCAACAGCCTGTATGTATCCATTTCACGGTTGCTCAGCAACGCCGACGACTCTAACAACCCACGTTCCAGACACAAGCGCCTTTGCAAGCCGGGAACGCTGCCTACCGCCATTTGCAAAAAATCGCGATCCTCCGCTGTGTAGGGGGCAGCTCCCATCGGACGATCGATGACGATGCATATTTCGCAGCTATCGGTAACCGGTGTGCTTGCAAATATACGCTCCCCGATACCATAGAAATCGTGAAATTTCTTTGAAATCCAGTGATTTTTCCATTCCTGGTCAGTCGCCACATCATGCCGGATCAATGCCCGGGTATATCTCCCGGCCCCTTTGAGCAACTGCCTCGAAGCAGGATCGATTCCCTCTCTGCGTGCGTGCATCAGCCAGCGCTCGACGATTTTTTTGAAGACCCGTTCCGGGTTGAGATACTCCGCCGACATGGGCAACCATCCGTTCATGGTATCAAAAATCGTTTTATAATGGGCCGATGATATATCCCTCGGTAACCTTATTTCCTGACGCATCACTAACCAGGAAGCGTCTTTTGCGTTCAGAATAGCACAGGTTTCACGCAGAAAATACTTCAGGGCAGCCGTGGCATCCGCTACCGCAAACTGGGCAAGCTGAGACCAGATTTTCTGCAATGCAACCACGCGCTCGACGGCTACGCCTCCCGCCTTTGGCTCTTCCGACTCTAACATAACGTTAATAGCCTAACTTAATCCGGGGTAGACAACAAGTATATTCTAACATTACTTAAGATTTACAATAGCCATACAGTCAGACCACCATCAAAAACTACGCGTTTTATCCCCCCCTAATCAGGGGTATTGTCAGTAGAGGAAATCATGGTAAACTGCGCCATCTTGTGTGTTACAAGTTGTCGCGCAGCGATCTGGCTAGTTTTCTGATGTGTGTGTTACATTCGATGACCGTCCATGCCAATGGATGACAGGAGCTGCGCGGCATATTTTTTCCCAACGGGGCCTTTTTCTCTGCGGGTCCCTGAATGGGGAGGCTCGCCATGACGCTGAAGCCTCTGCCCGCTTGAGCTTTTACCTTGCTAACGGCAGTATGCGCGCGGATATTAACGGAAATGTTACAACGCATATTCACCCTACCGCTTTTGATCGTCGCCGGATGCCTTATTCCATTGCCACTCAAGGCCCAGGCTTACTCCCCGAGCCGGGAGAACCCGCCTGTGGTGACCAGGGAGTTCCGGGCTGCCTGGGTCGCCAGTGTTTATAATATCGACTGGCCTAGCCGCAAGGGCCTCCCGGCCTCAGCCCAACAGGCGGAACTGCGTGCGATGCTCGACCAGATGGTCCGCTTGAACCTGAACGCGATGATCCTCCAGGTGCGCCCACACGGGGATGCCCTCTACCCATCGAGCATCGAACCCTGGAGTCCCTGGCTGACGGGAACGATGGGAAAATCACCCGGCTATGATCCGCTTGCCTACTGCATCTCCCAGGCGCATGCACGCGGCATTGAGGTGCACGCATGGTTTAATCCGTTCCGCGCCCTGCCCAATGCATCCATGCCGACCTCAAGTAACCATGTCTGCCGCACCCATCCATCGCTGATCCGCAATTTCAAGACCTGCAAATGGATGGACCCTGCCAGCAGCTTCACCCGCCAGAGGGCGTTGGCGGTCATCCTCGATGTCACCCGCCGCTACGATGTCGACGGCATCCACATTGATGATTATTTTTACCCTTACCCTGACGTGGATGCAAGTGGTAGGGCCAAACCCGTTTTCCCCGACGGAAAAAGCCCGGCGCAAAGACGCGGCTACGTCGATGACTTTGTGCAGCGGATGTACACATCCGTCAAAAAAACCAAACCCTGGGCACGCGTAGGAATCAGTCCGTTTGGCATCTGGAAACCGGGGGTCCCCTCCGGCACCACGGCGACCATCAACGCCTACGAACACCTGGCGGCGGATTCGCGCAAGTGGCTGGCCAACGGCTGGTGCGACTACATGTCACCACAGCTCTACTGGCGTATCCAGGGACCGCAAAGCTACACCAGGTTGCTCAGTTGGTGGCGTGGCCAGGGGAGTCGCCCGGTCTGGCCCGGAATCGCCACGGCCCGTATCAAGGGCAGTGAGGACCCAGGGCGGCCTGCCTCGGAAATCATCAACCAGGTGAACCTTTCCCGCACCACGGGACGCAATTACGCCGGCCACGTCCACTGGAGTATGAAATCACTGCGGGAAAACCGGGATGGTATTTCCTCCCTGCTCGCCAAAAACACCTACACCACCGCGGCTCTGGTTCCCCCGATGCCGTGGCTCAGCCAGGACAAACCAAAAACCCCCGCTCTCAGCGCGGCAAGTTCCGGCGCGACGACCCTGGCCAGGTGGTCAACTGTGCGGGGAGCCTCCAAGTACGCGGTGCAAGCCCGGTACGGAACAAACTGGTTCACCGTCAAGGTGCTGCCGGCCACCCTGACCAGCCTGTCGCTCAGCGGCAAGCCCGACGCGATCGCCGTCAGCTCGGTCGACCGCTACGGCACCACCAGCACACCCGCCGTGGTGACACGACGGGGACGGTAGGTTTTCTCACGAACCACCCCCGATGAAAAAAGGGCCCGCGCATCACGCACGGACCCTTTCCAAACACACGAAAAACAATAACCTATCAAATTTTTTTCCAGCCGATTACTTGCGGCGACGGAGCATCAGCGCAAGGCCACCGAGACCGAGCAGTGCGGCTGAGCTTGGTTCTGGCACGGCTTGGGTCAGGACGATGTCGTCCAAACGGTAGGTCTCTTGTGAACCGGCGTTACCGATGTTCAAAACATTGAAGGTGAATGCCGGAGTCAGATCCTCCACGGTGACGTCTTCAACATGATTGGTGCCATTGAGTCCAAAGGTGAAGCTCACGTGGGTGGCGTCCACACGTTTGATGGTGGCGTTCACCGTATGCCAGCCAGTGCCGGTGAGGTCGAAATTATTCCCGCCGTCAGCCTCAGTAATCTTAGTTGTCGCTGACAACCCACTGGCTGCCTTCCACAATCCATCTGTTGTTCCATCCCCCCAGTTAGCAACGAATGTATAGCCTTTACTTCCGTTACCCAGGTGGAAACGAAAACCACCACTAGCAACCGTTGGCGTGCTAGTAGCCTTAATCTTGAAGCTGAAATCGAGAGTATGACCATTTTCCAAAGTCACGTCCGAAAACGTGGTAATCATGGGGCGGAAGGTCCCGGTATTGGCCACCTGCATCACATTGTTCTGAGGAGCGCCATCGTCCACTAAGCTGGATGTAACGTCTCCGTTGAAGGGAGTCCATTCAGTGTCGTTCGGATCATCAACATCATCGCCGAGAGTGGGGGTCGCACCGACGTCAAAAGTGTCGTTGAAAATCGTCGCGGCTGTGGCCGTGGACGCAAAGGCGGCGAGGGTGGCCGCCGTGAGGATGGTATGTTTATATTTCATATCTGAATGCGGGGTTGAGTGAACTTACCTGTGTTTGTTCGTTTGCTACCTGTATAGAATGGTGGAAGGCGTATCAAGCAGGAAGATACGACAAAACAGGCGACTGTTTCATATATGGACAATTTCCCACGGACCGGTTCGCCGGGGTATGAACCCGGGGGAGGCAGGCTTTTGCAAAACAACGCGGAGCACCATGAAAAACTGCCGCCGCTTACTTACGGCGACGGAGTATCAGCGCAAGACCACCGAGGCCGAGCAGTGCGGCTGAGCTTGGTTCCGGCACGGCTTGGTAGGTCACCAGAACATCGTCCAGGAGGAAGGCCTGTTCTGAACTTCGGTTACCGATATGGAGACGATTGAAGGTGAACGTTGGAGTAAGGTCCTCCACGGTGACAGCATTCACGTGATTGGTGCCGTCGAGGCCGTAGGTGAAGGTCAGGTGGGTGGCATCCACGCGGGTGATGGTGGCGTTTACCGTGTGCCAGGTGGTTCCGGTGACATCAAAATCATCCCCGTCAATGCCAAAACTATTGTTAGCTGATAGACCACCGTTGCCATGCCAAATAGCGTTTGTGCTTCCGTCACCCCAACTACTGAAAAATGCGTAACCACCAGCGTTTGTATCATTCAGAACGAATTGGAAAGCCCCACTCGCGACCGTCGGCCCGCTAGTTGCCCTGACCTTGAAACTAATATCCAGAGAGTCACCATTTCCCAAAGTTGCCTCGGAGAATGTTGTGATTGCATAGCGAAAGGTTGTGTCGGGTGAGAACCCCAAGGTATTGTTTTGCGGCATACCATCGCCCACAAGTGTGACCGAGGTCCCCACATGGGAAGCTGTCCAAGCTCCATCGTTCGGGTCATCGCCATCATCGCCGAGAGATGGGGTTGCTCCGACATCGAAGGTGTCGCTTAAAAGTGTTGTCGCGGCCGTGGCCGTGGAGGCAAAGGCGGCGAGGGTGGCCGCCGTGAGAAGTGTGTGTTTGTATTTCATATCTGAATGCGGGGTTGAGTGAGGTTGTTCGTGTCAGGTTGCTTTTCCTATGCCTTACCGGCGACGGATCGATCCGTAACTTACGCCTGAATTAAGGCATCGAAGGGGGCGCGACAAGTGGAAAAACCGGCAAAACGGGCGGCTGTTTCACATATGGACAATCCGCCCCCTTCGGGCTATTTCTCCGGGGTGTAGCTGTTCCTGGCGTCGCCGAGGATGGTGATCGGGAAGTTCGGGTTCTCCTGGTGCTGCTGCATCATTTTCTGCTTCATCTCTTTCACCCGCTGCGGGTGTTGTGCCGAGACATCGTGCTGCTCGGCGGGATCGGTGGCGAGGTTGTAGAGTTCGATGTGGGTGTTGCCGGCGTGGAGGTCTTTTTGCACCGCTTTCCAATCGCCCTGGCGCATCACCTGCCAGCCGCCGTAACCCCAGAACTCCCAGTAGAGGAAATCGTGCGCCGCTTGTTTTTCCCCCAGCAGCTCGGGCAGGATGCTGATGCCGTCGGTTTGCGGGCACTTGGCGCCGGTCAGCCCGGCAAAGGTCGGCATGAAGTCCCAGAAGGCGCCGATGTGTTCGCTGTTGCTGCCGGCCTTGACCTTGCCCGGCCAGCGCACGATCAACGGCACGCGGATGCCGCCTTCGTAGAGAAACCCCTTGCGACCGCGCAGGCCGCCGCAGCCGTCGAAAAACTCGCGGTCGTAGCCGCCGACAAAGGTGGCGCCGTTGTCCGAGGTGAAGATGACGATGGTGTCGTCCTCCAGCCCGAGCTCCTTGAGCAGGGCGTTGATGCGGCCGACCGAGCGGTCGAGGTGGGAAACCATCGCGGCGTAGGCGGCGCGGGGGTGGGTGTGCGGCATGTAGGCGTATTCCTCGCCCTCACCGGTGAACGGTTTTTCGTCCCCAAAGACCTTGGTGTAGGCCGCGAGGTCCTCGTCCGGCACTTGCAGTGACACGTGCGGGATGGGGTTGGCGAAGTAGAGGAAAAACGGCTGGTCCTTGTTCTCGCGGATGAAATCGAGGCAGACTTTTTCCATCGCGTCGGCGGCATAGACCTTGCCGGTGAAGCCGTGTTTGTTGCCGTCCAGATACTCCTTGCGGTCGTTGCGGTAGAGGTAGGTGGGGTAGTAGTTGTGCGCCTGGACCTGGCAGGCGTAGCCGTAATAGAGATCGAACCCCTGCTTGTTCGGGTTGCCGGAGTTCTGCGGGTGGCCGAGTCCCCACTTGCCGACACAGGCGGTTTTGTATCCTTGCCGCTGGAACAGATGGCCGATGGTGAAGGTACCTTCCTTGAGCGGCCACTGGCCGACAAAGCCATCGTCCACTTCCTCCTGGATGCGTCCCTGCAAATGCGGCGAGTTGTGACGGATCTGGGCGTGCCCTTGGTGCAGTCCGGTCAGCAGGCTGCAACGCGCCGGCGCGCAGACCGTCTGGCCGGAGTAAAACTGGGTGAACTTCATGCCCTGCGTCGCCAGTGCGTCGATGTGCGGGGTCTTGATTTTTTTCTGCCCGTAACAGCCCAGCTCGCCGTAGCCGAGGTCGTCGGCGAGGATGAAGATGACGTTAGGTTTGCGGTTTTCCTGCGCCTGGGCCGGGGCAATCACGAGAAAAACGGAGCTAACAGCGATGAGGGATCGGATCATTCGAGTGGTGGTTTTCACAAGCAATAGCATGGCCAACTTGAGCTGCCGACGCAAGCCATCTGACGATGGATTTCCCGCCTTGTTCCATATACGAACGGATTGCCACAAAGGAAATTGCCTCTCCCCGGACAAACAGCTAGTTTTCCACATGAGCCACCCGGGCTGGATGGCCAAATATGGGGAGGCCAAGCTGTCTAACCACTGATTACGCTGATTTTAAACTGATTTCATATCCTCCGCATTCAAAATGTGAATCTCCAATGCCTTCATGACTCGAATTCCTCTTCAGAGGGCATGCCCTCCAATGATCAGTCTAAAATCAGTGTAATCAGTGGTCAAATAAAGGACTCAACCCCACCTATTTCCCGGACCTAACCGCCCTGAACACCCCAATGACTCCGAAACAATCACCACGAACCAACCCACCTGTGATAAGCACCATGAAACCGACCCGACCCATGCCCCTCCCGACTTGGAAATCCGCCGCCCTGGCGATTGCCCTGATGACCGCCTCCGGCCAGGCCGAGGAAACCACCACCCCCACTAAGGAAGCTCCGGCGGCGGAAAAACCGGCGGTGGTCGATGCCGGCATCGTCGCCAAGCCGGTCAAACGCGCCGACATCATCCGCAACATGAGCGCCGTCAGCGCCTGGATGCACAAAAACCGCCAGCAGGTCAAAGGCGGACAGTTCGGCGACACCCACTGGACCGTCGCCACCTGGTATGCCGGCGAATACGCGCTCTACGATGTCACCAAATCCCCCGAACACCTCAAGCCGCTGATGGCGATGGCGGAGACCACCGAGTGGGAGCTCGGCCTGCGGGTGCTTTTTGCCGACGACCAATGTATCGCCCAGACCTACGCCGACCTCTACATGAACGTCAAAAAGGACCCCGTGCTCATTGATCACATGCGCTACATCGCCGACTACATGATGCGCCTGCCCGGCGACCTGTCGTTGGAAAACCACCACCGGGTCAAGCTCATCGGTGAGTGGTCCTGGTGCGACTCGCTGTTCATGGCGCCGCCCGCATTCGCCAAACTCTACCAGGCGACCGGCGAGCGCAAGTATCTCGATTTCATGAATAAAAAGTGGTGGAAAACCTACGACTACCTCTACGACAAGGAGGAAAAGCTGTTCTTCCGCGACTCCTCGTATTTCGACCAAAAAGAAGCCAACGGCAAAAAGGTCTTCTGGGGTCGGGGCAACGGCTGGACGATGGGCGGCCTGGTGCGCGTCATCGACTGCCTGCCCAAGGACTACCCGGACTACCCGCGCTACATCACGCTTTACAAAGAAATGGCGGAACGCATCGCCGGCTTGCAGCAGCCCGACGGCTTGTGGCGCGCCAGCCTGCTCGATCCGGACTCCTACCCTTCCGGCGAGACCAGCGCCTCCGGGTTCTACTGCTACGCCCTGGCCTGGGGCATCAACCACGGCCAGCTCGACAAAGCGACTTACCTGCCCAAGGTGAAAAAAGCCTGGTTCGCGCTCAACGCCGCGCTGCACCCGGACGGCCAGCTCGGCTACGCCCAACCGATCGGCCAGGACCCCAAGCACTGCTCGTTTGACGACAGCGAAGTGTATGCCGTCGGCGCCTACCTGCTGGCAGGCCGCGAGGTGCTCGGCCTGTTCGCTGAATAAACCAACTTCGCATCATCCTACTATTGCACCAAAACCTCTCAACCTCCGGAACCTGGCATCACGTGGTTAAGCCACGCTTTTCTGGAGCCTTCCCCCGAGCCGGGCGATGTCAGCCGGCTTAAACCCTAACAAAAACCAAACCCTAATACACATATGATGAAAAACCCTAAAACGATCCTCACCGCGCTGGCACTCAGCTTGCCGCTTGGTGCCCACGCCGCGACGTTTGCGAGCTACGATGCAGGCGCCAACGCCAGTGGCAGCTACCGCCATATCGCCACGAATGAAACCTGGTTATGGGTCTACACCGCGTCAGACACCCACCCAGGCGGAACCGAGTGGGGAGACTCGGAAGCATACGACGGCTATTCGTGGACACTGACCTTCGATCACGCGATTGACTTCAACCAACTCGGAGCCATCCTTCCCTTTGTCGATCTGGACCAGCCCGACGACTACCAGGGAACGATGACCGTATCCGGCGGCACAGCCACCACCAATACGCTCAGTATGAACTTTGTCAACGGCACCACCCCGGTTTACAACGGCGGCGACGGAACCTGGAGCGTGACCCTCTCAGGGCCCTCCAATAACAACGTCAGCACCAACCTCAATGGCTCGACCGGAACCTTCACCTCCCTGGCCTTCACCATGGATCCGGTGGCTCCTAATAACGGTGATCTGCTTGCCATGAGGGTTTTCACACAGTCTGGCTATGAACTCGTCCCCGAGCCCTCCAGTGCCGTCCTGATGAGCCTCGGAGGTTTGGCCTTGTTGATGCCTCGCCGCAGAAAAAGCGTTGCTTAAAAGTGCACGCGACCAGAGTTTGCACTTACAGTCTATTGACAGGAAAAACCTACAAGCGGCGGCGGCTCAGAGCCAGGGTGATGATACCTCCGCAGAGCAACACGGCCGACGAAGGCTCCGGCACGACGGCAAATGTTCCCGTTCCAGTGAATTCCGTTCCCCCGAGGGCAAGGTCGTTGAGTTCCGTCGCGGTGTAGGTGCCGATCGCGAGCGAGGTGCCGTTCAAGGTGCTGCCTTCTCCAAAGGTATACGTTTTTCCAGCATTGAGATGAAAGATCCCGTCGTCCCCCGTGAAGACATAGTCGGCCGCGTATAAATTGTTGGCGATGTTCAAGGTCCCCTGGGCCATCAGGATGTTGCCGGCCCAGGTATTGGCAGCGTTAACGATATTCACAGTGGACCCCACCGCATCGGTTGAACCCACACCCACCCTGATCGTACCTGCACCGCTCAGCAGAGTGGTCAGGGTCAGGACGCGGGTGTCTGAGTTGCCGTTGAAAAAATTCACCTGCACCCCGTCGGCGATGTCCATGGTTCCGGCCAGGGATTTGCTCCCGCCTGAAGACAGACCGACGCTGGCATTGCCAGTGAAACTCAGGTTGTTGATGGTGGTTGTTGTGCCATCCCCTGCAACAATACCCAGCGAGCCAGTACTAAATGTCAGGGAATCCCCGCCGAATGTGTCGCCTGGGCTACCCGTCGGCGTGCGCAGTGAATAATTCGATGACACCAGATAGTCTCCCCCCGAGTGAGGTGCCAGTCCATCACTCCAATATCCCGAATTGTTCCAGCCCACGCCCCCGGGCATGGAGGCCGTCAAGGTCACGGCCGCATGTAACCCGGTGGTGAGCAGGGAGGTCATCAGGACAAGGGCGAGTTTGGTTTTGCTGTTGGAAATTGTCTTCATGGAGGTATAATGAACGTCGGTTAAATCGTTGGAGGGGAATCTCAAGTTGCATCCTTGGGATGCCCCACGGGGGACTCCATTACAATTATAAAGACAAACCCTGTCAAAAACAAATGCGGCAAAAAACGCACCCCTAAGCCCGTATGGCCCTAAAAGAACGAAAGGTGCCGCTTGCTCCGGCGTAATCAACTGCGGCACCCTCGAGACCCCTAACATTCACATCATGATCAAATCGAACTCCACTCTGTTACTCCCTTGTTTTTCCCTTTTGTTAGGAACCCTGCATTCAGGAGCCGCCACTCCGGACCCGCTTGTCCAATGGCATGAAGCGGCCGATCTCAACGGCGCGGAGAAACTGCTCTCCTATCATTCCAAGGTGACCGATGCGCAGCAAGGCAAGGTGCTTCAGATCAGCGCGGAACCTGTTACAAAAATAAGTAAAAAATCGACCACCTGGCTGAAGGCGTTCACCCGCTTGCCCGTCACCGCACCACCGGAGGGAAGCGCCGGGATTTCGTTCGAATACAAAGGCAACGGCAGCCCCTATTTTGCCAGTGTGATGGTGGGCAGGGACGACAACCTGTTTCTCGGCTACGAGGTGACGTTCCCGCTCGACTCCACCGAGTGGCGCAGCATGACCGTGCCCTGGTCGGATTTCGTCAACAACTCGCTGCCTTGGGACAAACAGGCGCGACTCTCCATGAAGGATTTCGCCATCACCCCGGAGGAGGTCAAGTGGGTCGGGTTCGGTCGCGGCAACTGCTTCCACAATTTCTACACACCGAACTTCGGGTTTTCGATACGCAACATCCGCGCGGTCAGCTCGCTGCCCCAACAAACGGCAGCCTCCTACTCCAAAGGCCTCAACCACGTCACCGGCCTGATCCAACAGAAGCAGCCGGTCAAGATCCTCCTGCTGGGCGACTCGATCACCGACTTTGGAAAAAACCGTTCCTACGGCTGGCACTTCGCCCAATTTCTCCAGAAAAAACGCAGGCTGCCTGCCTGCCCGGTGGCGAACACCGGCGTCGCCGGGCACTCCGTGCGCGCCGGTTCGATTGTCCTGCCGCGTTCGCTGCGTGCCATGCCGCAGCCGGACCTGGTCTGCATCATGTACGGAGCCAACGACTGCAAGGCGGTGACCCACGGCTTCGATGAGGCTGTGTTCGCAAAAAACCTCGGCCACATGATCGACCGCGTGCGCGCCGCCACCGGTGGCAAAGCCGACATCGTGCTGCTCAACGGAGTGCCGCGTTTGAATAAAAAGGGCGGCACCACCACCGGCGAGGTCGAAAAAATCGTCGGTGCCTTCAATACCGTGGCCAAGGAAAAAGAGGTCGCTCTGTGCGACACCTTCACCGCCTACCTCGCCCTCACCCCCGACCAGAAACAAGCCTACTACCGCGACACCGTGCACCAGAACCAGACCGGCCTCACCGCCATCGGCGAGATGCTCTTCAAGTTCATCGACAGCACCGTGCCGCGCGACTAAAGACGGAGCCACCCAAAGGGAGCCAACCTTTGGTAAATGTCAGGCGACAACACTTAAGCTCTGCGGCGGCCAGCGAGGAAGAGCCCCCTTGCATTTTATCCAACCGCTTTCTTCATCTCCTCGAAGACTTCGGGATGCGCTTCATTTTGGCACCACTGTTTAATCGACTTCCAATCGATTTTTTTAGATTGCCGAAGGCATACGAGGACAGCTTGATCAAAGTAATCGCGTGATTTCCAGCTCCACCGACAAGAACGGATTCGATGCCGTTTTTCTCCAGGTGAAAGGCGACGTATTTCCAGAGCTCTTCCTCGGTGCAGCTTTTCCATGGTGGGGGTTTCATGATCGGGCGCTCAGTTAAGACTTGATAAAGCATTCATATGACTGTATATACAAGTCATCATTTAAATGAAGACTGTGTTACAAGATCTCTTTGGAAGCCGCTCGGCTGAGGGGGTCCTTATGTATTTGTATCATTATGGCGAGGGCTATGGAAGAGGCATTGCCTCAGACTTGGAATTATCCTTGGAGTCGGTACAGCGACAACTTGACAAGCTGGAGCGTGTTCGTGTTCTGGTGACTCGTAAGCTGGGTAGAACGCTCGTCTTTTCATGGAATGAAAAATCAAAGACAGCTCGAAAGGTCAAAGATCTGGTTGCGACCGTTTACGAGGGGATTCCTTTGGAAAGAAGGGCAGAGATTTTTTCTGCTCGAAGACGCCCCAGATCGAAGGACAAGCCGGTTTTGTAAATTCTTTGGGCTCTGCGTAAGCAGTGGTCATATGCTTCCATCACTCGATGCCCTCCAGCTTGATCGCCGCGTTGCTGCAAGCGGGTCATTTCGCCTTTTTGGCGCACTGGTCGAGGTAGAGGGAGGCGGGGGTGATGTCGCCCTGGTTGAGTTTCTCGGTGTAGATCCAGTCGTTGACTACGTCCTTGGTGCTGCCGCCGACGTGTAGCAGGCCGTCCTCGCAGCGCACGCCGACGACGATGCTGCCGGGGATGCCTTTGTGGGCGTTGCTATCGATTTTTCCTCCGCGCTCCTTGAGCAAGGAGCTGTCATTGGTGTAGCCGCTGAACAGCAGGTGGCTGGGGTTCAGCGATTTGCCGCAGTTGATGTTCCAGAAGATGTTGTAGTTGCCGCTGTGAGGGGAGCAGGCGCCGTCGCCTGTGATGCGGGCGCCGTCGATCTGCTCGAAGAGGTTGTTCATGGCAAAGCCGTCGCCGGAGGCTAACAGGATGTTGCCGCCCTGGTCGAAGGTGATTTTGCGGAAGACATTGCCGTGGGCGCTGCCCATGAGCCCGACGCCTTTCTTGGCGGTCACGGAGTAGTGGATGTTCTGCACCAGGCAGTCCCAGCTGCGGTTCAGGCGCACGGTGCCCTCGAGTGCTTGGTCGCCGGAGATTTCGATCTGGTTGATGGTGCCGTTTTTGACGTCGCGCATCGAGATCGCGTTACAGAAATTGTGCACCACCAAGTTTTCTAACACAATATCGGCGGCATCGTAAACGCTGATGCCGTAGGCGATGGGTTTGCGCCCCTTGAATTGCAGTTTCAGCCGGTTGAAATGGACTCCTTTCAGCATGTCGGTGCGCATACGGAAGTTCGACAACCAGGTGGGGCCGTCCCAGGGGATCGGCATCGCCGGGGAGAAGCGGAAACCCATACCCGGACCAAAGACCTCGGTGACGGTGACCGCGCGGCGATAGGGGGTGTAGGCGCTGAACAACCTGTGCTCACGGGTGACCACGTCCTCTTGCTGGGTGGGTTCGGTGAGCAGGTAACTGAGTTTGCCACCGGTGTTGATGCCATACAGATCGAGGATATCGCCGACCTTGAACTCCACCTTGGGTGAGGTCGGTTTGATTTTGCTGCCATGCCTCAGCACGCCGGTGGTGAGTGTGTGCATGGTTTTGGTGTTGGCGTTCAGTTTGCCGATTCTGAACAGGGGGGTGCTGTAACCGATGTCGGCGGAGGAGTTTAAGACGATCACCGTGTCTCCGGCACCCTGCACGCGGAGGTTTCCGGTCTGGACCAGCAGGCTTTGGCTGACCAGGTATTCGCCGTTCTCGAACAGCAGCTCACCGCCCTGGTTGGCCTCGATGGCATCGAATGCCTTTTGCAGCGCCTCGCTGTCGTCCTTGTCGTCGTTGGGCAACGCGCCGAAGTCCTTGGCGTGGAATTTTTTCAAATCCGCGGGCAGCTTTGTCTGGTTTCCGGCATGGGAAAAATCGACGATGCGCGACTGCTTAGGTTTCTGGTAGTAGTGGCTGAGGATGTCCGGCACCGTGGGTGCTTTGGTCGGGGGCTGTTCCTGGGCAAGGCAGACGCCGGCGGCCAGCAGCGTGGTGATGAGTGAGTGTTTCACGGATTATTTCGGTTGTGGTTCGGTGGCCGGGGTGATTTCGAGCTGGTGACGACCGGCGGGGATGCTCAGCACGGTGTGGTCGCCGCCGTCGGTCACCTCGATGCCGCCGACCGCCCGGATGTTCAGTTGGGCCGGGATGGTGAGCACCGCCTGGGCGGTGGTATGGATGATCAGGTGGTTGTTATCGCGTCGGCATGAAAAATGCCCGGGCATCCGGACCGCGTCATTTTTCTGGATGGAATAGAGCATGAGGGGATCGCCCGGCTGCACGGTTTCGGGCAGCTTGTCCTTCAGGTAGATTCCGTGGGTGACCCACTCGGCGGAGCCGCCGGACTTGGCACCGGTCTGCACCGTGCGGAAATCCTGCCTGGGGAAATAGACCAACCTGCCGAGGCCGTCCTGGCCGGTGGGTTTGAAGCGTTCGCAGGAATCGAAGTGGACAAACTTGCGGTGGTTTTCCAGCCGGTTGACCCGCAGGGCGGCGAGGATGAACGGTGGGTTGCCCTGGAGATCGATCCGGTAGTGGTGGTCGCCGAGTGCGGTCACCTTTTCAATCTGGTAGTTCGACTGGTGGGTGGGGTTTTGTTGGTGGCCTACAAAAACGATGCCACCGGCATAAGTGCGCGGCGCGGCGAGCAGTGCCGAGCTCTTGACGATCAAGGCGCTTTGCCCCGGTGTGCCGGTGATGTCCCCCTGCACCCCCACCAGAGTCAGCTCGGGTTCCGGTGCCATTTCCAGCGACCATCCGGCGGCGGAAAAGGACGTGCCCTGATAGAGGGTCAGCTCCATCTCCGCGGGAGAGAGTTTGCCGAGACGCCCCTGCATGTGCAGCGCCGCCTTGTTGTTCTCAAAACGGTCCTCGCCAGGGTTGGTGATCAGGTAAACGGGATTCTTCGCGGCGTCCTTGAGAATCACCGCCGAGCGATCGGTGAGTGCCGGGTTGTCGTCGGCCACATAGTCCACGCTGGAGAGCACGGCGCCCTGGGCTTTTTTAAACGGTTCGAGGATATTGATGAAGGTGCTGCTGAGGGTGCCGTCGCCTTGTTTCTGACGGTGCTGGGTCAGGTGGTCGAGCGCCTCTTGGTAACACACCAGTTTGTTGGTGTAGGGGCCCGGACCGACCACCACACCCGGCCAGGGGATGCGCGCGCCGAGGTTTTTCTCGTTGGCAGGTGAGCCGTTGGTCTTGGCCCACATGCGCAGCTCGATGGGCTCGCGCAGGAAGGGCTCAGGCTCGCGGTCGTAGATGTAGCGTTTCGGGTCCACCGTCCATTGCATCGACCACGCTTGTTGTGGTTTGGGCTGCCAGGAGCGGATTTGGGTCACCTGCTCGGAATCGTGGCCATAGACATTGGGATCGACCTCATTTTTCATTTCGGCGATCAGCTTGAAGGTGTTTCTGCGGGCGATCTTACCGCTTTCCGCACCTGGTTTCGGCTGGGCGTGGGCGTTGAAATACTCCAGCAGGTTGGGCTCCGGCTCGGGTTTCGCCTTGCCCAGGCTGGACGTGCCAGGCTCGCCGGCGACGTGCCAGTAGACATCATGGCGATCGCCACCCACGAGGCGGTAAACACTCATCAGCACCGAACGGCCGCCGGGCATGCCGACCGAGACCAGCTGGCGGTCGTGACAACTGATCTGGCCGTCGAATTTTTCGAAATTCTCCTTTGGCAGCTCCACCTGGACCAGGCGCAGCGAGGGGTCCTCCGCCGAGGCGTAGTAGGCGTGCATGCGGGTGTTCGGGTCATCGCCCTGATTGCCGTTGATGGTGGCGGTGTTGTGGGCCTCAAGGGACGCCTGGAACCAGGGTCGCTGCGGTTTCAGCTTGAACGGGGTCTCGGGAAATCCGGGCTGGCTGTAATCCGCCGTCATGCCGCGCGCGGCGTATCCGAGCTCGGGCAGCAGGCTGACGCCCTCGTAGAACAACTGGAGGTTCAGTCGGCTGCCCTGGGTGTGCAGGGTGGAGCTGCGGAAATCCATGATCGACTCCATGCGGTCGCCCGGTTTGCCGGAGCGCAGGCAGGCAACACCGCGCGACGGCTGGAGCTGGGAGACCGGCAGTTTTCCGTAGGCGGGTTGTTCGTACGGCTTGAAAACCGTCGAGCGGAAAAACCCGAGGTGGGCGTCGCCGCTTTGGTTTTCAATGCCCCAGAGGGTGCGGATCGGGTAGCTGCCTTGGCGGATGATTTCATGCAGCAGCGGGCGCTGCGCGGCGAACTCCGCCACCACCTTGTCGCCGAAGCGTTCCTTCATGCCGTCGAGCAACATCCAGTCGAGCATACCGGCGTAATGGGACGAGCCCTCGACCGAAGCCCCGTCGTCGTAATAGTGGTTGGTGAGATAGTCGAAATAGACGTGTTGCAAGTTCTCAAACAGCACCTGGTCCTGGCTGGCGATGGCGATGGACAGGCTGTCCGGCAGGGTGTAGCCGAGGAAATTTCCGCGTCGTTGGGCGGCGTGGCGGACGAAGCAGAACAGGTCACGCAGCGCGGACTCCACCTGCTTCCGGGATGCTTCATCGAGGTCGGCGGCGACCGCGCCGTAGGCTTCGGCGAGCAGCGCCATCAAACCGCGTTCGTTGGGAAACATCCTCCAGATCGACAGGCTGGATTCCTCCAGCGACAGCAGTTCGCCGTCCTTAAAATGTTTCAGCAATGCGGCGGACTCCTGCTTGCTCAGCGGGCCGGACTCCGGCTTCCAGCGCGTGCCGCGCGGGGGTACCAGGGACGTTGGAAAATCACTGCTTTCGGCCGGTTGGTAGTGGCGGAAGTTGACACACCACGGTTGATTGGCGAGGCGGGCGGGCAGTGCCTTGACCAGCTCGACCAGCATCGCGCGCGCCTTCGGGTCTTGCTTTCCGACGGCAGTATAAATCAGAAAACCGAGATTTTTTTGCAGGAATTCCGCCTGGGCCGCCGCCATTTCCTGACCTGGATGGAACCATTCGCTGGCGTCCTCCGCGCCTTCCGGCGCGTAGTAGTGATAGACCAGCTCGCGACCGTCCGGCAGCAGCGTTTTCACGTCCAGGTTCGGTTTCGCCGGATAATCCGCGGGCATGTCCGCCTCATTCAGGAAGACCTCCGCGCCGCAGCACTTCGCTTGCAGTGGTTTCTTCGCACGTCCGGGACCATAGTTCAGTCCGGCAAAGGTTTTTTGGCAAAACGGACATGGTATTTTGCCGCGGTTCGACTGCGCCGGGAACGCCGGCAACATCTGAGCCCACAGCGCGCCGCCCTTGCCGTCTTCCTGGGAGTAAAAGGGGGTCTTTTTCACCACCCAGTCAGACTCTAACATAATCGAATTACTAAACGTCATCGCCGGTCTGCCCAACTCGCCGAGGAAGGCCGCGGAGGTGTTGTAGTTCCTTCCGAACCGCCCCTGTTGGCTGGGATGGGGATCGAGCCAGCCCTTGATCATGCGCATGGGGTCACTGCCGAAAATCTGACTGGCCGGCGGCACCGGGTCGTGTTTCACCGAGACCACGCTGTCCTTGAGCCACGCGGCCTGCGGCCATGCCCGCTGGGGGGAGTTCTCCGCGTCGGCGGCAGGTGTGTCAGCGCCCGCTGGAGCGGCAACCAGGACGGCGAGCGCCGGAGCCGCCAGCGTGCGCACAAGGTGACGCATCGTGACACGGGGTGAATGGGTGGATGGTGTTATCATGTTGTGAAAAATCGGGCACCCGCTGTCGGGTGTAGGGAGAAATGAAACGCACCACGGCGGCCACGACCCGGATTGCGCATTGCGGGAAAATGTTAGTTTTCCAATTCGAGCATCGCCGGTGCCACCTTTTCGAAGGTGGGGTTCTTGATCACCTGCACCGAGCCGTTGCAGTAAATGACGATGATCTGGTTGTCCCGCCACTGTGCTGTGGGTAGCACGTTTTCCTCAAACGCCGTCCTGCCGTCACACGCGCGCAGGTGGCTGTCGTTGAGCGCGGTGGTCATGTACGGCTGGCCGGCAAGGTCCTTTGTCTTTATCGTCGATATGCCCGATAGCTGGGCCACGGCCGGAATGGTGCCGTTGTCCCACGGCGTGTAGCTGATTTCCTTCCAAGAGGGGGTTCTGAACTCCGCCTCGCTGATTGACCTGACAGCAGGATCGGCCTTGTCCCTGACAAGGCCATCGAGTTTGCCATTGTAATCGTTGTAAATGTAGGGACCTAGATAATTCCACCAATAGGCCTTCTCAGTGTTGTTCCAAGTGCTCCCCCACGTCGTGGCGGGAAAAATGCCGAAGTTCTCCATGGCGAACGCCTCCGCACCGATGTGCATCTGCTTGAGGTTGTTCACAGAGGCTGTGGTGCGTGCTTTCGTCCCCATCCTGGTCACCACGCCAAATGTAAGAGCCGCGAGAACAGCAATGATCGCGATGACCACCAGTAGCTCCACCAGAGTAAAGCCGGGGCGGCGGGACGAACGGTCAGAAAAGTTGTTTATCATGATGGAATGGATTCTTTTGGAACCATGTCACCAGGCCATCCTCCCCGCAACACAGAAAAAAGCCCCCCGTCCAGATATGAAACGTCGCTGGCGTCACCTGGAAGCGGAATGCCGGGGAAACGTCAGTTTTGCAATTCGGGCATCGCCGGCGCCACCTTTTCATAGGTGGGGTTCTTGATCACCTGCACCGAGCCGTTGCAGTAAATGACGATGATCTGGTTGTTCCGCCACTGTGCTGTGGGCAGCACGTTTTCCTCAAACGCCTCCCGGCCGTCGCACGCGCGCAGATAACCGTTATTGAGCGCGGTGGACATGTAGGGCTGACCGGCGAGGTCCTTTGTCTTTATCGTCGAAATACCGGGGAGCTGAGCGTGCGGGGACACCGTTAGGTTGTCCCACGGCGTGTAGCTGATTTCACCCCACTTGGGCGTCCTGAATGCCGAGTCGCTGATCGCCCTGACAGCTGGATCGGCCTTGTCCCTGACAAGACCATCGAGTTTGCCCTGGTAATCGTTGTATATGTAGGGACCTAGGTAGTTCCACCAGTAGGCCTTGTCCACGCCCTTGGCATGCCCCCAGGTGGTGGATGGGAAAATGCCGAAGTTCTCCATCGCAAACGACTCCGCCCCGATATGAATCTGCTTGAGGTTGTTCACGGAGGACGCGGTACGCGCCTTCGCCACCAGCTTGGTCACCACGGTGAACGTGAGAGCGGCGAGAACAGCGACAATCGCTATGACCACCAGCAGCTCCACCAGGGTGAAGCCGGGACGGCGGGACAGACGGACGGGGCTTTTGTGCATCATGGTAGTAACTATTCTTAGGAAACCATGTCACCCGCGCATCCTCCCCGCAACCATGAAAAAAGCCACCCGTCCAGATATGAAACACAGCCGCAGTCGTGGTCCGACGGTGTTTTTTTGTGAATATCGGCAGCGACGGCACGTCTATCGTTCCGTAACCATGAGACAAAAAAGGCTTTACCAACAAGCGTCCTCCTTGTAATGAGCCTCGAATATTCACCTACCCCCAGTTCCCCGGCATGAAATCGATCCGCACCTTCATCATCTCGAGCTCCACGTTTCTCGCCGTTTGGCTGACGGCTTCCTACACCACCCAGCCGGAGAACAACCAACCCGTGCCCACTGTCCAACAAGCATCGGCGGTTACCGACCTCTCACCTGCCACCGCCACCGATCGCGAACAGGAAACACACCGCGTCCGCTGAGCCTCCCGTGTCTGCTCCGGGAATTGTGTTCAAAAATAATTGAACTCTGTCGGCATCCCGCCTATCCTGTCGCCATGAGCACACAGGAAACGCGATCCACCGGGGTTGAGGTGATCGACGACCGCATTATCTCCTTCTTCCAGGACGGCGTGCGCATGCTGGGGCTTCCCAAGTCGGTCGGTGAGATATTCGGGGTGCTTTTTGCCTCCCCCAAACCGCTGACCATGCTTGATCTGTGCACCCGGCTCGGCATCAGTAAAGGCTCGACCAGTCAGGGCCTCAAAATGCTGCGTACCCTCGGTGCGGTGCGTGAGGTCGCCTACAATGACGACCGCAAGACTTACTTTGAAGCCGACGTCGAGTTGAAGAAGCTGGTCGGCGGCTTTATCCGTGAAGAGATCCGCCCCCACCTTGCCAGTGGACAGGAAAAGCTCAACCAGTTGGAAAATGAGCTCGATCAGGTTGATGATCCCGAATTGAAGGCATTCTATGACGAGCGTATCAAACGCCTCAAACGCTGGTCAGGCAAAGCCAACCTCGTCCTCCCCCTGCTCCAGAAATTCCTTGGTGAATAATCACGATGCCCACCACAGAGTCCAACCCGGAACAAGCGGATGACCCCGCCTGGTACTGCGTCCGTACCCAGACCAAGCGTGAACACCTCGCCGCCAGGTCGCTGAGACAGCTCGATGGCGTGGAGTCGTTCTGTCCCCGCCTCCGCTACCGCAAGGCCACCCGCCGGGGCAAGGTCTGGTGGGTGGAAGCGATGTTTCCCGGCTACATCTTTGCTTTTTTCTCCCGATTCGAAAACGAACGGCAGGTGGTGCACACCCACGGTGTGATGAAACTGTTGAAATTCGGCGACTATATTCCGGAAATCCCCGCCACCTTCATCGCCGAGCTCTACAAGCAGATGCAGGACCAGGAGGACGGTGATAACGACATGCTGACCCTTGAGCCAACCATCAACAAAGGGGATGAGGTGGAAATCGCCCACGGTGCCCTGCAGGGCTTCCAGGGCAAGGTTGTGGAGGTTCTTCCCGCCCATGAGCGCGTTAAAATTCTGATCGAGTTTCTTGGCAATCCCCAGATCGTGGACGCGGACCTGTTCTCGCTCATCCTGCCGAGCAAGCCGATACCTGAATAATTCGGCTGGGATCAATCGATAGAAAAAAACCCGCTCCCACTGAAGGGAACGGGTTTGGAAATGGATGCTCGATACGAACGGCAGCCCATCTCTTGCGGCGGCGCAGGACCGTGTGCTCCTTAGCCTTTACGGCGGCGCAGGATCAAGGCAAGTCCGCCGAGACCAAGGAGTGCGGCGCTGGACGGCTCCGGAACCAAGGTCAGAGTGAGAACCCCCTGGTGGTCGTTGCTGGCACCGCCGGGGCTGTGGCTGATGTTGTTTACGACGTCGCCGTAGTGCTGGTTATTGAACTCGAAGCTGGCCTGCCATGGGTCGCCATTGGAGTCGCTGAAGTTCACCGGGGTGCCCTCGGCAACCAGGATGCTCACGGTGGTGGTGTCCTGCTTGCGAATGGCAAAGCGGATGCTTCCCGTCGTATTCGCTCCGGCGAATCCTGCGATACCAAAGTAATAGCTGGTGGTTGCGGTGATCGGGGCGGCCTCAAAATCCAGTGTGGTAGCGCCGTTGCCGGAGTTTTCGCCGATGCCGGTTTCACCGAAGGTGCCGTCGTTGTCCGCGTCCCAGTAAACGTTGGCGAGGTTATAGAATCCTACACCGTTGGCTGGAGCGGTGTTCCATTGGCTGGTACCGCTCTTGATACCCAGGAAATTACCTGTGTAATTGATGTAGTCTGATCCTGATCCGGTGCCGCTTGTCGTAGCAAACAGTGTGATGGCAGCTTGGGAACCAGCCGTCAGGGCGGCTGAAATCAGGACGGACAGAAGGGGTGTCAATTTCATAGCGGTCATCCTATCGAATGCCGTTTTCGATGTCAAAAAATTAATTCCGCAAAACATTTCACATGCTGCGGGGGTGAATCACTCCATGTTTTCACCCCCTACATTTTGCAGTTGCCCGGGAGCGCGGCTTTGTTGTGAACCACTGGCCTTTACTGGCTCAATCCTGATCTGGATCCATTGCGGGAGCCACTGTTTGGAACGTGGGGTCTTTGACAACCTTTACAGCTCCATCGCAGTAGAGCACGATGATCTTGTTATCACGCCACGCGGCGCTTGGCACCACATACTTGTTGTACTGGGCCTCGTTCCACACACCGAGCGTGCCCGTGTTTCGGGATGTCGACAGGTAGGGCTGCCCCCCCAGGTCTTCAGTGCGCGAAACACTGATACCCATCATTTTACTGGACGAAGGAACGCTCCCGTTGGTCCATGGCATGTAGCTGATATTCCCCCATCCCCCGCCTACCAGCTGGCTATCTTTGATTGAACTAACATTGGGATCAGCCTTGTCACGAAACGTCCCATCCAGCTTTCCGGTATTTTCACTGTAGACATAAGGTGCCAGAGCCTGCCACCAATACATTTTCCCGGCACCAGGAGGGGTTGAATCAGGGTCCCCCCAATACGTGGCGGGAAAAACACCATGGTTATCACCAGCAAAACCTTCAGCGGCTATGTGGAGTTGTTTCAAATTGTTCACGGATGCAACCGTCTTGCTCCTCGACACCATCTTGGTCACCACGGTGAAAGACAATGCAACCAACGCGGCAATGATGGCGATCACGACTAATAGCTCCACCAGGGTAAAACCATGGTGGTGCCTGGATTCAGATGTTTTAATGTGCATAACGGATTTTTTTCAACTTAGTGGCAAGGCTACGTCACGATGGTTTACAATCAACTCTTAAAGCTGAACAATTGCAAGGCCAGCTCCACCCTCAATGCAAGCGAAACAAAGCCAGGCGTCACCCCAGGAAGGGCGGCCGCGATGGTGGTTTTTTATACATGGGATGCTGACTTGGTTAAAAGGTTTAAAAGGTGGGGCGCACGCTTACTTGGTGCCACGGACAAGTGCGACAGCACCACGCACACGGGATTCAATTTCTGAAAAATCACCGGCCTGGATCAGGCTGCGCTCGACCATCCATGAGCCGCCACAGGCGGAAACACACGGCATGGATAGATAGTCCATCACGTTCCCCTCATTGATGCCTCCGGTTGGCACGAATTTCATGTCGCCGTAAGGGGCAGCCATCGCCTTCAAGGTCTTGGCGCCGCCAAACGCCTCTGCTGGAAAGAACTTAACAACCTCAAGGCCGTGACTCATCGCCCTGGCGATGTCAGACGGCGTGATGACGCCGGGAATGACCAGCACACCGAGCTCCTGGCAGCGGACCACCACCTCGTCGTGCATTCCGGGGCAGATGATGTATTTCGCCCCGCAATCCACCGCCTGGTCAACCTGCTGCGCCGTACAAACGGTCCCCGCGCCCAACAATACATCAGGATGCTTGCTGATTTCCCTCATGGCGTCCAGGGCGGCCGATGTGCGCATGGTGACTTCAGCCACCGGCAGGCCGCCGGAGACAAGGGCCTCCGCCAATGGCGCGGCATCCTTGGCGTCGTCCAGCACAATGACCGGAACCAGCTTGTGGCTTTCCAACTGACGGGCGATCTCCTGGTTTGCTGCTAATGAATCGGTGTTTTGCATGACTTCCGGTATAGACGGGGCACGTCCTCCCTCAAGTCAAATTATGCGCACAGCCTCGTTTTTAATTCATATATGGATTTATTGTTTCAAATATGGACAGATCACACATGGAGGATTGACCTGTCGCCCAACCTGGGCAAATAGTGACATACGTAAAAACCCTGTCCACATATGAACGAATACCGCATCCCCAGCATTGCCAACACCTGTGCTATCTTCCAGCTTTTAACTTCAAGCCGGAAAGCCATGACGACAAGTGCCATCGCAAAGGAGCTGGATCTCCCCCGAACCTCCGTCTTCAGGATCATGAGGACCCTGGAGGTGGAGGGCATGGTGCGCTGTATCGACAAGAGCTACGTGATGGGACACCGCCTGATCAACCTGGGGCTGCAAGTCGTCTCGCAGATCCCCGAGCGCAATCTTTGTGTGCCGATTCTTCAGGCACTGACCAAGGCGACGCAGGAGTCGTCCCACTTCGCCATCCTGTCGGGCGCCAACGCACTGCTCATCGAGGTGTGCGACAGCCCGCACGCGCTTCGCGTGGCCAGCCGGCCCGGCACCCTGGCGGACATGCACTGCTCGGCCTCCGGCAAGGTGATGCTCGCATACTCCACCAAGGAGGCGCGCAATGATTTGCTGGACCGCATCAAGTTCGTCAAGAGGACGGAAAACACCCACACCAGCAAGGAGTCGCTCCTTCCCGAGCTCGACGAGATACGCCGCGTCGGATACGCCGTTGACGACGTCGAATACCACGATCACGTCCGCTGCCTTGGCGCACCGGTGTTCAACGCCCTGAACCAAGTGGTGGGGGTGATCGGCATCACGGCTGCCAAGTCCCGTTTTACCAAGGCACTCATTCCCGAAGTCTCCAAAAAGGTCATCGCTGCCGCCAATGACCTCTCCAAAAAGCTCGGTCACCAACAAAGCTAACCCGACCTAACAACATCCGCCCACCTTATCCCCCGTCCACTTTCCAACCACACTTTCCCACCATGAAAAAGCAAGTCACCCCGATGCTCGCCGCCATTCTCCTGACGGCTGGTGTCTCCGCCCAGGAGGACGCCCTATTTTCCGCAGACCTCACACCCGCTGCCATTCTCAAGGTCACCAATGCCGCAGCAAAGTGGCAGTTGGACCACCCTGCAAAACATCCGCTCTGGCACTGGACGCACGGCGCGCTCTGGACCGGCGTCATGGCGCACGCCCACACCACGGGGGATGAAACCTACTACCGGACACTTGCCGACATGGGGGCGAAAACCGGGTTCAAGCTCGGCCCCCGACCCGGCTTCTCGGACGATCACGCCGTTGGACAAGCCTACCTCTGGCTCTATATGCGCGATGAACTGCCGCAGCAGATCGCCCACACGCGCCAGACGATGGACGACTTTATCAATCGCCCGCACGACGAACCCCTGGAGTGGAAAAACAAAATCTACCTGCGTGAGCCGGCATGGTGCGACTCACTCTACATGAGCCCCCCCACCCTGGCCATGCTCTACGCCGCCACCGGAGAAAAACGCTACCTGGACGCGATGGACATGCTCTGGTGGCGCACCACGGATTACCTGTTCGACAAAGAAAGCAAGCTCTACTGGCGCGACCAGAACTACTTTGACCGCAAGGAAAAGAACGGCGAAAAAGTCTTCTGGGCACGCGGCAACGGCTGGGTCTTCGCCGGCATCTGCAACCTCCTCAAACACATACCGCACGATTACCCGTCACGGCCACGCTACCTTGCCCTTTTCAAAGAAATGGCGGCCAAACTCAAGGACATCCAACAGCCCGACGGCTCGTGGCACGCCGCATTGTTAGACCCCGACACCTATCCCGCCCCGGAATCCAGCGGCACCGCGTTTTACATCTACGGCATGGCATGGGGTATCAACAACGGCCTGCTGCCCGAGGCCGACTACCTGCCCGTCTGCACCAAGGGCTGGCAGCGCCTGGTCCGTAATGTGCATGCGGATGGCAAGCTGGGGTTCGTCCAGGCCATCGGCAAGGACCCCAAGGCGGTGACCAAGGATGAAACGGATGTCTATGGCGTGGGCGGATTTCTGTTAGTCGGTCACGAGCTTCATAAAATGGCGCTCACAAAGGGGGCGAAGACGCACGACTTCCACATCGGCAACCCCAGCTCCCTAACACGACGCAATCAAGTGGTCTCCTTGAAATGGGCGGATGTCAAAAAACACCTCCCCGCCGCAACGGCGCAAAACACCGCCGTGATGGACCGGGTCAGCGGCTACTTCCTGCCGGTGCAGAACTTCGACGACTCTCTGCTGGTCCAGGTTTCCCTGATGCCCGGGGAATCGCGCAAGTTCACCTTGTTCGTTTTGGAAAACGGCCAGCCCGCCCACTTCCCCAGCCGCCTCCACGCCCGTTTCGTCCCCGAGAGGCTCGATGACTTCGCCTGGGAAAACGACCGCATGGCATTCCGCATGTACGGCCCCGCGCTCGTCGCCGAGGACGGCCGCGGCGGCATCGATGTCTGGACCAAGCGCGTGCGCTACCCCATCGTCGATAAATGGTACAAGGCGGGCCCCACCCAATACCACACCGACCACGGCGAAGGCATGGACGCCTACAAAGTGGGCCAAACCCTCGGCTGCGGCGGACTCGGCTACCTGGACAAGCAGGGCAAGCTCATCCCCAGTCCCGTGTTCGCCACTTCCAAGGTGATTACCAAGGGGCCGCTGCGACTCAAGTTCATCCTGACCTACCCGCCCCTGGCGGTGGACGGAGCCAAGGTCACCGAGACCCGCACCGTCACGATGGACGCCGGCTCACACTTTCTCCACGTCACCTCGTCATTCAAGACGGAGGGAGACAGCGCGGGCATCCGGCCAGTCACCGGCCTCTACGTGCATGACAAAAAATCACTGGCCTACACCGGCGACGAGGAGGCCCAGTCCATTTTCCAGACGAACCACGCCATCGCAGCATGGGAGCCACTCGGCAATCCGGAGGAAAACCACGGCTTCATCGGCACCTCCATTGTCTCAACCCTCCCCGATCTAACAACCAACCTCGTCTGGGACGAGAAGCACCCGCTGGTTCCCCTTGCCCGGGATCTTACCAATCCTGTCTCGTGGTACGCGGGAACATCGTGGAGCCAAGTCGATGCACCACGTAAGATCGACTTTGAAAACCGCGTATTGCGCTTCATCCACGAAAACATCACAGCCCCTCTCAACATCGAATTATAATCCGTTACTATGAACAAGCAAACAACGGCTGACGACATCAGCTACAAAGCACTCGACACCTCCGGTCTGCGCGACCGCTTCCTTCTGCAAGATCTCTTTTCCGAGGGGCAACTGCAACTCACCTACACCGATCTTGATCGTGCTATTGTCGGCTCGGCAGTACCAACGCTGGAGCCACTCGTGCTCGCCGCAGCCGATGCCCTGCGCGCCAACTACTTCTGTGAACGCCGTGAGCTCGGCGTGATCAACCTCGGACAAAACGGCACCATCACCGTCGATGGCACCAGCTATGACATGGCGAAACAGGAGTGCCTCTACATCGGCCGCGGCAGCAAGGACATCTCCTTCGCCAGCAGCTCCGCCAGCGAACCCGCGCAGTTTTACCTCCTCAGCTATCCGGCGCACGCGGATTACCCGACCACCCATGCCGGAATCGAGGACGCCAACCTGCTGGAACTCGGCGCACCTGAAACAGCCAACGAACGCCACCTCTATCAGTATATCCACCAGAACGGCATCCAAAGCTGCCAGTTGGTGATGGGATTCACCGTGATCCAGACCGGCAGCACCTGGAACACGATGCCACCGCACACCCACGACCGCCGCTCCGAGGTCTATCTCTACTTCGATATCGACCCCGAACACCGCGTCGCCCACTTCATGGGCCATCCGGACGAAACCCGCGTGCTCTGGATGTCTGAAAAAGACGTCGCCCTGTCGCCATCCTGGTCGGTCCACTGCGGCGCGGGCACCGGCAATTACTCCTTCGTCTGGGGCATGGGTGGTGAAAACCAGGACTTCGACGACATGGACGGGTTTCCACTGGAAACATTACGCTAAACCTACACATCATCATGTCCTCCACTCGATCTAACATCATCGTCGGACTCCTCATCGGAGCCGTTCTCACTTCAGGCATCTTCGCCTGGACTCTCTACTCCCAACGAGACAGCCAGGGTCAGGGCGGAGGAGGCACACCACGCCGCAAACTGCAAATCGCCCACTCACTCGCGGTCGATCACCCCGTGCACAAGGGCATCGAACACTTTGCCAAGCGGCTCAAAGAGCTGTCCGGCGGACGTATTACCTGTGACATCTATCCGTCAGAACAGCTCGGCAACGAAGTGGTGTGCCTGGAACGCCTCCAGAGCGGCAGCCTCGACTTCACCAAAGTCAGCACCGCACCGGTATCCAACTTCGTCCCGGTGATGGGTGTTTTTTCACTCCCCTACCTCTTTGATGATGAAGAGCACTACTGGCGCACGCTTGACAACGAGATCGGCGCAACATTGTTAGAACGCGTCAGCACCAAGGCGTCCGGAGAAAGCAGTGGACTGGTCGGGCTATGTTATTTCGACGGGGGCAGCCGTAATTTTTACAGCAAAGAACCCATCACCAAGCCCTCCGACCTGCAGGGAAAAACCATTCGCGTCATGCGCGATCCCGTCGCCATCGCGATGATCGAAGCCATGGGCGGCAACCCCACCCCCATGGCATTCGGCGAGCTCTACTCCGCCCTCCAGCAAGGCAACGTGCAGGCTGCCGAAAACAACCCGCCGTCGTTTGTGCAATCAAGACACCTCGAAGTGTGCAAACACTTCACCTTTGATCACCACACGCGTATTCCGGATATTTTCCTCGCCAGCTCGCAACTCTGGAGCAAGCTCAGCGACCAGGAAAAGGAATGGGTGCGCACCGCCGCCAAGGAAGCCAGCGCCCTTCAACGCAAACTCTGGCAAACAGGCACCGCCCAGGCCCTGGAGACCATGGTTAGCGAGGGGGTGACCATCCATCGCCCCGCACTCAAACCCTTCCAAGACGCCGCCGCCCCCGTGGTCGAGCGTTTCGCCAAGGATGAAGTCGCCGATTTCGTAAAAAAAATTCGCCAACCCTAGCCCGACCACTTCATTGAACCTACTCAAGAACATCCTCAGTCGGACACTGAACTTTCTCTGCGCCAGCACTCTGGTTGCACTGATCGTGATCGTCCTGTTAGGAATCATCTCCAAGAAAATGGACCTCGGCCTCTCGTGGACCGATGAATCATCCGAGTTTCTGCTCAGCTGGGTGGTGATGGTCGGCGCCGCCCTCGCCTATCTCGACAACGCCCACCTTGGCGTCGATATCCTGACCAGCAAGTTCACACCGCTTGCCCAGCGGATCTCGGCTGGCTTCGTGGCTGTTGTCGTCCTGCTCTTCTCCGCCGGTGTGATGACATACGGTGGCTGGAACCTCTTTATCGACCGCTACGATTCGGGCCAACTCCTCTCCTCCCTACCTATCCGCCGGGCATGGTTCTATTTTTCCATCCCCCTCAGCGGCTTCCTGATCTCACTGTTCGCCCTGGACAACCTTCGCCAGCTCATCGTGGGAAAAACCAATACTAACAATAGCGAGGAGAAAGCAAACGCATGACTATCGGCATCGTCATACTTCTCGTCGTATTCGTGGCCCTGCTGCTCATGGATACCCCCATCGCCTTCGTGGTCGGCTGCGCCACGGTGCTGGCGGCATTCTCACTCGGCTACCCGAATGTCACCTCCTCCATCGTCAGCGACATGGCCAACTCGGTGAGCTCCTTTGCCCTGCTCGCCATCCCCTTCTTCATCCTCGCCGGTGAACTCATGGGCGCGGGCGGCCTGGCGAAGCGGCTGATCGATTTTGCCGCCGCCATCGTGGGCCGGCTCCCCGGTGGCCTCGCCCTGGTCAACACGGTGACCTGCATGCTCTTCGGAGCGATCTCCGGCTCGGCTGCGGCCGCCATTTCCTCAATTGGAAAAACGCTTATTCCCGAGATGGAATCCAAGGGATACCCGCGGGATTTCAGTGTGGCCATCACCAGTTGTGGCTCGGTCACCGGCCTCCTAATCCCGCCAAGCAACGTGATGATCGTCTTTGCGGTTGTCGCCAACGCCTCTGTCGGAGACCTCTTCATCGGTGGCATTCTGCCCGGTTTACTCCTGGGAGTCTGCATCATGGCCATGTGCTTTACGGTCAGCCGCAAAAAACAATACGGCCAAATCGGCCTGCAGGAAATCCCCCAATTTGCACCGAGTCTCGGTCGCGCCGCCCCAAGCCTGCTACTCGTCATCATCGTGTTAGGCGGCATCCTCGGCGGGGTCTTCACCGCCACCGAAGCCTCCGCGGTTGCCGTTGTCTGGGCCTTCCTGCTCAGTGTCTGCATTTACCGCGAGGTGAAACTCTCCGACATGTCCGAAATCCTGGGACGCTCGGCCAGGACCACCGCCATGGTGCTGTTGCTCGTTGCCACCAGCTCCGCCATGAGCAAGTTTCTAACGATGGAGCAAATTCCCCAGATGGTAAGTGACTCCTTGCTCAGTCTGTCCACCAATCCGCTGGCGATCATCCTCACGATCAACATCATTTTATTGATCGTGGGAACGTTCATGGACATGACCCCCGCGATCCTGATCTTCACCCCGATCCTGCTTCCTGTAGCGACGGATATCGGGATCGAGCCTGTGCACTTCGGCATCATCATGATCACCAACCTCAGTATCGGCCTGTGCACACCACCCGTCGGCACCTGTCTGTTTGTTGGCTGCGGAGTCGGCAGAACGAATATCGCGCGGGTTTCCCGACAGATGATTCCTTTCTATGTAGCGATGATTGTGGCGCTTGCAGCGATCACTTACTACGCCCCGCTCTCCCTCTGGCTGCCTGAACTCATCAAGAGCTTCAAGTAATTGCCATCCATTAAACGCGCTCCCACAAACACATTGACCATGTCTACAACCAACTTATTTTCACTCGTAGGAAAAACCGCCCTCGTCACCGGCTGCAAACGCGGCATCGGATTCGCCATGGCCGAAGGACTCGCCCAGGCAGGTGCCGACATCATCGGCGTCTCCGCCACCATGGAAGCATCCGGCAGCAAAATCGCCGAAGCCGTGGAAGCCACCGGCCGGTCGTTTACCGGCTACGCCTGCGATTTCTCAGACCGCAAGTCACTCTATCAGTTCATCAACACCCTCAAGGAAAACCACGGCACGCCCGATATCCTGGTCAACAACGCCGGCACAATTCTACGCGCCCCCGCTGCCGAGCACGGTGATGATCTCTGGGACAGGGTCATCGAGGTCAACCTCAACGCCCAGTTCATCCTCGCCCGTGAAATCGGCGCAGGTATGATCGAGCGCGGCAGTGGAAAAATCATCTTCACCGCCTCGCTGCTCACCTTCCAGGGCGGCATCACCGTTCCTGGCTACGCCGCATCCAAGGGTGCCATCGGACAGCTCACCAAGGCGCTCTCTAACGAATGGGCGGGAAAAGGGGTCAACGTCAATGCCATCGCACCGGGATATATCGCCACCGACAACACCCAGGCACTGCAAGACGATCCCGTCCGCGCCGAGCAAATCCTCGCCCGCATCCCGGCAGGCCGCTGGGGCGAACCCGCCGACTTCAAGGGCCCGACGGTTTTCCTCGCTTCCGAGTCATCAAATTACGTCAACGGCGAAGTGCTCGTCGTCGATGGCGGCTGGATGGGCAGATAAGAACCTTCTAACATATCATGAAAACTCTCCGGTCGTGCGCCGTTCTCATGGCCCTCGTTGGATGGGCCACTCCCTTGACCTCATCCGGTCAGCAGCCAGTAACAGATATCTATTCCTTTGAGAATCCATCTGTCCCCGCTGAATTCAGCGCCGACCAGGGAGTCACCCTCTCGGTTTCCAGCGGGCAGAAGGTACACGGTAAGCAGTCGCTGAAAATCACCTGGGACGGCAGCGGCGGCAAGGTTCTTGTGAAACGGGCGATCGATGCCCGCAACAAAACCATCGACCAACGGCTCTGCGCAGCCATTTTCAACCTCTGGCTCTATCAGACGGATGGTAAAAAACAAGACGCCCTGCGGTTCTCCTTCGGTCGCGATGGCCAGGAAAAACCCGACTGCTGGTTCGATTACACCCTCGGATTCGCCGGCTGGCGCACAATGATGATGCCCTACAACCGCATGGCAGGCAAGGAGCAGCCTGCGATGGACTGGATCGCAATCGAGACCCCGAAAGGCAAGGCCGGAGAAGCCTACATCGATCTGCTTTACCCCGACGTCCAGTTCGACCGCCGCCACGCGATGAATGACACTTCACTCACGTTCTACCGCGATGATGACAAATCGCGCGTCCGCCCAGGCAAGCCGCAGCATCTTTATCACGCAGGTATCCTCGACCTCCCGAACCCTGCCATCGACCAGGCAAAGCAAGACGCCGTGAAAGCGCTCGAGCAAAAGTTCGAAACCGAGCTGCTCAAGAGCGCACGCAAACCAAACATCAAATCCCTGCGCGCCGCATACCAGCAATACCAACTTCCCGCACAAGCCGACCTCGACAAGCTGACCACGGACAACATCCACGGACGGCATATCTTTTTCCTCCACACCGTAGATATCTACAAGCCGTCGAGCCTCGCCGGGGAAATGGAGGCTGAAGTCAATTATGACCTGCGGCACACCAGCACGTTTCTGCTGCAGCTTGCCAAGGCCTGGCACCTCAGCACCGGTGATGAACGCCGCGAACTGGAAACGATGATCGTTTCAATGAACTTGCTGTTGCTCAAATCCGGATGGCACGAAGGCCACGGACAAGGCACGCTGCATCACTACGGGTATTCATCGCGCAGTTACTACGCCGCATCCTTCCTGACCCGCAAATTGTTAGCCAAGCACAAGCTCAAGAGGCAAGTCGCGCGCGCCGGCCAGTGGTTCAATCACTCGCATTACTGTTACGATCCCTACGCGTCCACCCACTGCGCGAACATGGATTACTTCAACACCATGGCCAAAGAGCAGCTTTTGTCTTTGCTGATGACCGATGCCATCGGCGAGCGCTATCACTCGGTGCTGCAGTGGTCAAAAACATACAGCGCCGCCGTAGCTCTCAACCGACACGGTAACAATGGTGGCTTTAAAGAAGACGGCTCCGCATTCCACCACTGGGGGCATTACCCCGCCTATGAGTCGGGTGCCCTGGCCGCCATCGGTCCGATGTTCAAACTCCTCGCAGACACCCCGTTCCGCCTTTCCCCCGATGCCTACCGCAGCTTCCGACGCGCCCTCCTGGCGATCCGCATCCAGTGTAACAAATTCTCATTGCCACGCACCTTGAGCGGCAGACACGCCTACCAATTCAAGGACAACCTCAGCCGACTGCATACGGCATACATCGACTTCGCCAAATCCGGCACCCCGGAGGGCGATAAAGAAGTGGACGAAGAAATAGCCGCCATCGCCCTGCGCCTTTTCCCCGATGCCCGCGATCAGTTCGATGCCTCGATCCAGCCCGAACCCGATCCCAACGGCCACTGGTGTTTCCCATACGCCAACGTCGGCGCCCACCGTCGCGGCGACTGGTTGGCAATCGCCCGCGGTCTCAGCCGCTACGTCTGGGGCAGCGAGATCTACGGCCCGGTCAACCGTTACGGCAGATACCAAAGCCACGGCACCCTGGAGATCCTGCCGCCCGGCGGACTCCCCGCCTCCGGTGTCAGCCCCTACGGCTGGGACTGGTCGCGCCCACCGGGAGCCACCGTCACCCACCTGCCGCTCGATCTCATCCCCTACGAAAGCATCATCATGATGCCCACCACCGACGAAACCTTTGTCGGCAACTGCCACATGGATCAGCAGGACGGACTCTTTGCCATGGTGCTGAAGGAGAAAAACGAACCATCGCGACCTGACATCGGCCTGCACGCGCTGAAGTCGTATCACTTCTTCGACGACACCATCGTCTGCCTCGGCAGCGCCATCAGCAACCCTAACAGCCGCTACCCAGTCGAGACCGTGCTGTTTCAACAGCATTTGGAAAAAAACGATCTGCCGGTCAGCATCAACGGCAAAGTTGTTAGTGAATTTCCCTTCGGTGAAAAGCATGCTGCCGCCACCACCCTGCGCGATGTCGTCGGCAATCACTACCTCGTGCCCGAGGGGCAAAAACTCAACATCGCCCGCCAGCACCAGCACTCCTACTACCACTACGCCAGCATCGATGGCAAAGGGCCGAAGGAGAAAGACCACAGCGGACACAACGAAGCAACCGAAGCCGACTACGCGGTCGCCTGGCTCGACCACGGTGCTTACGCCAAAGACAGCTCCTACCACTACGCCGTGCTCGTTTTACCCACGGAACAACGCGCCGCCGCATGGCAAAAATCCCCCGGCTATACCGTGCTGCGCCATGACTCAGACGCCCACATCGTGCAGTCCGGCACCACCACCAGCTACGCCTTGTTCCAATCCGGCGATGTCAAAAACCAACTCGTCAGCCACGTTTCCGAACCCTGCCTGGTGATGACCAAACAGGAGGGCGACCAACTGAAACTCAACCTCACCGACCCTGACCTGCGCATGCCCGGCAACGAGGGCGGCATGCTGGCGGGTGAGATTGTTATCAAACCTCGCTACGGCCCCGAGGTTTCCTCTGTTACACTCACCCTCAACGGCAACTACGAACTCACTCAAGGGGAAGGTGTCACCGCAGCGCAAAATGACGGCAAAACCACGCTCACCTTCACCACCTTGCGCGGCCGCACCATCCCATGCGTGCTGAAAAAATCCACCCCCTGATACCGCAGCATCCGTGAAACCGATCATCCCCTTTGCCATCGGCCTGGGCCTGCTGGCTTGCACATCCTGCAAAGACAGAAATACGCCCGACCGCGACTCAGGGGAAGTCGGCACCATGCCATTCACCCATGGCAGCACCGCCGCGGTTGATGCCGCCCACAGCGCGCTGCCCAACCAGATTCTGTTCCATGGCGAGTCGCTCCCCGGCGGCATGAGCTGGACGGATTCCGCGCTCTCGCTCGACCCCGGTCGCTACGTCTGGAGCTATCACTCCCTGAAGTGGGATTGGAAAATGGGGGCGTCGGTCACCTTTCACCGACCGATCCCCTGGATGGACCCCAAGCAGGCACGCCGGGAGCACAAGCTCCCCTTCCCCGTCCAGAACTGCTTTGTCGTCTGGGTTTACAATGACACCGCCGTGCCCGATGCCGCGCTGCGATTTTCATTCGGCACCCACGGTGATGATGGCGACAAGGAAATCTGCCACTTTCCCTTCCATCTCAACTTCACCGGCTGGCGCACCGCCTGGGTTTCCTATGACCGCGATATGCAGGGCAAACCCTCTGCCCCGATGGATTACCTCAGGATCGAAGCACCGACTAACATCGACTACGGCACCCTCCGGATTGGCGACATTCTCACCCACCGCTTCATCGACCAACGCCACCAGCACGGCGACTACCAAGTCCCCTTCGTCCGCGGTGCCGACCAGTTGACCCACGGCCACTGGGACCCGATCATGCACTGGTTTGAACTCGGGAAAAACCCACCCGCCACCGAGCCACTCACCGAGGCGCAGACCGCCGCCTTCGCCAAGTTCCGTTCGCTCGCCGAGGAAAAAAATCCACGCCCGCTCGATCCCAAAACACTGGAGGCCATCGAACAACAATTCGCCCAATACCACATCCGCAAAGTGGGCGATGCCATCTTCGGCGATCACATCTACATGGCACGTCAGCTGGTGGGGGCTCCGGAGGAATCCACCCGCCGCAGCGCGCATTCGCTGAACGACTACACCACGTTTCTGCTCAAGGTCGGGCAGACCTACCGCAGCCTGATGCCCGCCGATCGCGACAGCCCCGGTGGGCAACGCATCGCTGAGATCGGCTGCCTACTCGTCGCCAACATGTTAGAGCACGGCTTTGCCGCCGGCAGCTCGCTGGGCACGATGCACCACTTCGGATACAACGCCCGCAACTGGGTGCCCGCCATCGACGCGCTGCAGGAGCCACTGGAAAAGGCCAACTTGCTCACCCCCACGCGCGAGGCGCTGGAATGGTTTTACAACACCCGCCAGATCTACGCCCCCGCCGCAGACTGGGCGAACATGGACTACCTCAACACCCTGTCGAAATCCGATTTCACCATCCTCTGCCTCGGCAAGGACGGAGCGGAAAAAGCCGCCCGCCTCAGCCAGTATTCCAAGTGGCTCAGCAACACCATCAGCTCGCCGTCGCCGGGGACCCAAGGTGGCTTCAAACCGGACGGCTCGCTCTTTCACCACCACATGCACTACCACGGCTACGGCATCCCCGCCGTCAAGGTGGTCACCGAAAGCGTCGTCGGCCCGCTCGATGGCACCCCGTTCGAAATCACACCCGCAGCCTACGCCCAGCTCAAGAACGCCTTCATGGCGGCGCGACTCTGGTGTTACCCGCACGCCGGCTTCAACGCCTGCGGTCGCCACCCCATCACCGCCAGCGGCAGGTCACTGAAATCCCCGATCCACACCCTGGCGCTGTCCAGACCGGGCAGCGATGAAGTCGATACCGACCTCGCCTCCGCCTACCTGCGCATGTTCGGTGGCAACAGCAAAAGACTCTTTGGAAAAATCATCCCGGCCGAGGAACTCCACACCTTTCTGCCGATGAACTACAACGCCTCGGCAAGCTACGCTTACGCCGATAACACCGTGCACCTGAAAGGATACGGCGATGGCATCCGCTCCCACGAAACCTACGATGACGACAACCGCTACGGCAGATACCTCAGCCACGGCACCATCCAAGTTTTCAAAAACACCCTCGATCACGTCAGCGGTCACCAGCAGGACGGCTACGATTGGTGTCGCCTCCCGGGTGCCACCACGCTGCGTGTTCCTTTGGACGTGTTAGAAGGCGGCACCAGCTTCCACGGCAGCACGCCAGGGCAGAAAACCCACCCCTCGGGAGCGGGCAGCCTGGAGGAACGTTTCGGCGCCTTCCTCTTCCAGCTCGACCCCACCTCCGATCCTCAATCACTGCGTGTTAGAAAAAGTGTCTTTGCCATCGATGACACCCTCATCTGCCTCGGCAGCGGCATTGCCAACGCCTCCGAGGAATTCCCCTGCGTCACCACTCTGTTCCAGACCGCCGTGCCGGAAGAAAACGATCTCACCCAGCAAGGCACGCACTGGTATATCGACGCCTACGGCACCGGCTACTACCTGCCTAGTAATCAAACCGCCAAGTTCGCGGTGGAGGAACAACTCTCGCGCCACAACGGCACCAAGGAGGAAACCACCGGCACTTTCTCCTCCGCATGGATCGACCACGGCACCACCCCCAACAACGCCAGCTACCAATACCACATCCTGCTCAACGCCACGCCGGAAAAGATGGCGACCTACAAGGGCGAATCAGTCCACGTCATCCAACAAGACGACAGCGCCCACATCATCACCGTGCCACACAAACAACTCGAAGCCGCCGTCACCTTCGCCGCCTTCGAGAGTCAAAAACCTGAGCTTCTGCTACAAAAAACCGACCGCTCGTGCATCGTGCTTTTGAGAAAACCCGACGCCGACACACTCAAGCTCAGCGTCACAGACATCAACCTACCCGACGTCGGCACCGCACCAATCACCCCGGCCACCACCATCACGCTGCAAGGAAACTGGAAGATCAAACAGGCTGGTAACGTAACCACCTCCCACCAGGACGGCCAGACCACACTGACCATCCCCACCCAACGCAGCCGCACCACCCAGTGGGTGCTCAAGGCAAAGGCACACTAAATTATTTTCCCCAATGAAGAACCATATCATCACCCTCGGCCTCTGCCTCTTGGCCGCCTCATGTTGCAAACATAACCGGACAGAGTCCTACAACAACGGAAGCACCCCGGACTTTGACGCCAGCCAAAGCGAGCATCCTAACCAAATCGTCTTTAACGGCGATGCGCTGCCCGATGGCATGAGCTGGAAGAACTCAATCATTTCACTCGATCCCGACCGCCGCGTCTGGGGCGATCACGGCCTGAAATGGGATTGGAAAAACGACTCGTCCATCACCTTCAAGCGACCGATCAAAATCATGAGTTCGGGGGAGGCCCGGAGCGAGTTCAACCTGACTTTTCCCGTGGAAAACTGCTTTGTGGTCTGGGTTTATAACAAAACTCCCCGGCCAGACGCATCACTGCGCTTTTCCTTCGGCAAGGACGGCAAAGAAGCCTGCCACTTCCCGTTCAAACTCAACTTCACCGGCTGGCGCACCGCCTGGGTTTCCTATACCCGCGACATGCAAGGCAAGGCACTTCCGGAAATGAACTACGTCAAGATCGAGGCCCCTTCTAACATCGACCAGGGCACCCTCCACATCGGCGATATCCTTGTCCACCGCTTCATCGACAGACGCCACCAGCATGGCGACTACCAGGTCCCCTTTGTCCACGGCGCCGACAAGGAAACCACCGGCAACTGGGAGCCGATGATGTATTGGTTTGACCTCGGGAAAAACAAATCCGCCAACGAAGCACCCAACGAGGCGCAGATGGCTGCCTTTGCCAAGTTCCGCGAGTTTGCCAAACGCACTACCGAGCGCCCGCTGGATCAAACTTTGATCGACGCCATCGAACAACAATTCGCCAAATACCACATCCGCAAAGTCGGCGATGACATCTTCGGCGACCACATCTACATGCGCAACCAAAGCGTCGGTGCTCCGGAGGAATCCACCTGCGCCAGCTCGCACAAACTGGAGGAATACACCGACTACATGCTCAAGGTCGCGGACGCCTATAACAGCTTGCCGACAAACGACCGTGAAAGCGCCAAGGGCAAACGCCTCGCCGAGATCTTCTGCCTGCTCACCGAGCACCTCATCGACCAAGGCTTCGCCGCAGGCAGCTCGCTCGGCATCATGCACCACTTTGGCTATCGCGCCCGCTCATGGGTGCCCGCCATCGCGACCATGCAGGAGCCGTTGGAAAAAGCGAGCTTGCTCAAACCCGCGCGCGAGTCACTGGAGTGGTATTACAACACCCGCCGCATCTACGCCCCCGCCGAAGACTGGGTGGACATGGATTACCTCAACACCCTGTCGTCATCCGACTTCCTCATCCAGTGCCTCGGCAAAGACGGACCGGAAAAAGCAGCACGCCTCAGCCAGTATTCCGATTGGCTCAGTAAAACGCTCAGCTCCCCGTCCCACGGAACCAAGGGCGGGATCAAACCGGACGGCTCGCTTTTCCACCATCAAATGCACTACCACGGCTACGGCATCCCGGCGATCGATATGGTGACGTCAAACGTCGTCGGCCCGCTTGCAGGCACTCCTTTTGAGATCAACCCCGCCGCTTACTCACAATTAAAAACCGCCTTCATGGCAGCGCGTCTCTGGAGCTACCCCTACGCAGGATTCAACGCCTGCGGACGCCACCCCATCACCGCCAGCGGCAAGCTCGTCAAAAACTCGTTCCGCACCCTGGCCCAATCCAAACCCGGCAGCAACAAGGTGGACACCGACCTCGCCTCCGCCTACCTGCGTATGTTCGGTGGCAATAGCAAAAAACTGTTTGGCAAAGAAATCCCCGCAGAACAACGCCACGCGTTCCATCCGATGAATTACAACGCTGGCGCTAGCTACGCCTACCGTGGCAACACCGTGCAGATCAAAGGCTATGGCGACGGCATCCGCTCGCACGAAACCTACCGCGACGGCAACCGCTACGCCCGCAACCTCAGCCACGGCACCATCCAGATTTTCAAGGACACCTTCGATCACGTCAGCGGCCACCAGCAGAATGGCTACGACTGGTGCCGCACCCCCGGCGCCACCACGCTGCGCGTTCCGCTCGATGTGTTAGAGGGCAACACCACGTTCTACGGCAGCACCCCAAGACAAGTCACCCACCCCTCGGGCGCCGGCAGCCTGGATGGAAAAATCGGCGCCTTCCTCTTCCAGCTCGACCCCACCCAAAAAGACCCGCAAACCCTGCGTGTTAGAAAAAGCGTCTTCGCCTTCGATGACACCCTCGTCTGTCTCGGCAGCGGCATTTCAAACGCCTCCCAGGAATACCCCTGCGTCACCACCCTGTTCCAGACCGCCGTGCCAGCAGAAAACGACCTCACCCAAAAAGGCACCAACTGGTATATCGACGCCTACGGCAGCGGCTACTACCTGCCCGGCAATCAAGCCGCCAAGTTTGCAGTGGAAGAACAACACTCGCGCCACAACAGCACCAAGGAGGAAACCACCGGCACCTTCTCCTCCGCATGGATCGACCACGGCACCACACCTGACAACGCCAGCTACCAATACCACATCCTGCTCAACGCCACGCCGGAGAAAATGGCGGCCTACCAAGGCGGATCGGTCAATGTCGTCCAACAAGACAACAGCGCCCACATCATCACCGTGCCGCACAAACAACTCGAAGCCGCCGTCACCTTCGCCGCCTTCGAGAGCAAAACCCCGGAGAGCCTACTGCAAAAAACCGACCGCACCTGCGTCGTGTTGTTGCAAAAATCCGAGTCTAACAACCTCAAGCTCAGCCTCACCGACATCGACCTCCCCGACGTCGGCAACAAGCCCTCCACCCCGGACACCACCCTCACGCTCCAGGGCACCTGGACTCTCGACAACGAACCCGACATCAAGCTCACCCACCAGGACGGACAAACCACCCTCACCATCCCCACCCACCGGGGCTTGTCACGTGAGATCACGCTGATCGCACGGTAGGGGCGTTTTTATCAACACGGCAGGGGGATGCCCCGACACCAGGTGCGGGGTCGCTGACGGACTGCAAGTCCGCGCTCCATAAACCCCTTTCGCGTATTGAGCGTGTTTCGCGGTCGAGCAATTCGTTTCACATCCCAAGCAAAAATTCGCCCGATTCGCAAGATTCGCGGTTCCCCGCTTACTGCTCAGGCATTTGTTTTTTCCACGCCTGATAAATGCGTTTCATCTCGGCGAGTTTGCCGGGGTTTTCTTTGGCCAGGTTTTTGGTCTCCCCCGGGTCGCTTTGCAGGTCGTAGAGGAACTCCCCTTTTTCCAGCTTCACCATCTCGAGTTCGGCGTCCTTGGTATCGTTGACGACGTGGTATTTCCAGTTGCCCGCGCGCACGGCGTACTCGTGGCCGCTGTCCCAGACCAGGGTGCGCTCGGGCACCGAGGGTTGTTTGCGATGGAAAAATCCCGTCAGATCCTGACCGTCGAACCGGTTGGTGGACTTTACCCCCGCCGCGGTGCAGATCATGGGAAAGAGATCGAGGGTCGAAACCACGGCGGCATCCACCCGGCCTGCGGGCGCCTTGCCGGGCCAGCGCACGATCATCGGCACGCGGATCCCCCCCTCGTATAGCGTGTACTTGCTGCCGCGCAGCGGTGAGTTGTCGGCATAGATCGGCGTCGAGCCACCGTTGTCGCTGATGTAAACGACCAGGGTGTTCTCTTTCAATCCGAGGGTTTCAAGGTGCTTGGAGAGTCGGCCGATTTCCAGGTCGAGGAAATGCAGGTGGGCAAGGTAGGTGGCGCGGCCTTCGGGGTTGTTAGGGAAGCGCGCCTTGCGATACCAGTCGAGGTATTCCTCCTTGGCGGGGTCCCAGTCCTGGATGATACCGGTGATGCCGTGCGCCTTTTTGTAGTCCTCGGGAAGCTGGTGGGTGAAGTTGTGCACGGCGTTGAATGAGAGCTGGAGGTAGAAGGGCTCGTCCTTGTGTTGGGTGATGAAATCGCGGGCTTTGCCGCCGAAGATTTCGGTTGAAAGCCCTCTGGTGTTGACCTTGGCTTTGTTCTCCCACATGGCGCCCATTTTCAGCGATTCAAACTTCGTCAGACCGCCTTTGCGTGCCACCGGGTTATCAGTCTTGCGCCCCGCCTTTTTCTGAAGTTCCAGGAAGCGTGCCTCGTCGGCATCGTCGTGCAGCATGTAGTGTTTTCTGCCGCCCATGAATCCGAAGTAGTAGTCGAAGCCATGGTTCGTCGGGAAGTCGCGGGCGTCGGGCGCGCCGCTGCCGTAGTGGACCTTACCGACGTAGCCGGTGGCATAACCCGCTTTTTTCAGTGCCTCCGGGATCGTTTGGAAACGTGTGTCCTTGATGCCCGGGTTGACATACCAATACACACCCATACGCGCCTGATGCACTCCGGTAATCAGGCCCGCGCGGGAGGCGTTGCAGATAGGGGCGCTGCTGTATGCCTGGGTGAAGCGGGTTCCCTCCGTTGCCAGTTTGTCCAGGGCGGGAGTGCTGACATCTTTTTTAGCGAACTCGGAACAGCCCATGTCGGCGTAACCCTGGTCGTCGGCCAACACCATAATGATGTTGGGCTTACGCTCCGGTTCATCAGCAAATGCGTAACCCGCTGAGCAGGCGAGGACGAGAATGGTGAGGCAGGTGTTTTTCATGTCTGGTTTTAATAAATGATTATGGTTTGCTTCCGGTGCTTTCGCGTGAACGGCGGATGTCCTCATCAAACAAGGGGTTGATGTTGGCGTAGGAGTAGGGCGACCACGGTTTGAAGGACTTGGGCACGCGTTTTCTAAAATCGTCCACCACGGTTTGCAGCTCCGGCTTGATCGTCGGGTGGCAGAGATTGATCCACTCGTTCGGATCGGCGAGCATGTCGTAAAGTTCCTCCGAGCCGTCCTGATAGTGAATATAACGATACTTTTCCGATCGGAGGGAAACGTTCCCCCGACCGTAAATACTCATCACCGCGTGCCGCCATGGTTTTTCCCCCGCTTCGGCCGAAGCTTTCATCAACGGCTTGACGCTCAGGCCGTCGAGATTGTTAGGAACCGGCAAGCCGCAGAGATCCACCAGGGTGGGGAACACGTCGATCAAGCCGACCGGCTGGTTTACTTTGGCAGGTTTCACCCCCGGAGCACGCACCAGCATCGGCACCCGCAACGCCCGCTCCCACAGTGAGTGTTTTGCCCAGCGATGTTTCTCACCGAGATGGTAGCCGTGGTCGCTGACCAGCATCACGATGGTATTGTCCGCGTAGGGACTCTTCTCCAGGGCGTCGAGCACCTTGCCGACCTGGGCGTCCACAAAATGCACACAGGCGAGATAGGCGGCGGCGGCCTCAGCAATCCGCTCACCCTCTTTCATCCAATGCCACGGCGGCATCCCGGGGATCGCGTGCAGCTTCCGGCTAAACTCCGGGAGGTCATTCAGATCGTCCTCCTTGAGTGGCGGCAGTTGGGTGGTTTCAGTGGGAAATGGTTTGAACCACGCCGGGGGAACATACCAGGGGACATGGGGGCGGAGAAAACCGACGGTCATAAAAAACGGTTTGCTGTGTTGCTCACCGAGCTTGGCCACCGACCAGGCGGCGATTTTGTAGTCGGGCATTTTCTCATCGCTCTCAGGGAATGCTCCCCAGTCGGTTTGCGTTTCACCCTCGCCGAATTTCTGCGGGTCGTACTTGAACCTCTGCTCCGGTTTCGGCCCCATGCGGTCGAAGATACCGCCGTATTCATCAAACTGATGATGACCATCGGTGATGTGGTAAATTTTCCCGACACCCAGGGTTTTATACCCCTGGCTCTTGAAAAACCCGGGCAGGAATTGGCGGCCTTTCATCGCCTCCAGCTTTGTTAGATCAGCATCGAGAATGTGGCCATAGACACCGGTGCTGTGGGGGTAGAGCCCGGAGAGCATCGACGTTCTTGCCGGACCACACAGCGGCGCCGGGGTGTGGGCGTTGGTGAATGAAACGCTCTGGCCCGCCAGGCGGTCCATGTTAGGTGTGCGCGTCTGCGGATGGCCGCCGAGGTGCCCGGTCCAGTCGTTCAGGTCATCCACGATGATCATCAGCACATTGGGGCGTGCCTGTTCCTGCGCATAGCCGGGTGCCGCCATCATCCCGGCACAAAAACACGCAGTCAGTATTTGTTTTCCAAGTCTCAAAGCTTCCCTTGTCATGCTCGCCAAGTAGCCAAAAATCCGGCGGGCATACAACACAAATCCCCCGCGAGAATCCAGATGTGGACAATCCCGCCCCGGCCTACATCCGGAAGATACTGCCGCCGCGCTTCCCAAGGATAACGAAGGCACCCATGATCGAGATGCCGAGGAAGACCATCGCCCAGACACCGAGGGCGGACGCGAGTTCGTGGCCATTTCCCAGGGTACTCAGAAGGGAGTAAATGGCCTTAGTGATCGGGTAGTGCTCCGCCTGTTGGGCGAGGATCAGGCTGTCGGACACCTCCAGCATCGCAAAGGCGAAGGCGAGGATTCCGCCCGCCACGAGGTTGGCGCCGATGAGGGGAACGCCAACGCGTTTGAGGGTGCGCAGGGGTGTGGCACCAAGCGACCGCGCCGCTTCTTCGAGAGCGATGTTGCTCTGCTGCAGGCCCGCCACAGCGGCACGCACCACGTAGGGCAGCCGCCTAACGGCATAGGCGGCGACGAGTAAAAAGATCGGGTTTCCCGCGTCCCCAACCATCCAGTGCAGCGGCTGGCCTTTCTCGGTGACGGCGATGTATCCGAAGGCGAGAACCAAACCCGGCACGGCGAGCGGCAGCATCATCACCGCATCCAGGATCACCCTGCCGCGGATGGTGCTGCGCACCACCACCCAGGCGATGGCGGTGCCGAGAACAATATCCAACAATGTCGAGCCGGACGCGTAGATCAGGCTGTTTTTGATCGAGGGCACCACCAGCGGATGACCGAGCGCCTCGCTATAGTGCGCGGTGGTCATCGACTCCGGGAGGATAGTGCCATACCAATCGCCGGTCACCGAGAGAAGCAGCACCCCGAGGTGCGGCACGCTGGCGATACAGAATACTGAGATAAAACCAACCGACACCGCCCAGCCTTTCCATCCCGAGAGAGCTTTCTCACTGTCGTGGGATTTGGGTCGTGGTGCTGAGCCCAGGCCTGTCCTCCCTAACACAACCTTGGAGACGGCGAACACGGTTGCGGAAATAATCAGCATGATACCCACCAGAGCGTAGGGCATCGGGTTGGCATTCAGATCCTTGATGCCATCATAAACCTGCACAGAGGCTACCCGGGTGTAATCAAAGACCAGAGGCACCCCCAGCTCGGTAAACGACCAGATGAAGACAATGGCAGAGCCAGCAAAAATTCCCGGCATACAAAGCGGCAGGGTGATTTTCCGAAGCCGCCGCCAGGGCGGGCAGCCGAGGTTCTGCGCCGCCTGTTCCATCGCCGGATCGAGGTGCGAGAGTGTCGCGGCGATGTTCATGTAGAGGATCGGGTAGAGGTGCAGCGCATTCATGACGACCACGCCCCAGAACCTGCCCTCGCCGAGCCAATCTGCCGGTTGGTCCGCGCTCATCAATCCCAGGTCAATGAGCAAGGCGTTGAGTGAGCCGCTGACACCGAGAATTTGTTTGATGCCCACCGCCCCCACAAATGGAGGCAACACCAGCGGTGCGAGGATCAGGACACCCAGCCATTTTTTCCCGGGAAAAAGCCAGCGATGTGATGCAAGTGCCAGCGGGAATGCAATCATCAACGATAGCAAAGTGCTAAAAACCCCCATCATCAGCGAGTTCCACAATCCCTCGACGTAGACGGGATTGCTAAATACCCCGATGATGTAGTCGAAGGTGAAGCCGCCCTGCTCGTTCTCGAAGGCTACGGCCAGGGTCATCCCCACAGGATAGAGAAAAAACACACCGAAGATAAGGACAACGATGGTGGTGATGGAAATGGCTGCTGTTCTGTTCATCGTGCTTATTTCCCTTCCTCGGCAAGCTTTCCCGCCAGCTTATAGTTTTTCCTGAAATACTTGCCTAACTGCACCCCCATGTCCGCGGTCTTCACCTTGGTGCCATCGTTGATCTGTTTCCGGATATAACCCATTGAGTTCTGATAGGAAACCCGGGTGGTATCGGAAAACACCTTGGTCGCACGCCCGGGCATACCGGCATCTACCAGCTTTTGCCATGAGGCCTTGATCTCGTCATGTGAGTCCAGGCACATCACCCGGATGATAAACTGAATCGCCTTGAACCCCTTTCCTGTTAGTTCCCGCTGATACACAAAGCCACCGGTTTCTTCGTAAGGGTTCACCGGGTCGGCAAAATGCTTGATGTTTTCCGCCGTGTAAACGTCCCTGCGGATCGGCATCCGCCGGAGTGCCCGGTATTTCGGGCCGCACGGCGTGCCGGGCTTCGCGTTCCAGAGCAACTGCCCTTGGGGAGTCAACAGGAACTCGACAAATGCCTGCGCCAGTTCGGGGTCGGGCGCCCCTTTCATCACCGCGACGGGATCAACACTCGTCGAGGTCCCCCCCTTGGGGGAGATCCACCGCATCCGCGAGCTGCCGCCGTGCTTTTTCAACATCTCTTCGTAAGTCCTACCGTAAAAGTCAATCGCCATACCGGCCACCGCATTCCCCTGCGCCACATCATGGGGAATCTTGGTCGAGCTGTCGGTGAAGTAGCGTGCGTTGGCACTGATACGCTGGATTAGGTTGATCCCCCTGTCCCAGCCTTCGCTACGCGCACGCATCTCCAGCTGCTTCCGGGTTTCGCCCGGCCGATGCTTCGCTCCGGCCAGCGCCTCGTGCATCTGTTGTTGGATCAGCATTTCAAAAGCGCGTGCCACTGAGCCGCTTTTCGAGGGATCGGCCAGGGCAATACCCCCAAAGTAACGGGGATCGGCAAGGTCCGTCCATTGTGTGGGTGGCTCCAGGCCACGGCGTTTGAGGGCATCGATGTTATAACAAATCCCGAATTGCGACAGACAGACACCGACCCAGCATTTGTTTTTGTCGTAGTAGGTTTCCCCGGTGAATGCTGATGGGATCACATCCTGTGCAAACCATTCGGGATGTTGTGCAAACACTTCCAACGGTGCAAGATGGCCCTTGTCACCCTGCTGTTTGAAATCGTAATCGCCCCCGCCAAAAAAGATATCGATACCAACACCCTCATCCCCCACTTTTTCGGCGGCCGCATATTTGCCATCGAGGATCTTTCTGATTTCAGATGTCCCTCCAGGGGTCAACCAGTTGACATACACCGTCTCGCCGGTTTTGCCTTTCCACCAGGATTGAAACGCTTCGCCAAATTCACGGCGGATGGTTTCGTTGTGCGGGGTAATGATATTAATCCTGCGATCAGCATGTTCAACACGCACATCGCCCCCATCCTGTTTCTTGCTGAGTAAAATAGGTGTAGCCACACAGGCAACCAGTGCGAGTGCTACAAACGATTTGTTGTTGATCCACTTCATACCCTACGTTTACCCCATCCCAGGTTATGCTTTGAGAATGATGACATCGGACGGGTCAGCTGTAAGCATGACCTGTTCCCCGACGCCCCTCATCACCTGGGGGTTCGTTTCTGTTACATGCCATTGCTGGTCGCCTTCCCCCTGGATCTTATACTGCACACTGCTGCCCAGATACATCCTGTCGATCACCCGGCCCATGACACGGTTAATCGGCACGCCGGAATGATCGACGTAGAGTGCCTCAGGGCGGATGGATACCAGCACCTTGGTGCCTTCCTGTGGGCGCCAGTTGCCCCGGGTGACATGGCCATGAAACTGACCGGCCGTGGATGAAACACGGACCCCGAGCTGACCATCATCACGCACGATTCGATCCACACTCGCCTCAACGAGGTTGGTTTCCCCGATAAACCCGGCCACATGGGCACTGAGTGGGTTTCTGTAAATATCAGCAGGCGTTCCCGTTTGCACGATCCGGCCCGCATCCAGAATGGCCATCCGGTCGGCCATCGACAAGGCCTCTTCCTGGTCGTGGGTCACGTAGACACCTGTTAGATTGTTTTCTTTGACGATCCGACGGATCTCGGAACGCATTTCGAGACGAAGCTTGGCATCCAGGTTGGACAAAGGCTCGTCTAACAACAAACATTTGGGCTTCACCACAAGTGCCCGCGCCAAGGCAACACGCTGTTGCTGGCCACCGGACATGTGGTCGATACGACGATCACCATACCCCTCGAGATGCACCATCGCGAGAGCTTCGTCGACACGTTGTTCGATCTCCTTTTTTGCCACCCTCCGCTCTTCAAGGCCAAAGGCGATGTTCTGGCCCACCGACATGTGGGGCCAGAGGGCATAGCTTTGAAACACCATGGCCGCCTCGCGTTTATGCGTCGGTAGCTCCGTGACATCCTTGTCGCCGTAGTAGATCCTCCCTTCATTGGGTTTTTCCAGTCCGGCGATACAACGCAGCAAGGTGGTCTTTCCGCAGCCACTGGAACCTAATAAAAAGAAGAGTTCTCCCTTCTCGATGGTAATACTGGCATGGTCCAGCGCGCGGACATCACCATACTCCTTGACTATCGAATCTGCACGTATTGCACCCATGTTCCTCTAGATCCTCCGTAAGTCGGGATGCCTTGGCAAGGATTAAGGCTGGAGTCTCGGCAACTTTTTCTGCATATTCGAAACGCTGGATCGTTACTTTTTTGAACAACAACCAACCGACCATGACTGAACCCACCACCAAACAAGCTGCTACCACCCCTGAATCAGCCGCCGCAACCGGCAATGAGCTTACAGCAAGCACCCCAGTAAAGACGCCAACCACAGCCCAAGCCAGCCTTGGACAGCGGGCTGGGGCCTACCTGATCGACATCGGGGTGATGATCGGGCTGTCGATCGTTATTTCCGGTATTGTAGGGTTTGCCCTTCCTAAAATAGGCACCCTTCTTTCACTGGTGAGCTGGGCCTACCTGCTTTTCAGGGACTGCATCCCCTTCCTGGACGGGCGCAGCGTCGGTAAAAAACTCCTCGGCCTCCGTGCCGTCACCACCGATGGCGCAAGCCTCTCAGGAAACTGGAGCCCCGGCCTGATCCGCAACGCCGTGCTCTTCATCCCCTTTTTCCCACTCGTCGAATTCATCATCCTCTGCACCAAGCAGGATGCCCCCGAAGGCCTTCTCCGCCTGGGCGACCAATGGGCCGGCACCAAGGTGATCATCGACAAGTAAAAACGAATCTCTCCAGCTGGAACCGGGTGAGGGAAACTCCATCATAGATCCCGCCGAGGGAAAACACAGCACGGGAAGCGAAATAAAAAAAGCCCCCAGGTAGCCATGGCCTGGGGGCTTTGAAATCATTGAGTCGTTCTGTTAGCCCGAAGGGCTTTGGTATTTGGATCCCGCAGTTGCGTGGATCCCGCAGTTGCGGGATTAAACCCTAGAACTTGTAATCCAGATAGAACTGGAACTGGCCGCCTTTGTCGGCTTGTGGGTCGCCCGATGGTGTTCCGAGAGGCACCGCGTAGTCGATGGCCAGCGGTCCGAACGGCAGGTTGAGGCGGAGACCCACACCAGCATCGTGGTAGAAGCCATTGCCAAATTGCCAGGAGGATGCGTTGACGGTTCCGATGTCGTAGAAGACGGCACCACGGACACGCTCGATGAGCGGGAAGGTGTATTCGACCGAGGCAAAGGCCGAGGAGTTACCACCGAAGACTTCATTAGTAATCATATCACGGGGTCCCACGTCACGGTTTTCAAATCCACGGAGTGAGTGTGGTCCACCGAGCATCTCACGGTCAAAGATCGGCACCATGGGACTGTCGCCATGGGTGTCAGCAACAGTGACAGCTCCCTGGACTGATAAGATACTGTCGCCCCAAAGGTTCCAGAATTTAGAACCGCTTGCGCTGACGATGAAGACATCGACATCACCACCCAGAACACCACCGGCGTAGGTGACACCAAAGTCCAGCTTGTGCCCCTTGCGTGGCAATTGGTTGCTATCACGGCTATCGTAGACGTAGTTGAGACTGATGGCGCTGCGGAGGTAGTCACCGTCTTCAGCAATAAACACGGGAGACGTGCCGGTGTCCGCATCAATGGTGATATCCTCAATACGGTACTCGGCGCGCACATAGGCACGCTTGCTCACAGGCTTGCGCAGGGAGAGGGCAAAACCATACTGGCTCTGCTCGTACTCGGAGCTGAAATAAAGCGCATCACGGTAGAAGATCTCAGTACCCAGTGCGAGGCGCTGGCCAAGGAACCAGGGCTCCACCCAGGACATGCGGAAGTCGGTGCGCTGGCTACCGATTTGCACCTTGGTGCTGAACCGCTGACCGGCACCCGTGAAGCTACCCCAGTTGGTGATATCGAAGTTGGTCTGCTCGAGGTTGACGTAACCGACGATGCTGTCCACTGAGCTGAATCCGATACCGAAGCTGATCGAACCGGTTTTCTTCTCGTTGACGAGGATGTTGATATCGCGATAGCCGGTCTGGGCGCTTGGCGAGGCACTGACCTGGACGTCGTTGAAGTAGTTCATGTTCTTCAGGCGACGGCGCGTGGTATCCATCTCGACGGAGTTAAGGTGGTCGCCCGGCTTCATGGGAAGCTCGCGGCGGATCACCCGGTCCTGGGTCTTGTCGTTACCTTCGATAGTGACCCGCCCAACACGGTAGCGGCGGCCTTCGACGATGCGATAAGTAATGGCGACACTGGTAGCCGTGACGTTGCGGATGTCAGGGCTGACTGCGGCATCGGCATATCCACGTGATCCGTAGTAGCTGCGTATGGTGCGCATATCAGCACGCATCTTGGTGACAGAATAGCCATCACCTGCATTGAGAGTCAGTGCCGGAGCAAGTTCAGAGGATTGGAAAACAGTCATTTTCCCAAAGCCAATGCGGGCCACCTTGTATCGGGCTCCCTCAGTGATGGTGATCACAAGATCCACTCGCCCATCGTCCACCGGAGCACGGCCCACAGTGGCGGATACCCGGAGATACCCACGGTCACGGTAGTAGTCGAGCACCCGGTCAAGGTCTTCATCCAGCTTCACATTATCAATACGACCGGACTTGGTGAAAAATGAGAACCAACCCTTTTGTTTGGTCTTCATCTCGTTGCGGAGCACATGCGACTGGATGGCGGTGTTACCGACAAAACGGATCTTTCGCACCTCTGAGCGGGCTCCTTCATCGATGATCAACACCAGCTCAGCGGCACCGGCAACGTTGGCCGCCTGGATCCGGTGTGTCACTGTGACATCCGCATAGCCAAAGCCACGGTAGTGATCCTGGATGTTGCGGCGTGCAGTGAGGATGGCTTCATCGCTCATCACACCACCAGCCTTCAGCTTGGTGACGCTGGCGAGTTTTTTATTGGAGAATTTGGTATTCCCGACAAAACCAACAGCCACAATCTTGGCCCGTGTTTTGACCTCGGCAATCACCTTGACCCCAGCACCCACAGCTTCGGCGAAAAAGCGTATATCGTCGACGAGTCCACTTTCATAAAGTGAGCGGACATCGTCGTCGAGACGGGCAGCGCTGTAGGGCTGACCCGCACGTGTCTCCATGAAACCCCGGATCCGGGCTTCGTCGACGGTGCGCGGACCATTATAACGGATGCTTACGGAAGATATATTCTTACCTTCGAAATCCTGGGCATGACTGGTCGAGACACTGCCTAACATCAGAACAAAACCAGCCACCATCAAGACGTGCTGCGCGATACGGTTAATCATACTTTTAAACATTCGTGGAGTAATATGGGTTGGACGGCCCCATAACACTACCTAACAACTACGCAGTCAAGGCCAATCCCAAGCTAATCGCAGGTATTCGCTGGCATCAAAAAGCCCTGCCAAAGGGTCACAAAGAGGCCATTTACTCCATCCAGGATGGCAATGGATGCTGCTTCCACCATCCGCCCATGGACGCTAGCGTCGGCCGCGGCCTCCCCGGGTAGACGCAGTATGAGGTTTGTTGCCAGGTTGCCGGGAACCGCCTGCATAGTCCCTCGCAGGGTAGGTGTATTGGGTCGACGAGCTGGCACCGGCTGACCTGTCGATCAGGGGGACATCCATGCGTGGAACAATCGACGGCCCCACTTTTTCAACCGTGCGCTCATAAACCTGTCTCTGCGACTGGTAACGCCCATGACGCGGGTGTCCTCCGCGGCTACGGTAATGTGACCGGTAGCCAGTGATATAACCTGGGGACAGATCATAGCTTTCCTGCCCAGCGTAATCACTCCGGGGCACCGGGGTTGGATGGGAAACCGGGCGACCTGCCTTCGCGCTGCTTTTCCGCGCCATGCTGACAGCACGGGCCGAGGGTAGGCCTGCGTTCCAGTGGGTTATTCCGTCAGACGGACGTGCTGGAAGCTGCGGCCTCCTAGGGCTCGTATCCAGCCACGCATCACTCACCATACGGTGATCGGCAAGCTCCGTGGCACAGGATGTGATCAACACGCACAGCGTGAGAGAAAGTGGAAAATGGATCCTTTTCATAACGCGGTCTGGGGGAAGAGGTCGGAATACGCCCCTGCATCCGGGGACACTACATCCGGGTGTTCGACCGTTTCCATGGGCATTTTATTCAATCATTTGACCCCTTTTCCTGCATCGTGGAGCATCAATCCTGGCGCAAGAGCGGATGACCGGACTTGGCTTTCGAGGTGAATGGCGCACGCAGATAAGAGGGAGACAATGGGCGGTGGCTTAATTCCCGTCGCCTGGATTCGTCCAGCCCCAGCCAGACATCGATCAATAACCGCGCTTCAGGCCGCGTCCGCAGGACTCTTGAAGCAAGTTCCTCGTCAAGCCCCAGCCTAGCGGGATCGTCGAAGGTAAACAATGCCGTGCCAGGAGCCTCCCGGAGGCGTGCGGCAAACTCCCCGGCATCCATCAGTCCGGCCTCCATCGCCTCTCCAGTTGCCGCTATCCGGGAAATAAAATACATCCCCCTGCGAGCATCACCAACGGCCATGGACTCCCCTACCGCCCCCACTGCTCCATGACTTCGCGCAACCGGAGTGGCGGCCAGCGAGCCGATCCCGACAGCCGGGCAACCACGGGCTATCGCCACGCCCTGGGCCGCAGCAATCCCTATCCGGGTGCCGCTGTAGCTTCCAGGCCCGGTGCCCACGACCACAGCCGTAAGCGCCCTGCCCTGGAGAGATTCCAGAGCCTCGCCCAGGCAGTCGAAGATCACCGAGTTATGGTTTCTATCACTGGTAAATCCCTGGTCAAACAGCCAGACGCCATCGCTCCACAAAGCAATGCTCGCCTCCGGCACGCTGGTCTCAATGGCAAGAATCGTCTCCATACACACGATTTTAATAGCGCGGCAAAAAATACCAATCACCGATTCCCACAAAAAAATGGCACGAAAATCGAAGGATGGAAAAATCCCCATTTTTCCCTTGTCAGCCAGCGTGCGGAGACGTAAGAACTCCCCGCCCTCAGCCCTGTTTGGAAAAACAGGCGAAGACGCACCGATTGAACTGACCAGCGACCGGTGGATAAACAACCTAAAAAGGGTAGGTGGCCGAGTGGTTAAAGGCGGCAGACTGTAAATCTGCTCTCGTATGAGTACGCTGGTTCGAATCCAGCCCTGCCCAC